>NZ_CP090051.1:322955-645911 GCF_021391335.1 Allobranchiibius sp. GilTou73 | reverse complement strand
CGGTGCTGCTGTCCACCGCGCACCGCACCCTGGCGGCGGCCGATCGCGGCATGGACGAGGACGGGCACCGCCACGCTGGCGACGACGCAGAAGTCGCGGGTGAGGTCGGCGACGAGCTCGGCGGCGCCGCGGCCGCGGTGGACGATTTCGAGCGGGAGCACGACCAGAGCACGATCCGCGGCTGAACCGCGTTCGAACCGGGAGTACCGGCGCGCTCGATGCAGAGTCCCGTCCCCCCGATCGACGCGAATCCCCCTCCCGAACGGCGTCCCCGGCGCGTATCGTCGAACGGTTCCTTGGCCGTCGAGCACCGTCGGAGGACACCATGGCCGATCAGGACACCGCCCAGACCGTCGACCGGACCCGTGCACCGGAGGCAGCGCCCCCGGTCGTGGGGCGCGCCGAGTTCGACACCGCGCTCGCCGAGCAGGTCGCGCTGGAGAAAGAGGTCACCCGGCACGACGACCGGGTGTCCGCAGCGCGCCGGCGGCTGCCGATGGTGCAGGTCGAGGACTACGTGTTCGCCGGGCGCTGCGGCCCGGTGCGCCTGGCGGAATTGTTCGGCGACCACTATCTGCTCCTGGTGCAGAACGTGATGTTCGACCCCGGGTGGGAGCAGGGCTGTCCCAGTTGCACATGGGCCGTCGACAACCTGCCCGCGAACATGAGCCGGCTGGCCGACGAGGGCATCTCCTTCGCGATGGTGTCGCAGGCGCCGATCGAGAAGCTCCAGGCGTGGGCGAAGGAGCGCGGCTGGGATCACCGGTGGGTCTCGTCGTACAAGACGAGCTACCACTACGACTGGGGCTGGACCCGGAGCGACGACTCCGGCAGGGAAGGTCAGTTGCCCGGATACTCCTACTACCTGCTGCGCCACGGTGTCCCGTACCTCACCTACATGACCACCGCCCGCGGCACCGAGGCGATCCTGCCGGTCGGGCACATCATGGACCGCACGTGCTACGGCCGTCAGCAGGACTGGGAGGACAGCCCCACCGGCTGGCCGCAGGAGCCGACGTACGGCTGAGGCTCGGGGCTCGGTGCTTGTTCTCCCTCGCCCGTCGGACCTGATCGTTACTGTCGTGCTCGAGGCGTGCCCGCCGGTCCGCCGTCATCGCCGGTCGGAGGAGTCGACGTGCCCGAGTTGCCCGAGGTGCAAGGTCTGACCGACTTCCTGCGCGCCCGTGTGGTCGACCTCGCGATGACCGGTGTCGAGGTCGGGTCGTTCAGCGTGATGAAGACCTTCGACCCGCCGCCGCAGGCGTTGCAGGGTCTGCTCGTGACCGGGGTGGAGCGGCACGGCAAGTTCATCGACATCGATGCCGACGGGGTCCACCTGATCTTCCACCTGGCCAGGGCCGGCTGGCTGCGCTGGTCCGAGCAGTCGCCGGCCACGATGCTGCGGCCGGGCAAGTCCCCGATCGCGCTGCGGGTGCGGTTCTCCGACGGCGCGGGGTTCGACCTCACGGAGGCCGGCACCCAGAAGCGGCTCGCCGCGTACATCGTGCGTTCGCCGCAGGACGTGCCCGGCATCGCCTCGCTCGGCCCGGACCCGTTGCACGAGTCCTTCACCCGTGAGGTGTTCGCCGGGATCCTGGAGGGTCGCCGCACCCAGATCAAGGGCCTGCTGCGCGATCAGTCCGTCATCGCCGGGGTCGGCAACGCCTACTCCGACGAGGTGCTGCACGCGGCCAAGCTCTCGCCGTACGCCGTCGCCGGTTCGCTGTCGGAGGAGCAGGTGTCAGTGCTCTACGACGCGCTGGAGCAGATCCTGCGCGGTGCGGTGGCGACGGCGTCCGGCAAGCCGGCGAAGGACCTGAAGGATGCCAAACGGGCGGGTATGCGGGTGCACGGACGCACCGGAGAGGCCTGCCCGGTCTGCGGAGACGTCGTACGCGAGGTGTCGTTCGCGGATCGGTCGATGCAGTACTGCGCCACGTGCCAGACCGGGGGCAAGGTGCTGGCGGACCGCCGGATGTCACGGTTGCTGAAGTAGTGGCGCCGACCGGACACACGGACGGCCGCGCGCCACTAGTGTCATGGGCCCGATCCGATGGAGGACTCATGAATCCGAACGTGCGCAGTGGACTCATTGCCGGCGTCATAGCCGGGGTGATCTATGCGGTCATCGCCATCGCCACCGGCACGGGCGTCGGGGCGGCCCTCGGCGTCGGGCTCATCTTCTTCGTGGTGGTGGCCGTCATCACCTTCGTGGTCGCCACCGTGATCGGCAAGACGGTGGCCAAGAACCGCACCTGACCCGCACGCCGGCCGGGTATGACCCGCCTCAGATGACGCGCGGTTCCCCGGAGTCGGCGGTCAGCGGCTTGCCGGCAGACGCCCAGGCGCGCATGCCGCCGTCGACGTTGGCGACGTCGAATCCCTGCTGGCTCAGCCACGCGACCGCCTGCGAGGAGCGGCCGCCGGATCGGCAGATGACCGGAAGCGTGGTGTCGTCCGGGGGCAGGTCGTCCAGACGGGTGGGCAGGTCGCCGAGCGGGATGTGCACCGCGCCCGGCGCGTGACCCGCGTCCCACTCGTCCTGCTCGCGGACATCGAGGACGACCGCGTCGTCGGGCAGCTGCTGCGGGGTGGTCGGTTCACTCATCCTGCGATTGTCCCGTATCCCGGCAGCGGTGCACCCGGCACAGGGCGTCATACCCTGCGCTGGTGAAGGTCATGTCCATCCAGTCCTCCGTCGCCTACGGCTATGCCGGCAACAGCTCGGCTGTCTTCACGCTGCAGCGCCTCGGGCACGAGGTCTGGCCGGTGCACACCGTACACTTCTCCAACCACACCGGGTACGGCGAGTGGCGCGGCATCGTCTTCGAGCCGCAGACGGTCGGCGACGTCATCACCGGCATCGAGGAACGCGGCGTGCTGCCCGAGTGCGACGCCGTGCTGTCGGGCTACCAGGGCGCGCCGCCCGTGGGCGAGATCGTCCTGGACGCGGTGGCCAGGGTGAAGTCGGCCAACCCGGCGGCCGTGTACTGCGCCGATCCGGTGATGGGTGACGTGGGCCGTGGGTTCTACGTGCAGGCGGGGATCCCGGAGTTCATGCGCGACCGGATCGTGCCGGCCGCGGACATCGTCACCCCGAACCAGTTCGAGCTGGAGTACCTCACCGGCAGCTCGATCCGCTCGGTGGCAGACCTGCTCGCGGCTGTCGAGGCGCTACGACGGCAGGGCCCCGACACGGTCCTGGTCACCTCGGTGCAGACCGACCAGACGCCGGCCGACTCGGTGCAGATGGTGGCGGTGAGCCGCGAGGGGGCGTTCCAGGTGACCACACCGCTGATGCCTCTGCATGTGAGCGGGTGCGGTGACGCGACCGCCGCGATCTTCCTGGCGCGGGTGATGACCGAGGGCGTGGCGCACGCGCTGGCCACCACGGCCGACTCGGTCTTCGCGATCATCGAGGCGACGCACGCGGCGGGCACTCGCGAGCTGCAGTTGATCAGCGCCCAGGACGAAATCGCGCACCCTCGTGGACGGTTCGAGGCTCAGCCGGTCTGAGATTCCCCCGCCTCGGGTTCCAGAAATCCAACCGGAATACCCTGCGCACCGTCTAATGTGTGTGGTACGGGACCTCCCCGTCACACGGGTACGAGGCGCGGGTCGCACTCGAGCCCGCCATTCTTCATTCAACAGGGGACATCATGACTGCTATCGATCGACGGACTCTGCTTGCCACGACCATCGGTTCCTCCGCGTTCGCGATCGTCGGCGGGGCGATGCTCGCGGCCCCCGCAGACGCGGCGACCGCGACCCGGCCTGTGCTCAAGATGGGGTCCACCGGCAGCTGGGTGCTGTCGGCGCAGCACGCCATGTGGAACGCCGGGTACTGGTGCGGCGGCATGGACGGCCAGTTCGGGTTCGTGGTGCAGCAGGCGGTGTGGGCTGTGCAGAAGGCCAACGGCATCCCCACCACCGGCGAGATCGACGCCCCGACGTGGACCGCGATCGACAGCAAGCACCGTGCGTGGCCGCGCTACGCCGGTAACCACATCGAGATCGACAAGACCCGCCAGTTGCTGATGGTGGCACGCGGCGGACGCAGCGCGATCACGTTGAACACCTCCACCGGCTCCGGCCGCACATTCGAGTACGAGGGGCACCCGGCAATCGCGCGCACCCCGTCCGGGAACTTCAAGATCTACCGCAAGACGACGACGGGCTGGGTCTACGGCCCGCTCGGCGGGTTGTACAAGCCCTACTACTTCGTCGGCGGCATCGCCGTCCACGGTTCGCCGAGCATCCCGCCCTACCCCGACTCGCACGGATGCTGCCGGGTGTCGACGGCCGCCCAGGACTACCTCATCTCCGGCGGCGGTCTGCAGATGAGCGAGTTGGTCTACGTCTACTGACGCAGGGGCAGCCCGTCGAGGCGACGGGTCATCGCCACGTCGTCGCGGTCGCCGAAACTGAAGCGCAGCCCACCCGGCACCCGGCCGGTCTCGACGTAGCCGCAGCGCTGGTAGAAGGCACCGAGACCGGTGCCGCCGCGGTAGTCGATCTGCACCAGTTCGCATCCCTGCGACCGGGCGTGGGCGTGCAGCGTTCCCATCAGCAGGCGTCCCAGATTCGCTCCCCGCTGCTTCGGATCGGTCATCACCCGCATGAGTGAGCACCGGTGCCGCACAGCGTGATGCGTCGGCCGCACCACGAATCCGAATCCCAGCAGCTGTCCCGTCGGGGAGGAATCTTCTCGGCCCAGCGACGTCGGGGCGTGCAGTCGCACGAGGGTGGTGCCCGCGTCCGCGAGGTGCCGCTCGAGTGCGTCGGCCACTGCTTCGCGCGGTGCGTGGGCCTCGAACCCGACGGCGCCACCGCTGTCGTTGACCCGGCACCACAGGTCGAGCAGCTCGTCGTACGCCGGGTCGCCGGCGGTGACCGGCCCCACCCGAGCGAGGGGCGAACGCAGCAGCCTCGGCGCGGGCTGGTCCTTCGGGTCCTGGGGTGCTCGCCGCGCGCCGACGTCCAGGAGTCCGGCGGCCCGCGCGACCTTCACCGACGGTGCATTCGTCGGTGCGATCCGGGCCAGCACCGGGCGGTCCGGCCACCACTCGGCGGCGTACGCCGTGCCGGCCGCGGCGATCTCGCGGGCCAGGCCCTGCCCGCGCGCCGAGGGATCCAGTCGGTAGTAGAGGTTGAGGTGGTCGCGGCCCTCGAACGTCAGCGGATCGATCCCGCCGATGCCGACGGGGACGCCGTCGCGCTCCGCGATCCAGTAGCCGACGCCGACGCTGCTCCACCGGTCCGCCCAGGACCGGAGCCGAGCGGACGCTGTCGCGGCGTCAGGGTAGGGCTGCTCGTACATCAGCTCGTATCCGCGAGGATCGGTGTGCCAGGTCAGGACCCGCTGATCGCATGCGTCGTCCTCCGACATCGGTCGCAGCGTGAGGCGCGCGGTGGTGACGGTGCTGGGCGCGGGACCGATCGGCATACGGGCACCGTAGCCAGGGGGTGCGACATCGTCGCGGCGACCGCCGACGGGTGTCGGCGACATGGGTGACAATCATCAGGCACGGTTCACGACGGCCGGCACCACCGATGGACGGCTGCCACGGGAAGGCTCCCTCTCATGACCACGACGACCACCCAGATCGCCGCGCGCGCCGTCGACCTGGTAAAGACGTACGGCAGCGGCAGCACCACGGTGCAGGCGCTGAACGCCGTCAACGTCGAGCTCGTGCGGGGCGAGTTCACCGCGATCATGGGGCCGTCCGGCTCGGGCAAGTCGACGCTCATGCACTGCCTGGCCGGTCTCGACTCGGTCTCCTCCGGTTCGGTGAGCATCGGCGACGCGGAGCTGTCGGGGCTGTCGGACAACAAGATGACCGCACTGCGGCGCGACCGGATCGGTTTCGTCTTCCAGTCCTTCAACCTCGTGCCGACGCTGACCGCCCTGGAGAACATCACGCTGCCGATGGACCTTGCCGGTCGGAAACCGGACAAGGAGTGGCTCGACAACGTCATCGACACCCTCGGCATCCGCGACCGTCTCGGGCACCGCCCGAGCGAGCTGTCCGGTGGTCAGCAGCAACGGGTGGCGTGCGCGCGGGCGCTCGCCTCCCAGCCCGACATCGTCTTCGGCGACGAGCCGACCGGCAACCTGGACTCTCGCTCCTCCGCGGAGGTGCTCGGGATCCTGCGCAGCTCCGTCGACCGGCTCGGGCAGACGGTCGTGGTCGTCACCCACGACCCGCGCGCCGCGGCGTACGCCGATCGCGTGCTCTTCCTCGCCGACGGCGACATCGTCAACGAGATGCGCGACCCCACCGAGGCGCGGGTGCTGGACCTGATGAAGACGATGGAGGACTGACCCGTGCCGCGCCGCCCGATGGGACGGGTGTCGATCCGCAACCTGCGCGCGCACAAGGTGCGGCTGATCCTGACGGTGCTGTCGGTGATCCTCGGCACGGCGTTCGTGACGGGGTCCTACGTCTTCACCGACACCCTCAAGCACAGTTTCACCGGCATCTTCAACGACGCGTACAAGGGCATCGCCACCCACGTGGAGCCGGCGCACAGCTACGACGCGGGTGTCCCTTTCGGTGATCTGGCGACGATTCGGCGGGTGTCGGGGGTCGATCGGGTCGCGCCGGGCGTCGAGCGACCTGCCGCGCTGGTCAACTCCCAGGGCACCAAGGTCGCGAGCGGCGGAGCGCCCAGCGTCGCGGACACCTGGACGGTGCCCGCCGACCGCATCGGCGATCCGACCCAGTTCGAGTCCGGCGGGCCGCCGACTGCCTCGGGGGAGGCCGTGATCAACGCCGGGGCGGCGCGCAAGGGCGACATCAAGGTCGGCGACCGGGTGCGGATCGTGCTGTCGAACCGGCCGGTGCTCACGCTGACGGTGTCGGGGATCTACCGCACCAAGACCGAGAGCGGCGGCTACATCGGGGTGCTCCTCAGCCCCGCTCAGGCGGTCCAGGTGCTGTCGGACGGGCGCCACTACACCTCGGTGGACGTGTCGGCGAAGCCCGGCGTGAGCGAGGACGAGCTGACGTCGCGGATCGCCAAGGTCCTCCCTTCCGGGCTCACCGTCGAGACCGGCACCAAGCTGCGGGACGACACGAACGCTCAGATCCAGACCGCGTTGTCGTTCGTCAACTACCTGCTGCTGGCCTTCGGATTCATCGCCCTGATCGTCGGCACCTTCATCATCTACAACACCTTCTCGATGATCGTCGCCCAGCGGCTGCGCGAGCTCGCGCTGCTGCGGGCGGTCGGTGCGAGCCGCAAGCAGGTGCGCCGGTCGGTGCTGCTGGAGGCGTTGTTCACCGGAGTGATCGGCAGCGTGCTCGGCATCGTCGGTGGGGTGGGTCTCGCGATCGGGTTGCGCGAGCTGCTGAACGCGTTCAACGTCGGCCTGCCGTCCGGCATGTTGCTGCTGCAACCGCGCACGCTCGTCGTGGCCCTTGTCCTGGGGGGTGGGGGTGACTCTCCTCTCGGCGTACATCCCCGCCCGACGCGCGTCGTCGATCGCCCCGGTCGAGGCGATGCGCGAGGAGTTCGCCATCCCGTCGGCCTCCAGCTCCACCCGGCGCACCATCCTCGGTCTCGCGCTGCTGGTCCTCGGCGTGGTTCTCACGGTGCTCGGAGCGACCTCGTCCTCCACGTCGCACGGGTCCGCCCTGATCGGCGCCGGGCTGCTCGGAGTGGGAGGCGCAGCGCTGATGCTCTCGCCGGTGCTCGCGCGCATCGTCATCCCGCCGATCGGGTGGGTCGCCGGGCGCCCGTTCGGCCGGCCGGGCACCTTGGCGCCTTCGAACGCGGTCCGCAACCCGCGGCGTACGGCGGCCACGGCCTTCGCGCTGACCCTCGGACTGCTCATCGTCAGCGGCATCTCGGTGATCGGTGCGTCCGCCAAGGGCAGCGTGAACCACCTCTTCGACAACAACGTGCGAGCCGACCTCGTGCTGACCGCAGGCCAGCAGGGCACGGTGCCGCAGCCGGCCATCGACGCTGCGGCCAAGCAGGACGGCGTCGGATCGATGACGCAGTTCCACCTCGCGTTCGGTCTGCTCGACGGAGCCGAGGAGACCGGGAGCGGCGTCGACGGTCCACTCTCCGCGGTGCTGGCCCTGTCACCGGTCTCGGGGTCGATCTCGCCCACCGGCGACAACCTGGTCGCCAGCGAGTCCAAAGCGCGTGAGCGCGGTTGGACCATCGGTTCGATGCACACGCTCACCCACCCGGGCGTCGGGTCGGTGCGGTTGAAGCTGGTCGGCATCTACCAGGACAGCCAGCTCGCCGGGGCGTGGCTGGTGAGCGGCGCGACGTACCGCAGCCTCACTCCGGCGGACGAGCGAGCGGCCGAGGTCGGCCTCATCCGGGTCGCGCCCGGGGCCGACCTGTCACAGGTGCAGGCGCGGGTGGAGAAGGCGACCAACCCGTACTACGTGGTCTCGGTCGACACCCGCGCCCAGTTCAAGGGACAGATCGCGGCACAGGTCAACACCCTGCTCGGGTTGCTCTACGCGCTGCTCGCGCTCGCGATCGTCATCGCGATCCTGGGGATCATCAACACCCTGGCGTTGTCGGTGGTCGAGCGACGGCGGGAGATCGGGATGATGCGCGCGGTCGGGATGATGCGACGGCAGGTGCGCCGCACGATCTACCTCGAGTCGTTCCTCATCGCCGTGTTCGGTGCGCTGCTCGGGCTCGCGCTCGGGATCGTCTACGGCGTGCTCTTCACCAAGCTTCTCAAGGACCAGGGTCTCAGCGTGCTGGTCATCCCCTGGACCCAGGCGCTGGGCTTCCTGGTCGTCGCCGGGATCGTCGGCGTGCTGGCGGCGCTGTGGCCGGGGGTGCGCGCGGCGCGCACCCCACCGCTGGCGGCCATCGTCGACGCCTGAGGGGTTCCGGCGCGCGCGAGTGGAGTCGTCGCGCGCCCTATGGAGCGCGCGGCGACTCCATTCGCGCACGGCGGGTGCGTGCTCCTGTCAGGATGAGCCGCGTGAGGACACCGCTGGACGAGCAGATGGCGCAGGCCGGTCGGTTCGCACCCTCGATCCGGATGTCCGGGCTGCTGCGGATGCTCGCCCTCGACATCGCCATCCCGGTCGGCGGCTACTACCTGGCCCGGGCTCTCGGCGCGGGGATGACCGCGGCGCTGCTCATCTCCACCGTCCTCGCCGGGCTCCGGCTGTGCTGGCTGATCTGGCGCCAGGGACGGGCCGACGCGTTCGCGATCTTCATGCTCTTCCTCTTCGCCGGCGGGCTCACGCTGTCGCTGATCACGGGCGATCCGCGTTTCCTGCTCCTCAAGGGCGCCGCCCTCACCGTGCTGTCGGGTCTGGTCTTCCTCGGCTCGGTCGCGGTACGCCGACCGCTCACCTTCGCGGTCGCGGGGCGGCTCGCGGGGTCGGACGAGACGTCCGCCGCCGGGTTGAAACAGGGCTGGGCGACGTCGGCGCCGTTCCGGATGGGCTTCTACCTGATGGGCATCGTCTGGGGTGTCGGCCTGATCCTGTCGGGCACCGCGCAGATCGTCCTGATCTACACTCTCACTCTCGATCAGTCGGTGGCGGCGACCAATGTCGTGTCGCTGGTGTTCTTCGCGATCTGCATCGGCTGGAACGTCTGGTTCGTCGAGCGTTCCCGCAGGCTGTCGCGCGAGGCCTCGGATCCGCAGCCGCAGATCGCGTCCGCGCCGGCGAGCTCGTGAGACGCACGCGACCCTGACGGCGTTCGCATCGGTTGACGGCGTTCGAACACCGTCAACGGCGCGAAACGCCGTCAGCGTGCAGTCGGGGCCGACGCAGGTCAGGGCGCCGGGTAGAACGTCTCCAGGACCAGCTCTTCGACCGTGACGTCGGTGGCCGTCTCCACCGCCGCGGCGACCGAGAAGTACGACGCCACGCCGACATCGGTGCGCAGCCGCAGCGGGAGTACGACACCTGCCGCCGGTGCGCGCTCGAGGGTGCCACCGGGATAACCCAGCAACTCCTCCTCCAACGCTCGCAGCCGATGGTCGTCGGTGCGCTCGATGCGCTGCCGCAGCTGGGTCATCAGGTGCCCGCGCCACTGCCCGAGATTGACGATCCGCGGCGCAAGTCCGTCCGGGTGCAGGCTGAGGCGCAGCACGTTGACGGGCGGCTCGAGCAGGTGGGCGGCGCACCCGGTCGTGAGGGCCAGCGTCGCGTCGTTCGCATCGAGCATGTCCCACCACCGGTCCATCACCAGCGCGGGATACGGATGCCCTCCCAGCACCGACCGCAGCGCGTCGGCGATGCGGGCGAGCTCCGGGGCGTCGAAGCCGTGCTGAGGGTAGGCCGGTGCATACCCGCCGGCGAGGAGCAGCTGATTGCGCTCGCGGAGCGGCACCTGCAGGTGATCGGTCAGTCTCAGGATCATCTCGGGCGTCGGCCTGGCACGCCCGGTCTCGACGAAACTCAGGTGCCGGGTGGAGACCTGCGCCTGGATCGACAGGTCCAGTTGGCTGAGGCGGCGCCGCTCGCGCCATCCACGCAGCAACTCGCCGACCGGCCGGGCGGACGGTGCAGTGGTGGTCACCGACGCGACGCTAGCCGAACGACGTACCTCCGGCGATTACCTCGCACGTCATCGAGTGGCATTACCTATGAGGGAATCGCGCTCTCGCCCGGAGCGATTCAGGATCGTTCACGCCAACAACCCTTCGATGAAAGGCACTGCGATGAGCGACCTGATGAACACCTACCTCGCCTGCTGGAACGAGACGGACCCTGCGGCCCGGCGCACACTGATCGACCAGCACTGGACCGAGCAGGCGAGCTACTCCGACCCGATGGCGCAGGTGCGCGGCCGCGACGCCGTGGACGCGACGATCGGAGCCGTTCAGGATCAGTTCCCCGGTTTCGTCTTCACGCCCGCCGGTCCGGTGGACGCCCATCACCGGCAGGCGCGTTTCACCTGGGGCCTCGGCCCGGCGGACGCCGAGCCGGTGATCGTCGGCTTCGACGTGGTCGTCACCGACGACGACGGTCGAATCGACAGCGTGCTCGGGTTCCTCGACAAGGTGCCCGCCTGATCCCTGCCTCCGGCATCCGCCACGCTGACGGCGTTCGCGACCGTTGACGGCGTTCGAACGCCGTCAGCCACGCGAAACGCCGTCAGGGTGCGCCGCGTGCTGAGGTGCGTATGAGAGGAACGAACATGACCACAGCGCGAGGGTTGCCCTTCCTGGTAGGCCGGTACGACGGCGCCGAGACGATGCATGCGTCCGCGTGGGCGCCGGCGGGCACTGCGACCAGCACGATCAGTGGGGAGGTCGAACTCGACGGATCGATCATCGTCCAGCGCTATACCCAGTACCGCGACGGCGCCGAGTCGTTCGCGTCGCTCGGCGTGTGGATGACGGACCCGGCCACCGGCGAGTACCTCTACTACGCCTACGACAGCGCCGGCTTCCCCGCCGACCCTCCGGCGCGCGGCACGTGGCGCGAGGGAGAACTGGTCCTGGACCGCGACACCCCCCGCGGCAGCAGCCGGCTCGTCATCTGCAGGGTCGGTGACGGCTGGTCGTGGTCGAAGACCTACCGCGTGCCAGGCGCCTCGGAATGGCAACCCGTGCAGGACGCGCTCTTCTCGCCCGCTTAGCGCTCGATAGTCCGCGGTGGCGTGGCACCCGCGCCACGAAACCGCGGACAACCACGCACACCCACGACAGACGATGCGACACGCTACGGATGTATCGGGCAGAAGCTAGATATGCGCATACAGTCCGATCGTGGATCCGATACGCAACCCGTACGCGCCCGGCGCCGGCCAGCGGCCGCCCGAACTCGCCGGCCGGGACGGCGAACTCGACACGTTCGCAGTGGTGCTGGAGCGCGTCGCCCGTGGGCGGCCGGAGCGTTCGATCGTGCTCACGGGCTTGCGCGGGGTCGGCAAGACGGTGCTGCTCAACGCGTTGCGGTCCGCTGCCGTGCGCGCCAAGTGGGGGACCGGCAAGTGGGAGGCGCGGCCGGAGCAGCGACTGCGGCGCCCGATCAGCGCGGCACTGCACGTCGCGGTCCGCGAGCTCGGACACACCCAGGCCGATGACGTGCAGCAGGTGCTCGGTGTCATCAAGGCGTTCGCTCAGCGGGACACCCCTCCGGGCTCCAAGCTGCGCGAGAAGTGGAACCCCGGCATCGACGCGCCCGCGGTCTCCGGACGGGCCGACTCCGGCGACATCGAGATCGACCTGGTGGAGCTGCTCACCGACGTCGGCGGTCTCGCCGCGGACATCGGCCGAGGTATCGCGCTCTTCGTCGACGAGATGCAGGATCTGCACCCCGACGACGTCTCGGCGCTGTGCGCGGCCTGCCACGAGATCAGCCAGGCGGGTCTGCCCGTGATCGTCGTGGGCGCCGGACTTCCCCACCTGCCAACGGTGCTCAGCGCATCCAAGTCCTACTCCGAACGACTCTTCCGGTATGCGCGGATCGACCGTCTGCCGCGTGACGCCGCCGACCGCGCGCTGCAGTCGCCGGCGCAGGACGAGGACGCGGCGTTCGAGCCGGACGCCCTCGACGCGATGTACGCCGTGACCGGCGGATACCCCTACTTCATCCAGGCCTACGGCAAGGTGGCCTGGGACCTCGCGCCGCGCTCGCCGATCACGGTGGCGGACGTCGCGGTCGCCGCGCCGGAGGCGGATGCCGAGCTGGCGGTGGGTTTCTTCGGATCACGTTACGAGAGAGCCACTCCCGGCGAGCGTGAGTATCTGCGAGGGATGGCGGACGCCGCCGCCGACCTCGCTGACGCCGACGAGGTCGAGTCGGTCACCACGGCCGCGGTGGCCGACGTCCTCGATCGAAAGCCGCAGTCGCTGTCACCTGCGCGGGACGCCCTCCTGAAGAAGGGCCTCATCTATTCCGGTGAGCGCGGCCGCATCGCCTTCACCGTGCCGCACTTCGGCCGCTACCTGCGCTCGCAGACCTGATCGGTTCTCCCGGTGCCGCCGGTCCTGGAAGCGTCGGCATCCGGCCGAGACCTCGACCCGTCCGGATGCCGCGCTCACGTCTGTACGTCGCGTGCCCGGGATTTCAGCGCCCGTCGCACAGGTCGTAGGCCTCTGTGGTGTGCGCCAGTGCCGACTTGTAGGTCTCGCCCTTGCTCGGGAACCACCAGGTGACGTGTCGGTACGCCGGGTGGCCGCCGCACGTGGTGAGGTCGTACGCGCGGATCTGGGCCGGCACCCGCATGCTCCCGGCGACCGGCTCATTCGCGGGAACGAAGTAGCCGAATCCGCGGCCGTCCGCGGTCGGACCGCCCCAGTTCGACCAGGTGACGTCCTGGACCATGCCGGTGGGATCGCCTCCGTTGTCGATCACGTGCGGCCGGACGTCACCGAATCCGCGCGTGTTCGGGACTCCGGTCCCCCAGCCTTCCAGTCCCAGAGTGGGGACGCCGGCGGACGAGGTCTGCAACCGTGTCGTCCCAGTGCTCGACGGGCGCGAGCTCGGCGAAGCCGCAACGGTGTTCGGGTGCCCTGTGCTCGGCACGGTGACCGTGGAGGTCGCCGTGACGGTGGTCGTGGTCGCCGGCGTGGACGCAGACTTGGTGGCTGATGCGGCGCCCGCCCCGCCGGAGTTGCAGCCGGCCGTAGCGGCCAGTACGAGTGCGCCGGCTGTGCCGACGAAGACCTTGCGAAGGTTGTTCATGGTTCCCCTGTGTCAGCGACGGTGTGTCGTGACTCTCAGACGCAGGGCCCGTCGGTTCGGTTGGCTAGGTATCGACCCGGTCCACGACGCAACGGTTCGACCGTGCCGAAGGGTGTGAGCGCCCATGGGGGAGTCGCTCGGACAGCCGTCGGTGTGGCTGGTGGCGCCGGGGTGGACCACAGTGCCCCGGATCAGGGGGGTAGTGGGCATGGGGTGATCCTGCCGCTTGGTCTCAGCGCGGGAGGTGAGCGGACACCCAGCGCTGGTCGGGGGTGAGGACGCGGTCGAAGACGAGCCCGGCGTCGCGCAGCACCGACGCGAGCTGCGTGTCATCGAGCACTCGTGCGGTGAAGTCCTGTTCTTCCACGAGCTCCCCCAACGTGTGCATCAACGTCGCCGATACGAGCCCGTCCCCATGGCGTACGACGTCCTTCAGCTCCAGGGCGACAGGGCCGTCGTTCCACACCGAGGGGGTCACTGCCTCGGCCCAACCCGGAGCGTGCCGCTGCAGCACGAGGGTGGCGTCGGGCGTCATGTGACGTACGGCGGCCCGCAGGAACTGCGACCGTTGCGCCGGGTCGAAGGTGTTGATCAGCACGCCTGCCAGGACGACCCCGGCGAAGCGCTCGGGGAGCTGCAGCGTCTCGATGGTGCTGTGGACAGGTTCGGCCGCCTGCAGATACGCGAGCATGCCCAGAGAGTCATCGACCGCGACGACCCGGTGCCCCAACGCAACCAGCGGATTCGCGATGCGCCCGGGCCCGCATCCCAGGTCGAGGACCGCCGCGCCGGCCGGGAGGGCAGCGTGGACGATGTCCGCTTCACCGTGCGGCGGGAGTGCCGCGTAGATCTCGACCGGACAACCGTCCGAGGTGATCGTGCCGCTGCCTCGGCCCGCGGGGCGTCCCGGTCGACGTTCGCTGTCCATGCCGCAGCGTAGATCGCACGGCTGGGCAGGGCGCCCGATCACCACGTCGCGCTCGCGGACCCCCGGCGTTCGGCGCCGCTCGTCAGACATCGTCCGAACGTCTCGTGGAACAGTGACGTTCATGGCGCGTCTGTTGCATCTTTCCGACACCCATCTGCTCGGGCCGGGGTCGACATCACCGCATCCGGACATCGATCCGGAGGAGCGGCTGATCGCGGTGCTCTCAGCGGCAACCGCCGAAGGGCCGTTCGACGCGGTCGTGGTGACCGGCGACATCTCCGATGACGGCTCCGGTGACGCGGTCCGACGTGTTCACGACCTCGTGCGTCCGCTTGCGACGATCGTGGTGGCCGTGCCCGGCAACCACGACGACACTGACGTCGTCGCCCAGGTGTTCGGGACTGCGCTCGTGCGGGTCGGTGCGTGGACGATCCGCGGCGCAGCGACCAACGTGCCCGGCGAGGTGGCCGGTCGAGCAGACCCGGTGCTGGACCTGTTGGGCGAGTGTGACGGCCCGACGGTCGTGCTGATGCACCACCCGGTGCGGTCGCGCAGCGCGCATCCCTGGTTCACGCTGCGTGGTGCCGCCGCGCTGGAGCAACGGCTGCGCGACCACCGAACACCGTTGATCCTGCTCAGCGGACACCTGCACCAGGCCTACGACGACACCATCGGCTGCGTGCGTTTGTACGGCGCGCCCGCGACCTTCTACGGGATCGCGCACGACGGCGAGGAGTGGACACCGCACGGCGCTCCGACCGGCGCTCTGATCGTCGACCTCGATGAGGAAGGAACGAGTTCGGCGCGGCTCATCGACGCCTGACGATCGAGCACCGTGCGGTCCGTGCGGAGACAGGCGGACGTGTCATCGTGGGGCGATGAGCAACGGCTATGGCCCTGGCGACGGATACGACGACCGTGATCCGGACCGCACCCAGCGTCTGCCGCAGGGTCGCCCGGACTACCGCGGCACCCCGGATCCGGCGTATACGCAAGGTCCCGGTGAGCCAGCGCGCGCCCCTCGTGGTGAGTACCCGCCGACGAGCCCCGGTCGCTCCGGCATCAGTGGGGGCGTCCTCACCTCGGCGATCGCGCTGGCACTGGTGGTCGGCGGTGTCGTGGGTTTCTTGCTGCATTCGGCGACCTCGTCCGGCGGCGGCTCGAACCCGGCGACGACCACGACCGTCACCAGCCAGGGCAGCGCGTCCACGGTGACGGGGTCGGGGTCGACGTCCACCACGACGGTGACGGGGTCGCCGTCGACGACCACCGAGACGTCGACCACCACCGCGACCAGCACTGCGACGACGACGGTCACGGCACCCGCTCCGACGCCCTGACACGAGTGGGGCGGGCCGCCGCCGGTCTGCGCTGAGCCGCGTCCCGACCGGGGAAGCGGCGCCGGGACGCCGAGCTCACCACGGAACAGCCGACCACTGACTGTCCGTTCGGACAGTTCGGCACCTCTAACGCCGGGCTCAGGATCGGCCGGTCGATCGGTTGTTGGCGATCACAGCCCTACGGCACGCTCCTCAGCCCTACGGTGAGGACATGGTCACGCTGCGGTGGCCTCGGTCGGGAGGCCTGCAGGGGCCGTACCGCTGAGATTCACCGGTGGCCATGGTCAAGTCCATACCCATGCTGAACCTCACGAGGAGATCCCATGGCAACGAACGATCCCACGCCGACCATGCAACCGGGGGCGCACTTCGCCGACCCGGCACCGCTGGGGCTCGCCGCCTTCGCGCTCACCACGGCTGTGCTGAGCGCGGTCAACGCCGGATGGGTGCCGGCGACAGTAGAACCGGTCGTCTTCGGGCTCGCACTCGCATACGGCGGTATCGGCCAGTTCGCCGCCGGCATGTGGGAATTCGCGAAGGGCAACACCTTCGGCGCCACCGCGTTCTCGTCGTACGGCGCGTTCTGGGTGTCCTTCTGGTGGCTCACCGGCCACTCGGGCCTGGACAAGATCCCGGCCAAGGACGCCGGAAAGGGCGTGGGTCTCTATCTGCTGGTCTGGGGAATCTTCACGCTGTACATGACGGTCGCCGCCAGTCGGGTCAGTCTCGGTGTGCTCGCTGTGTTCGCCCTGTTGACGCTGACCTTCCTGGTGCTGGCGTGGGGTGAATTCGCCACCTCGGACTCCATCCACAAAACGGGCGGATACCTTGGACTACTCACGGCATTGGCGGCGTGGTACGTCTCGTTCGCCGGTGTCCTGTCGTTCACGCACAAGCGGCCGCTGCTGCCTGTCGGCCCGCGCTGAGCCCGCCCGTCCTGCAGGACCGCTGAGGAGACCCGATGAGTAACGAGACCCTGGCCAACCTGGCCCACGAAGAGCGTCGCTTCGAACCGCCGAAGGAGCTCGCCGAGCACGCCAACGTCACCGCGGAAGCGTACGACGAGGCGGACGCCGACCCGGAGGCCTTCTGGGCCAAGGCGGCCGAGCGCATCTCGTGGGAGACCACGTGGGATCGCGTGCTCGACTGGGACAACCCGCCGTTCGCGAAGTGGTTCGTCGGCGGCAAGCTCAACGCGGCCTACAACTGCGTGGACCGGCACGTCGAGGCCGGCAACGGCGACCGGGTGGCGTTCCACTGGGTCGGCGAACCGGCCGACGACACCCGGGACATCACGTACGCGGAGCTGAAGGATCAGGTCTGTCAGGCGGCGAACACGCTGGTCGAGCTCGGGGTGAAGACCGGCGACCGGGTCGCGATCTACATGCCGATGATCCCCGAGACGGTGGTCGCGATGCTCGCGTGCGCACGCCTCGGTGCGCCGCACACCGTGGTGTTCGGCGGGTTCTCCTCCTCCGCGCTGCGCGATCGCATCCAGGACTGCGACGCTCACGTGGTGATCACGTCCGACGGCGGTTACCGCCGGGGTGCGCCGTCCGCTCTCAAGCCCGCGGTCGACGAGGCGGTCTCCCAGTGCCCCGGCGTCGAGCACGTGCTCGTCGTACGCCGCACCGGGCAGGACGTCGCGTGGGATGAGCAGCACGACAAGTGGTGGCACGACACGGTCGGCCAGGCGAGCACGGACCACACGCCGGAGGCGTTCGACGCCGAGCACCCGCTCTACGTCATGTACACCTCCGGCACGACGGGCAAGCCGAAGGGCATCCTGCACACGACCGGCGGCTACCTGGTCGGCACGTCCTGGACGCACTGGGCGGTCTTCGACCTCAAGCCCGAGACCGACGTCTACTGGACGGCCGCCGACATCGGCTGGGTCACCGGGCACAGCTACATCGTCTACGGACCACTCGCCAACGGTGCGACGTCGGTGATGTACGAGGGCACACCGGACACCCCGCACAAGGGCCGCTGGTGGGAGATCGTGGCGAAGTACAAGGTCACCACGCTCTACTGCGCCCCGACCGCGATCCGCACCTTCATGAAGTGGGGCCGCGACATCCCGGCCGAGCACGACCTGTCGTCGCTGCGGCTGCTCGGCTCGGTCGGCGAGCCGATCAACCCCGAGGCCTACATCTGGTACCGCGACCAGATCGGCGGTGGGAAGACGCCGGTCATGGACACGTGGTGGCAGACCGAGACCGGCATGCACATGATCAGCCCGCTGCCGGGAGTGACTGCGGGCAAACCGGGTTCGGCCATGAAGGCCATCCCTGGTGTGTCGGTGGACGTCGTGGACGACGACGGCGAGAGCGTCGGCAACGGCAATGGCGGCTACCTGGTCGTCACCAAACCGTGGCCGGCGATGCTGCGCACCATCTGGGGCGACGACGAGCGGTTCAAGGAGACCTACTGGGAGCGGTACGCCGCGAAGGGCTACTACTTCGCGGGGGACGGCGCCAAGCTCGATGACGACGGCGACATCTGGGTGCTCGGTCGCGTGGACGACGTGATGAACGTGTCCGGCCACCGGCTCTCCACCACCGAGATCGAGTCGGCTCTGGTCTCCCACCCGAAGGTGGCCGAGGCTGCAGTGGTCGGCGCGACCGACGAGCAGAGCGGGCAGGCGATCAACGCGTTCGTCATCCTGCGCGAGTCGGCGCTGAGGGGTGGCGAGGAGGCACCGGACGCGCTGATCACCGAGCTGCGCAACCACGTCGCGTCCGAGATCGGCGCGATCGCCAAGCCGAAGTCGATCCTGGTCGTCCCGGAGCTGCCGAAGACCCGGTCCGGCAAGATCATGCGGCGCCTGCTGCGGGACGTCGCCGAGCACCGCGACGTCGGTGATGTGACGACCCTGGCGGACTCCTCCGTCATGGACCAGATTCAGGAGGGCGTCGGAAAGGGGTCCGGCGACGAGTGACCGCGCGCCCGCCGTCGTTGGTGAGATCGTGGGGCGACCACCCCACGACGTCAGGATCTCCCCATGAACGACGGCGGGCTCGCCATGGCCCTCGGCACCATGCACTTCGGCACCCGGGTCGGGCGTGACGAATCCTTCGCGCTGCTCGACCAGTACGTCGATGCCGGGGGCCGGTGGATCGACACCGCGAACTGCTACGCGTTCTGGAACGACCCGGCCGGTGCCAGCGGTCAGAGCGAGCAGGTCATCGGGGACTGGCTGACGGCCCGCCCGGGCATGCGCGAGCGCGTGCTGATCGGCACCAAGGTCGGGGCGACGCCGGCGGGTGACGGCACCGAAGGTCTGTCCGCGCCGGTCGTGCGGCAGGAGTTGCGCGCCAGCCTGACACGTCTGCAGACCGACCGCGTCGACCTGTATTGGGCGCACAAGGAGGATCGCGGCATCGATCTGGCGCAGAGCGTCGCGGTGTTCGGCGAGGCGCAGGCGCAGGGGCTGGTCGATCAGGTCGGTTGGTCCAACCACCCGGTATGGCGGGTCGAGCGGGCCCGCGCCATCGCGGTCGCGGCGGGCATGCCCGCGCCGACCGCCATCCAGCAGCGGTGGTCCTACCTGCACCCCCGGCCCGACATCGAGGTCGAGGGTGAGGACCACCCGTACGGGATGATGACCCCGGAGACGCTGGACTACGCGCACGAGAACCCGGACGTCGAGTTGTGGGGCTACACAGCGCTGCTCACCGGTTTCTACGACAAGGCCGACACACCGCTGCCGCCGTCGTACGACCATCCCGGGACCCACGACCGGCTCGAGCGTCTCGCGTCGATCGCACAGGCGCACGGTGCACAGCACGGCCAGATCGTGCTGGCGTGGATGCGGCACAGTGATCCCGCGGTGCGCCCGATCGTGGGAGTGAGCCGACCCGAGCAGCTGACCAGCGCTGTCGAGGCGATGCAGATAGAGCTGGCCGCGGACGAGATGGCCACCCTCGATGCCTGATGCTCCCTGAGTCGGCCTGTTTGCCGTTCCGGCAACGTGGCTTGCTCTTCTAGGCGCGGCCGGCGGATGCTTCTCGTATGACGATGCCGCAGGTGCCGGACGACGCGACGGCCGAGAGTTACTGGGAACCCATCTACCTGGAGCGCGCGACTCCCGCCGAGGCGGTGCCGAGCAACAGTGATCTGCTTGCCGCCGAGGTCGCCGATCTGCAGCCCGGGCGCGCGCTCGACCTCGGGTGCGCCGAGGGCGGCGACGTCATCTGGCTGGCCCAACAGGGGTGGGACGTGCTGGGCGTCGACGTGTCCTCGACCGCTCTCACGAAGGGCGCTGAGCATGCGAAGGTCGCGGGGGTCGGCGACCGCACCCGATGGGAGCAGCACGACCTGTCGGCGACGTTCCCGGACGGTGAATTCGATCTGGTGTCAGCGCAGTTCCTGCACACCCCGGTCGCGGGGGACAGTCAGCGGACGACGATCCTGCGGCAGGCGATGCAGGCCGTCGCGCCGGGCGGTCGCCTGATGGTGATGAGCCACACCGGGTGGCCGACCTGGATGACCGAGTCGCCGCACGAGGTGGATTTCGCCACTCCCGAGGAGCTGCTCGCGTCCGTCGGTCTGCCGCGCGAAGGGTGGACGGTCGTACGCAACGAGCGGGTGCCGCGTGACTTCCCGGGTCCGGAGGGTCAGCCGGGCACGCGCGACGACGCGGTCCTGCACGTCCGCCGCGACGAAGCCGTATGAACGGACGCGCTGGATAGCTCGCTTCCCTTCACGCAAGTCCTCGGCGGGTGGGGGTCAGGCCAGGAGCCGGCGGGCGCGGCGTACGTGCCCTGACTTCTTCGCGGGATCCATGCCGTCCCACATCCGGGTCATCATCTGCGAACGCCGGTTGCTGTCGAAGACGTCGCGATGGTCGGCGACGAAGGTCCAGTACAGCGCGTCCCAGTCACGGTCCCAGTCGCCCCGCGGCAGGTCGGACATCTTGCGCAGATAGTTGCTGCCCGACACGTACGGCTTCGTCGTGATCGCTGGCCCGGTCGAATACTGGCTCATGGCATACACATTGGGCACCATCACCCAGTCGTAGGCGTCGACGAACATCGCCATGAACCACTCGTGGATCTCTTCCGGGTCAATCCGCAGCAGGCACATCGCGTTGCCGAGCACCATCAGCCGCTCGATGTGGTGGGCCCAGCCGCGCTCGAGCACCTGACCGATGACGTGGTCGACCGGGCCGAGGCCGGTGTGCCCGGTCCACCAGCCGTCGTCGAGCGAGCGGGTGTGGTGCAGCGCGTTCATCCCGCGCATCCGCCGGCCGTAGAGCTGGTACGTCGCGCGCATGTACTCCCGCCACCCGATCACCTGCCGCACGAAGCCCTCGAGCGAGGCCAGCGGCACGTCGTACTCGTGGGCCGCATCCAACGCACGGTGCACGACCTCGCCCGGGTCGAGCAGGCCGAGGTTGAGCGAGGGGCTGAGCGCGGCGTGGAAGAGCACCGGGTGGGTCTTGGAGATGGCGTCCTCGTACGGGCCGAACTCCACGAACCGTTCGGCGAGGAAGAGGTCGTACGCCGCCTCCGCCTCCTCGTGCGAGGTCGGCCAGACGAACGTTGCGGGATCGCCTGGCGCGTCTGGGAACTCACGGTCCGCCCATTCGATCGCCTCCTGCACCGCGGGCGTCCGTTCCGGCCAGACCGGCTCCGGCACCGGGTGGCCGCGGGGCAGCTTCTTGCGATTCTCCGGGTCGAAGGACCACTTGCCCCCGACGGGGTGGCCGTGGTCGAGCAGGATGTCGAGACGCTTTCGCTGCCAGCGGTAGAAGTACTGCATCTGCGCGGCGTTGTCGCCGAACCACTCCTGCAGCTGCGCTCGCGTCGTGAGGAAGTTCGGCGTCTCCAGCACGTCCTGATCGCGCAGCTCCCCACCGGCGGCGCGAACGGCAGCTGCACAGTCGCGGAAGAGCCAGTCGTCGACGACGTCGTACACCGTGACCTCGCCGAGGTGCAGCGTCCGCAGCACCTTCGTCAGGCTGTCGGCGGACGCGGTGTCGGCTGACGACTCGACCACGATGGGGTCGAACCCCTCGGACCGCAGCAGGTCGGCGAAGCGCGCCATGCTCGCTCGGTGCAGCACCAGCTTGTGGGCGTGGAAGCGGTACTGCCGGAAGAAGAGGTCGTCCTCGACGAGGACGTGCCGGGTGCCGGACGGGACGTCGAGCTGCGCACGGAAGAGCTGATGGGGGTAGACGAGTCGCACACGAGCGTCGGCGCGGGGCACCCTGCCAGTCTGCCCGATGGTGGCCGCGGGCCGGTGCCAGACTCGGGGGATGAGCGACGAGACCGCCCCCACCGTCCACGACGTCCCGATCGGGATCGAGGCCACGGGCACCCGCACCGAGACCGATTCGATGGGTGCGATCGAGGTGCCCGCCGACCGCTACTGGGGTGCGCAGACCGCGCGTTCGCTGGTGCATTTCGCGATCGGCGAGGACCGGATGCCGGTCGCCGTGTGTCGCGCGTTCGGCTACGTGAAGAAAGCCGCCTCGATAGCGAACGGGCGCGGCGGCCGCCTGCCGCAGTGGAAGGCCGATCTGATCGCGCGGGTGTGCGACGAGATCATCGCCGGCGACCTCGACGACCACTTCCCGCTCTACGTGTGGCAGACCGGCTCGGGCACCCAGTCGAACATGAACGTCAACGAGGTCATCAGCAACCGCTGCATCCAGCTGCTCGGCGGCGAGCTCGGCAGCAAGAAGCCGGTGCACCCCAACGACGACGTCAACATGTGCCAGAGCTCCAACGACACCTTCCCCACGGCCATGCACATCGCCACGCTGCTGCAGCTGCGCACCCAGCTGCTGCCGAGCCTGCAGCGGCTGCACGCGTCGTTCGACGCGAAGGCGCACGAGTGGTCCGACGTGATCAAGACCGGCCGCACCCACCTGCAGGACGCCGTACCCCTGACCGTCGGTCAGGAGTGGTCGGGCTACGCCGCGCAGCTCGAGCAGGCGATCGAGCGGCTGCAGCAGTCCAGTGAGGGTCTGTACGAGGTGGCGCTCGGCGGGACCGCCGTCGGCACCGGTATCAATGCGCCGCAGCGGTTCGCCGAGGAGGTCGCCGACGAGCTGGCCCGGATGACCGGTGAGCCGATCGTCACTGCTGCCAACAAGTTCGCCGCCCAGGGCGGCCTCGACGCGATGGTCGGCGCCTCGGCCGGCATCCGGGCCCTGGCAGTGCCGATCATGAAGATCTCCAACGACATCCGCTGGCTCGCGTCCGGCCCGCGGTGCGGCATCGGCGAGCTGATCCTGCCGGAGAACGAGCCGGGCAGCTCGATCATGCCGGGCAAGGTCAACCCCACCCAGTGCGAGGCGACCGTCATGGTCTGCATCCAGGTGATCGCCGACGACCTGGGGACGACGTTCGCCGGCTCGCAGGGCAACTTCGAGCTCAACGCGATGCGCCCGATCATCATCAACAACGTGCTGCACTCGGCGTTGATCCTGGGCGACGCGTGCGACCTGCTGCGCGAGCACTGCATCGACGGCATCGAGCTCGACCGCCCGCAGATCCAGGAGTACCTCGACCGGTCGCTCATGCTGGTGACGGCGCTGTCGCCGGTGATCGGCTACGACCAGGCGTCGCACATCGCGCACACCGCCTCGGAGCAGGGCCTCACGCTGCGCGAGGCGGCGCTGGCCTCGGGTGCCATCAGCGGGGAGGACTTCGACCGGGTGGTCGACCCGGCCGCGATGATCCACCCCGGCTGAGTCGGCGGGAAGAGGCGCCCCGTTGGGGTCAGTGGATGGCGGTCTCGTGGGCCGCGTGGGTCGGCGGCTCCAGCTGCAGGCTGGAGTGCCCGATGTCGAAGTGCTCGTGCAGGCAGGCCTGCAGCGCGTCCAGCAGCTGCGGCGCGTGCGAGTCCGCGAAGCACCCCTCGTCGACCACGACGTGCGCCGACAGGGCGTGGTCGTCGGAGGTGACCGTCCAGACGTGCAGGTCGTGCACGTCGCGGACATGGTCGACGCGCAGCAGGTGCTCCCGGATGTCCGAGATCCGCACGCCGGGCGGTGCTGCCTCCAGCAGGATTCGGCTGCTCTGCCGAGCGAGGGTCAGCCCCGACCGGAACATCAGCACCACCAGGACGAGCGATGCGACGGCGTCTGCGCGTTGCCATCCGGTCGCGAGGATCACCACGGCCGCCGCCGCGGTGGCGAGGAAGCCGAACAGGTCGGTGAGGATGTGCTGGTAGGCACCCTCGACGTTGAGACTCGACCGGTCGGCCCGGGCCACCGCCCACGCGACGACGATGTTGACGCCGATGCCGACGAGCGCGGTGATCAGCACAGGGGCGGCGTCTACGTGCGGCGGGTGCACGAGGCGCCGTACGGCCTCGATCAGGACGATCAGGCCGACCACCAGCAGCGTCGCGGCATTCCCGGCCGCCGAGAGGATCTCGGCGCGCTTCCAGCCGTACGTCATGGCGCCGCGCGCGGGACGAGCCGCCAACCGGATCGCCCAGAGCGCGACCGCGAGGGACCCGACATCCGTCAGCAGGTGCCCCGCGTCGGAGAGCAGTGCCAGAGAGCGGGCGAGGAGCGCGACGACGACCTCGGCCACGAGGTACGCGGTGAGCAGACCGAGCCCCAGCCACAGCCATCGGACGTTCGCGCCGGGCCGTACGCCGTGACTGTGCGCGTGCCGCTCGGGCACGGGGGCCATGGCGGATACGGCATCGCACACCGGCGCGATGTCCGGTCCGGAGCAGGAGTCCCGCAGGTCGTCGCTCATTGCGCCGATCGTATGCCGGGCCGCCGCATCTGCCGTGGGCTGAGCCGGGCCGTGCCCCGACGTCAGGAGGTGACCAGGTCCTCCAGAGGGTCATGCTCGCGGTCAGATTCGACAGCGCGCTCGATCTCAGCGGTGCTCTGCGACATGTTGACAGCGAGGTAGAAGATCGCGAGAGAGAAGACGATGACGACCAGGATGTCGATCCAGTTCGGCAGGTAGTTCTTCGCACCGGCCCCGTACCGACCGCAGAAACAGATGACGAACTGACCGGCGAGCCACGGCGCGATCCACAGGGCCCGCTTGATGTGGAGCAGCGACATGCCGCCGTGTCGGGTGGAGCCGATTCCGAAGAGGAGCAGCCCGACCACCATCGCGCAGAGCAGCTTCCAGGTGTATTCGAAACCACCCCAGTAGATGATGAGGTTCGCCGAGCAGAACGCCGCCGGCAGCAGGATCTTCGGCATGGGCGCCGTATAGCTCGCGGTCCGGGTGGGATCGTTCTTGTGCAGCGACGCCAGCGCGACGGGCGCGAACGCGTACATGATCGCCGTAGCGCCGGTCACGACGTTCACCAGCTCGTTCCAGCTCTTGAACGGTCCGAACGCCGCGATGCCGATGACGGCGGCGACCAGGATCGACACCCACGGGACGCCGCGTCGATCGGTCTTGGCGAGGGCGGTCGGCATCTCCCGCTCCGTGCCGATTGCGTAGGACAGGCGTGCGCTGGTTCCGACATAGACGATTCCGGTGCCCGCCGGTGAGACCACCGCGTCGATGATGAGGACGGTGGCCAGCCAGGTCGCACCGATCGCGATGGCCAGGGTGTAGTAGGCGCCGTAGTCGCCGGCCTTGAGGGGATTGTCCCAGTTCTTCGCGACACGGCTCGGGCTCACACCGGCGATGAAGACGACCTGGAGCGCGGTGTAGATCAGGGCTCCGATCCCCATCGCGACCAGTACCGCGCGGGAGATGTCCCGTTTGGGATCGCGTGCCTCGCCCGCGAGCTGCACGGCCTGTTCGAAACCCTGCAGAGCGAACACGACGCCCCCGGTCAGCGCCGCGAAGACCCCATGCATGCCGTGCGGCATGAAGCCACCGCCTGCGGTGAAGTTGCCTCCGTGGAACGACGTCGTGGCAATCACGCCGATGGCGAGCAGGGGGACCGCGGCTTTCCAGATGACGACGATGGAATTGCTGTCCGACATGAATTTGGCGCCGGCCAGGTTCATACCGGTGAAAAGAATCATCAGCAGGATGGCGATGATGACACCGCGCGCGTTGAGAAGACCCTGACTCGGGCCGCCGTCGTGCAGCAGCGGGAAGTGCTTGTCGACCCAGCTCACCGAATTGACATACGCCAGTGCGGCGAGCACCTCGATCGGCGCGATGAAGACCGCCTGCAGCCACGACGCCCATCCGGAGAGGAATCCTGCGACGGGACCGTGGGAGTAGAAGGCGAACCGTCCGGACCCGCCGGCGACGGGGTAGGTCGCGCCGAGCTCTGCGTACACCAGTGCCAGAAGCGCGAGCATCGCGGCACCGATGACCCAGGTCAGGATAGCGGCAGGCCCTGCCAGCGTGGAGGCGTTCAACGCGCCCAGAAGCCACCCGGATCCGATGATCGACCCGAGAGAGACGAACATCAGCCCGTAGAAGCCGACGCTGCGCTGCAACTGGCCAGGCTGACCCTCTGCCTCCGGTTTGGGTGGTGCTGTAGTCATCGGCAACCCCTTGGCATCGATTCGGTGGGGCCCGTGACTGCGGCTCCCGCATCCATAACCAAACCAATTTGGCAGTTCAGCCGTGTTCGCGCATCGCACGTCGTGTTAAATCTGGCTGGGATTTCGCTGGGTACGGCGCCCATCGCTCGGTACTCGGGCCTATCGAGTAGCCGGGTGGACACCGAGTTGACGTGGGGGACGTAGATGCGGTTAGCCTTGGCTAACTTAGGCGCACCTCACAGCCCGAAGGGACCGATCGTGTCACTGACGTCCGTGCTCACCCAGCGCAGCCGACCGCGCTCCGGTGATGTCGTCGACCGTGGCCTGACCGGCTCCGTAGAGCAGGCGACGCTCGCCGACGTACGCCCGGGCAGCGACGCGATGGTGCTCGGTTACGACGACGCCGTCGACCCGCGCACGGCCCGTCGCCTGTCCGACTTGGGCTTCGCCCCCGGTGAGGCCGTGACCGTCGTACGACGCGCGCCGATGCGCGACCCGATCGTCTTCCGGGTCGCCGACTACGAGATCGCCCTGCGAGCCCGGCAGGCCGCCGGGATCCTGGTGGGCCCGCTCGCGTGAGCGGGCACCACGGCGCGGCGTCCACGGCGACGTCGGTCGCCACGGGACTGCACGTCGCGCTCGTCGGCAGCCCCAACTGCGGCAAGAGCACGCTCTTCAACGCCCTGACCGGGCTGCGGGTCAAGACCGGCAACTACCCGGGCGTCACGGTCGCGCGGTACGAGGGGATCGTCCGGGTGGACGGCCACGACGTGGTCGTGGAGGACCTGCCGGGCACCTACAGCCTGGACCCGATCAGTCCTGACGAGCAGGTCGTGCACGAGGTGCTGGACGTCGACTCCGGCACCCTCCAGACGCCGGACGCCGTGCTCATGCTGCTCGACGCGACCACGCTGCGCCGCTCGCTCGGCCTGCTCGCGCAGGTGCTGGCGCGCGGGCTGCCCACCTGTGTGGTGCTCACGTTCCAGGACGAACTGGCCCGGCGCGGCGGCGGTCTGGATCTGGCGCGCTTCGAGCGAGCGGTCGGGGTCCGCGTCGTCGCGGTCACGAGCGGTTCCCGCGACGACCTCGGCGCTCTGAAGGACGCACTCACCGACGTCGACTCCTGGTCGCGGCCGGTCTTCCCGCCGCCCTCCGAGGGCGAGGCCGCGCGCGGATGGATCAGCTCGGTGCTGGACAGCGCGGCGTACCGCAGCCCCGACGTCGATGCGCGCACCGAACGCATCGACAAGGTGCTCCTGCACCCGCTGTGGGGATCGCTGATCTTCCTGGCCACGATGTTCGCGTTCTTCCAGATCATCTTCACGGTGGCGGCGCCGTTGCAGGACGGCGTGCAGGCCGCGTTCGACCAGCTGGGGGTGCTGGTCACCGACCACGTCGGCAATGAGTGGCTCTCCAGCTTCCTGTCCCAGGCGATCATCGGCGGCGTGGGCGGGGTGCTCGTCTTCCTGCCGCAGATCGCGCTGCTCTTCCTGCTCATCTCCCTTCTGGAGGGCAGCGGATACCTCTCCCGAGCCGCGTTCCTGATGGACCGGCTGATGGCCCGGGCGGGGCTCGAGGGACGCGCGTTCGTGGCGCTGCTGTCGTCGATGGCCTGCGCGATCCCCGGCATCATGGCCACCCGCTCGCTGCCGTCGGCCAAGGACCGCCTCGCCACCATGATGGGCGCGCCGCTGATGACGTGCTCGGCGCGGCTGCCCGTGTACATCCTGCTGGTGGGGCTGCTCGTGCCGTCGTCGGCCAGCATCGGGCCGGTCGGCGCGCAGGGCACGGTGATGTTCCTGCTGTACGCCGGCGGCGCGGTGTCCGCGATGGCCACCGCGTGGTTCTTCAAGCGCATCACCGGCAAGCACGGACCGGTCCTGCCGTTCTACATGGAGATGCCGACCTACAAACTGCCGCGGGCACGCAGCGTGCTGGTCACCGTCTGGGACTCCTGCAAGGGCTTCCTGTCCAAGGTCGGCCGCATCATCCTGGTCGTCACCATCGTGATGTGGGCCCTGCTGAACCTTCCGGGACGCGACGCCGGTGAGCTGCGCAGCGCGGGGGTGAACCCCGCCGACAAGACCGCATCCTCGTCGTACGTGCTCGACCACAGCCTCGCCTCCCACCTCGGCAAGGCCGTCGAGCCCGTGTTCGCCCCGCTGGGCTTCGACTGGCGCATCAACATCGGGGTGCTGGCCTCGCTGTCCGCGCGGGAGACCTTCGTATCGACCCTCGGCCAGGTCGCTGCCGCGGGCAACCCCGACCATCCTCGGGACGCGCTCAAGGCGATGACGTTCCAGGACGGTCCGCACAAGGGTCAGCGGCTCTTCACCGCCGGCACCATCGCGGCGCTGCTCGCATTCTTCATGTACGCGCTGCAGTGCATGTCCACGATCGGCATGATGCGCCGCGAGACCGGCGGCTGGAAGTGGCCGGGCATCGCGTTCGGCTACATGTTCGTGCTCGCCTGGGGTGCGGCATTCCTCGCCCATGCCGTTGTGGGGTGGCTGGTATGAGCGCCGTCCCGCTGCACGCCGAGGCCACCGCCGACCCGCAGACCGTGCACTGGGTGGTGCCGTCGGGCAGCGTGCAAGTGCTCGGCGAGGTCGTCGCAGCACCGGGTGACCTCGGAGGACTGCTGGCCGACGGCACCCTGCGCACCGTGACCGTGCGCGCGACCGGGATCGACATCGTCCTGGCCGACGGGTGCGCCTGGCGCGAGTACGGCGCGCGGGTGGGCGCGTCTCTGGCGCAGGCGCTGCTGGAGCCGGCGGGATGGCGTGCGCAGCGGGAGGTCGGTGCCGACGACGAGCTGCGGGCCGCCGTGGACGAAGTGCTCGAGGGGCCCGCGGGCGACTACATCCGCTCGCACGGTGGCTACGCCGAGGTGATCTCCGCCCACGACGGTCGGGTGGAGTTGCGCTTGAGCGGCACCTGCTCGCACTGCCCGGCCGCCGGCATCACGCTGCACGAGCGGCTGGAAGGCGAGATCCGCGCGCTCGCACCGGGCTTGCGCGAGCTGACGGCCCACGAGACGCCGGGCGCCCGCGAGCGGGTGCTCCTGAGCATCGGGCGCCGACGCGCGGGCTGAAAGGCACCGTCGATACACCCGTCTCAGGCTCTCTAACATTCGCCTGAGAATCGCCGAGACAACGGAATCCTCCAGTCCCCGACGGCTTGTTACAGTCCACCGGTGAGCCTGGACAGCACCGAGATATCGCACCTTCTCGCGACGGCGGTGCCGCAGCTGACGGGCCCGGTGCAGGCGGTCACCAACGACTCGCGAGCGGTCGCCACCGGTACCGCGTACGTCGCGATCAAGGGCTTCACCAGCGACGGCGCCGACTACGCGCAGCAAGCCGTGGGCGCCGGTGCCGTGCTCGTGGTCGCCGAGCACGACATCCCGGGAGTCCCCACCGCGGTGGTACCGGACGCGCGGATCGCGCTCGCGGCCCTCGCCACCGAGCTGGCCGGCCACCCCTCGCGCGACCTCACCGTCTACGGCATCACGGGCACGAACGGCAAGACCACCACCTCCTACGTGCTGCACTCGATCCTGACCGCGGCGTACGGCGAGCGGGCCACCGGGCTGCTGACCACCGCCGAGATCGTCGTCGGCACCCATCGGGAGGCGGCGGTGCGCACCACGGGGGAGGCGCCCGTCGTCCAGGGCAACCTGGCGCGGATGCGCGACAGCGGCGTGACCCACGTCGTCCTCGAGACCAGCTCGCACGGCATCCACCTGCATCGGGTCGACGGGACCCGTTACGCCGCAGCGCTCTTCACCAACCTCACTCGCGACCACCTCGACCTGCACGGCGACATGGAGTCGTACTACCGGGTCAAACGCACCCTCTTCGAGTGGACCTCGGGGCCCAAGCTCGCCAACGGTGACGACGAATACGGGGCGCGGTTGGCCCGGGACATCCCCGGCACGCTGCTCTTCGGCACCTCGGTGCGGGCGGACTACCGGATCGAGGACCAGCGCGTCGACGGTCTGCACACCGTCTTCCGGCTGGGCCGGCCCGGCGGCGCACACCTCACGCTCACCACGCCGCTGCTCGGCGACTACAACGTCCACAACGTCGCCGGCGCCGCCGCCATCGCGCTCGAGACGGGGATGGACGACAGCACGCTCGTCCGTGCGATCCGCGAGATGAAGCAGGTTCCGGGCCGATTCGAGCGGATACCGGCTGCAGTCGACCTGGGCTTCGAGGTCATCGTCGACTACGCGCACACCGACGTCGGTCTGCGTGAGGTGCTGCAGGTGGCACGGGGCGTCGCGGACGCCGCGGGCGGCCGGCTGATCTGCGTCTACGGCGCGGCGGGCGACCGCGACAAGGCGAAGCGGCCGTTGATGGGCGAGGTGGCCTCCCAGCTCGCCGACGTCGGCATCGTCACGACCGACGACGCGTACACCGAGTCACCCGCTCAGATCGCGCAGCAGGTCCTCGACGGTGCGGACGCAGCTCGTACGACGGTCGAGCTGGACCGGCGTACGGCGATCGACGCGGCGCTTCGCCTGGCCCGACCGGGGGACGTGGTCGTCGTGGCGGGCAAGGGGCATGAGCGGGTGCAGCACCTGCCGACCGGTGACGTCGACTTCCACGACGCGACCGTGGTGCGCGAGCTGCTCGTGCCGATCGCGCAGGAATCCGCGCACCTCACCTGAGGCGTCACACCGGGTCGGGCTGCGCGTCCTCGCGGGTGATGGATCGGTCAGCCCCGGACGGCAGGACCCTGGTGCTCACCAGCTCGCGCGCCACGTCGAGCAGCTTGCGGTTGGAGCGCTGGGAGATCCCGCGCAGGAAGACGAAAGCCTCCTCCGGGAGCACTCCGAGTCGCTCCATCAGGATGCCCTCGGCCTGCCCGATCACCGTCCGGTTGATCATCGCCACTTCGCGGTGCTCGATCTCCTCGCTGTCGGCCATCGCCACGGCCAGGTGGGTCGCGAGCGATTCGGCCACGACCTGGTCCTCGGCGGTGAAACCGTCGACCTGTTCGGAATACAGGTTCAGCGCCCCGTAGGAGCGGTCGTGCGTGTAGAGGAGCAACGACAGCAGGGACCGCACCCCTAGCTTGTCGGCGACCTGGGGGCCCCACGCTTCCCACCGCTTGTCGTGTCGTAGGTCAGCGGTGTAGATCGTGCGGCTCTGGCGCACCGTGTCGAGGCACGGACCCTCGCCCAGCTGGTCCTGCAGGCGGTCGCCGAGCGCGACGATGTCATCGGTGGCGGGTCCGGCGATCAGCGTGCGGCCGCGCACCAGGGTGATGCCGGCGTGGTCGCAGCCCTCGAGAAGCTCCACCGCGAGGTCGACCCCGCGCTGCATGCGTTCGGCCGTCGTACGCGGGCGTTGCAGGTCGCGGGCCACCTGGTCCGCTGCTCGGTCCGTGCTGTTGTCGCGAATGCGGTCATCCATGCTGCCTCCAACCGTTTCTCGCACCCACCTCAGGTGGGACGCGCGTGTCGGCACCGGCGTGATCTCGACGGGCCTTGCGGTCCCGATCATTCCCCATGACGCGACCGCAGGTACGACCCCCCTCCAGGCGGCAGCCCCGCCCCTCAACCGGCGAGGTGCGGGATCTCGGTGTCGAGCATCGAGCGCAGCCGCTGCAGCGTCGCGGTCAGGAGCCGCGACACCTGCATCTGACTGATGCCGAGGTGGTCGCCGATCTCGCGCTGGGTGAGGTCCAATTCGAAGCGCAACCGCAGCAGTGCGCGCTCACGGGCTGGGAAGTCGCGCACGATCTCGCGGATCGCGATCGAGGACGCCAACCCGTCGGTCTCGTCCTCGGCGCCCAGGTCGAGCCGATCGGCCAGGGTCGCGTCGGGTCGATCGCGCACGGGTGCATCGAGCGATGCGGGGCGGAAGCAGCCCTCGACCGCCTGAGCGGCTCGTACCACGTCCACCGGCACTCCCATTCGCGCGGCGACGTCCACGACCCCCGGTGCGTGCATGCCCATCTGCTCCAACTCTTGGCGCGTCGTCTGGGTCTCCCGGTAGGTCTCGTGCAGGCCCCGTGGCGGGCGCACCATCCACCCGTGGTCGCGGAAGTGCCGCTTCAGCTCACCGGTGATGGTCGGGACCGCGAACGCCGAGAAGCTGCGTCCGTCGCCCGGCTCGAACCGGCGTACGGCGAGCACCAGCGCCAGAAGCGCGACCTGTTGCAGGTCCTGGGTCTCGATGCCGCGACCGGCGTACCTCCGTGCGATGCCGCAGGCGAGCGCGTAGTTGTGGTCGACCGCACGGGCTCGAAGACGGGCGGCTTCGACCTCGTCGGCGGTCTCGCGGGCGCGTTCGAGCAGGGCCCTGGTCCGGCTCTCACGGTCATCGGGCGGATCGGCGTGGGTGGCGGCATTGACAGCGGAATCGTTCACGCGACACTTTCGGCAGCACAACGGAAAGGGAAGCGCCAACCACACTGTTTGAGCCGGCTCTCTTCGGAGCAAAGCACATACCCCCACCCTGGACAAGTTCCAGAACACGGACATCTCGATTCTCGATGTATGTCTCTGCGCGAATCAGGCTCGTTGGCAAGGGAACTCGGCGGACCAACAAGAACGGGCCCGTCGGGAGAAGCGCCGCGAACTTGGCGAGTCCGCTGTGCACGACGGGTCGTACTGAGGCACGATGGTGGGGTGCGAATGCCGGCGCAGACCCTGCGCGGTGGCCCTCCGGTGGTCATCGCGCACCGTGGCTCAAGCCGTATCGAACCCGAGCACACGCTCGGCGCCTACAAGCGCGCGATACGCGATGGCGCGGACGGGGTGGAGTGCGACGTACGTCTGACCGCAGACCGTCACCTGGTGTGCGTGCACGACCGCCGCGTCGACCGCACCTCGGACGGCGCGGGCGTGGTGTCAGCCCTCGAACTGGCCGCGCTCGAAGGCCTGGACTGGGGCAGTTGGAAGGCCTCTCACCTGGACGAGGACGAGATGCCGTTGCGGCACAAGGCGCAGATCCTGACCCTGCGCCAGTTGATCCGCACGGTCCAGCGCGCCGAGCGGCAGTTGGACCTGGTCATCGAGACCAAGCACCCCACGCGCTACTCCGGAGACGTCGAGCGCGCGCTGGTGGCGCTGCTCGCGGAGTTCGAGTTGCTGCGCCCCGGACGGATCAACGTGCGGTTGATGTCGTTCTCCAGCATGGCGGTTCAGCGGATGGCGCGCCTTGCACCGCACCTGGAGCGGGTGCAGTTGACCGAGCTTCCGACGGCGCTGCGTTTCATGGACGCACTGCCGCCGAACGTGCACATGGTCGGCACCCGGATCGCCGTCGTACGCCGCATCCCCGCCTTCGTGAAGCGCCAGCACAACTACGGCCACCAGGTGCACGTGTGGACGGTCGACGAGCTCGAGGACGTGCACCTGTGTCTGGAGCTCGGGGTGGATGCGATCATCACCAACCGACCTGCCATGGTGCGGGAGGCCGTTGACGCGGCGTGGTCCACTGGTGTCCTGCAATGAGACCATCGACCGCGATGTGGTCCGGGGACGGGAGGGGACACCGGTGAGCGATGAGCACTGGGTGCAGACCCTCCGGCTTCCGTGGACCATCGACTCTGTGCCCGCGGCGCCACGGCACTCGTCGAGAGTCTGGGCAGTGGCGGGCTACCCGAGGAGCTGGTCGGTGAGGCCGAGACGGTCGCCTCCGAGCTCGTCACCAACGCGATCCTGCATGGGAAACCGTTGTACGACAACACCGTCCGGTTGCACTGGCGCGTGCGCGGGGATCGGGTGGAGATCGAGGTCACCGACGGTGGCGGCGTGACCGCTCCAGCCGCGCGCCGGCCCTCCGTCTGGGCGCAGGGCGGACGCGGGCTGCGCATCGTCCGCTCAGTGGCTCACGAATGGGGCGTCAACGAGGAGGACGACCGGGTGACGGTCTGGGCCGCTCTCGGCGGCCCCTCGCGCCGCCGGGTCTGACCGGCCCGACAGACGAGCGCACCGGCTCGTTACAGTCCCGGCCATGGGTAAAGCCTCCCGCCGCAAGGGCGAGCGCACACGTCAGCCGATCGATCCGACGCAGCAGTCACCGGCGTACGTCCGTCGTCCCTACGAAGGGCTCCCGGGGGAGGCCGGCTGGGTCGCGATGCGCGAGATCGTGCCGGCCGCGACCGCCTCGGTGACGTTCACGCTCGACGGGGCGCCCCGGGAGGCGACGGTCGCCTCGGTGCTCCCACTGGCCTGGCCCGGGCTGCACCGCGCCGACGGCACCCTCTTCGTCGCGCTCCAGACCGGCGGTGCGTCCAGCGACCCGAGCCGTGACGTCGCGCAGACCCTGCTCGCCACCGCCGCGCTCGAGCCGGGCGAGCCGCTCACGGCCGCACCGCGTACGACGGCCGGCGGTCCGCGTCTGCAGGACCTGCTCACCACCACCGACTTCGACGTGCAGCTGCACGACGGGTTCGACTTCTGGGTGGAGGGCCAGGAGCTCGACGCGGAGGGGGCGGCGTCCCTGCAGCGGGCGAACGAGGCGATCACTCCGACGGTCGCGCTGTCGTCGGCCGAGCACGCGTACTGGTGCCGCATCGGCGCCCGCACCTATGTGCGCTGGGTGCTCCCGCACGACGAGGACAAGGCGACCGACGCGCTGGCGAGACTGCACGCGGCCGGTGCCAGCAGCCTGGACGAGGGACGGCTGCTCGGTGCGTTCCGTGCCCATGGCCTGCTCGTGCCGGTCTGGGAAGTGGACGCCGACGCCGAGCCCGCGTCGTTCGACGACGCGTTCGGCGCCCTGGCCGCGCGCTTCGACGACGCGGTGGGCATCGACACCCCGCTGACCGTCGAGGAGCGGCGCGCCCGGTCGGGCATCTCGAGTCGGCAGATCACCCTGCGCTGATCGCTCCGTTCGGCGGCCTGGCTGTCGCCGCAGGGACCGGGCGCACCCGGTCAGATGGGGAGCCAGCCGGGCAGCGATACGCCGGCCAGGTCGAGCACCAGCGTCAGCGCGAAGATCAGGCACACGATCCCGCCCAGGCGTCGGATGAGGACCAGCGAGACGCGTTGCAGCAGCGCGCGACCCAGCACGGCAGCGAGTCCCGAAACCACGGCGAGCGCGAGGAACGCGCCGATCCCGACGCTCAGCGGGTAGCCGCGGCGGGCCGCGAAGCCCGCCGTGGCCAGCTGCGACAGGTCGCCCCACTCGGCGAGGAAGAGGATCAGGAAGCTGGCGCTGATGGCCCGGAAGCCAATGGCGTCCGCGCGGGCCTTCTCGGAGAACTCCGCCTCGGTCTCGGCCTCCTCCGACGCGGCCTTGGCGGCACCGGCGAGCAGCACGATGCCTGCGACGAGGAAGAGCAGCGCCACCGCGACGTGGACCGGTGTCTTCGGCAGCCGGCCGATGAGCCCGCCGAAGGCGACGGCGATGACGGTCTGAATGAGGAAGGCCGCACACACCCCGATCCACACCTGCAGCGGGCGGTAGCGGGTGGCGAGGACGAGGGTCGCGATGAAGGTCTTGTCGGGCAGTTCGACGAGGAAGATCGTGACGAAGACCGTGAGCAGCAAGGCGATATCCATGGCGGCGGCAACGCTAACGCGGACTACCCTGCGCACGTGATTCGCAACGAACGGCGAGACCTGTGACGCGCTACGGATTCCTCGGCCCGGTGGGCACGTTCACCCAGGCCGCCCTCGCCGGGTGGCCGGCGGCGGAGGGCCGGGAGCAGACGGCCTTCTCCTCCGTCGACAAGGCGCTCGCGGCGCTGCGAGAGGGGGAGATCGACGCGGCGATGGTGCCGATCGAGAACTCCGTGGAGGGCGGGGTGTCCGCCACACTCGACGCCCTGCACACCGGCGATCCCCTCACGGTCGTCGGTGAGGTGCTGGTGCCGATCACCTTCGTGCTCGCCGTACGCCCGGGCACGACGCGTGACGACGTACGCGCCGTCGGCACCCACCCGCACGGCTGGGCCCAGGTGCGCGGCTGGATGGGCTCGGAACTGCCGGACGCCGTCTACGTGCCGACGCTGTCGACGGCCGCGGCAGCCGCCGACCTCGCAGCGGGACTGGTCGACAGCTATCAGGCCGCGGTGTGCGCGCCGGTCGCCGCGCAGGGCACGGGACTGCAGGTGCTGGCGAGCGACATCGAGGACCGCACGGGGGCCGTCACCCGGTTCGTGCTCGCCGCGCGACCGGGCGAGCTGCCCGAGCCCACGGGAGCGGACAAGACGACCGTCGTGGTCTACCAGTACGACGACCACGCCGGCGGTCTGTTGGAGTTGCTGGAGCAGTTCGCGGCCAGGGGCATCAACATCTCGCGCCTGGAGTCACGTCCGACCGGGGACGTGATGGGCCGCTACTGCTTCTCGATCGACTTCGAGGGGCACGTGCGCGACGCCCGGGTCGGCGAGGCGCTGACCGGGCTGCGCCGGGTGGCCGCCGATGTCCGCTTCCTCGGCTCCTATCCGCGCGCCGACGGCCAGCAGGCCAGTATCCAGCTCACCGCCACCGACGACGCCTTCGCAGACGCCGACCGCTGGCTGGCAAACCTGCGCGGCGAGCGCGCACACTGACGCAGTAAGGGCCGAGGGACGCAGGTAGGCCTGCGTCCCTCGGCCCTATCTGTGACACCGTCGAGTGACGGTGCCGGACTCAGGCGGCCTCGGCCGCCTGCTCGCCCTCGCCGGGCGTGTGGAAGTCCTTCGTGCGGATCAGGAGGAACGACGCCACCGCCGCCACCAGTGTCATGATCCCGGCGATCAGCAGGATGCGGTCCAGCGCCGTGGTGAACCCCGCGGCGGCCAGGTGCTGCGCGATCGGCACCTGCGCCTTCGGCAGCTTCGCCAGCGCGGCCGACACCTGACCGGACTGCACGGCGGACGCGAGTGACCCGCTGCGCCCCGCCAGTGGACCGCCCGCGGCAGCGGCGCGGATCGCGTCGTCGAGCCGGGAGGCGAAGAGGGTGCCGAGCAGGGCGATACCGGTGGCGATGCCGACCTGACGGAAGGTGCTGTTGATGCCCGACGCCATCCCCGCGAGGCGGGGCGGGACCACACCGACGGCGGTCGAGGCGAGCGGCGGGTTGACCATGCCGATGCCGATCCCCGCGACGATCATGCCCGGGATGAGGTGGGTCCACTCACTCGAGGCGTCGATGCCGCGCATGAGCAGGAGCCCGATCCCGATGAGCGCGAGGCCCGGTCCGATGAGGAACCGGACCGGCAGGTGCGAGCTCACGCGTCCGGAGACGGTGGCTACCACGAGGATCGCGCCGGACAGCACCAGCAGCCGCAGGCCGGTGCCCAGGGCGCTGAAGCGCAGCACGTCCTGCAGGTAGAGCGTGAGGTAGAGCAGCATCGAGAAGATGCCCGCGCTGATCCCGAACGCCGCGATCGCACCACCGGAGAAGGTGGGCAGTCGGAAGAGGCTCAGATCGAGCATCGGCTTGCTGGAACGCAGTTCGAGCACCACGAACAGCGCCATCAGGACGACCGCGGCGGCGAAGCAGCCCACCACGACACTGTCGGTGAAGCTGGTGCGGCCGGACTCGATGAGCGCGTAGACCAACGAGCTCAGCGACGCGGTGAAGAGCACGAACCCGATCCAGTCCGGACGCTTCGCCTTCGGGTTGCGCGACTCGGCCACCCGCCAGATCGTGATGGCCAGGGCCGCCGCGCCGACCGGGATGTTGACGAAGAAGATCCAACGCCACGACAGGCTGGAGACGAGCAGTCCGCCGAAGACCGGACCGATGGCCACGGCGACGCCGGTGATGGCGCCCCAGATGCCGAACGCCGTGCCGCGGTCCTTGCCGTGGAACGCACTCGCGAGCAGCGCGAGGGAGACGGTGAACATCACGGCACCGCCGACGCCCTGCAGGCCCCGGCTCAACTGCAGCATCAGGGTGCTCTGGGAGGCCCCGCACAGTGCGGACGCCGCAGTGAAGAGGATCAGGCCGACGATGTAGAGCCGGCGGCGGCCGAAGATGTCGGCCAGGGAGCCCGCGGTGAGCAGCAGCGAGGCGAGCGTGAGCGCGTACGCGTCGATGACCCACTGCAGATCGGAGAAGCTGGAGCCCAGGGAGGACTGGATGTCCGGCAGCGCCACGTTGACGATGGTCACGTCGAGCAACAGCATGAACGTGCCGAAGCACACGGCGGCCAGTGTCCACCACTTGCCGTTCCCGGGAGCGGTGGTCTCCGCGTGCCGAGCTTCGTCGGGCGCTGAGGGAGAGTTGTCGGAGTCGGTGGAGTGGGCCAGGTGGGCCGGGTGTCCCTTCACCGGCCCTGCATCGGTCGCTGTGGCGTCCGCGGTGTCCGTGGCGTCGCTGGCGGCCAGATGCGCGGGGTGGTAGGCGCCGGGCGGCGCGGCGTCGGCACGTGGTGTGCTCATGAGGTGCTCCTAGGTCGGCTGACGGTGCCGACGCGTGCGCTGGGTGCGGTACATCGGCTTGGTATCGATCATCCGCCCGACCGGTGACAGGCCCACGCTCACGAGGGAGGACTGTGAGGATTTCTGCTACACAAGATCGTGTGAGCGTGGAATCTGCCACTTTGGACGTCCTGGACAGGGCACTCGTTCGATGCCTTCAGCTGGCGCCGCGCGCAGCGTTCAGCCTGTATGCCGCCGTGCTGGGCACCTCCGAGCAGACGGTCGCGCGCCGCTATCGACGCCTGCGCGGCGAAGGGGTCGTGCGCGTGACCGCGGTGCTGAGCACGGAGGCGCTGGGACAGAGCAACTGGGTCGTGCGCATCCAGTGCAAGCCGAGCGGGACGGCCGTGCTGGCCCAGGCGCTCGCGAAACGCGCCGATGTGGGCTGGGTGTCGATCAGCGGGGGAGCCGCCGAAGTGGTCTGCGTCGTACGTTCGCGCACCGCCCAGGCGCGGGAGGATCTCCTGCTGGAGCGCCTGGCCCAGACGGCGCCCGTGCTCGGGGTGACCGCTGCCATGACGTTGCACCCGTACCTCGCCGGTCGCGCCGACGACTGGGCGGGGCTGGAACACGAGCTGACGCCGGACCAGGAACGCCGGCTGCGCGCGTCCGTCGGTGACGAGCAGACCGCCGTACCGGCCGCGGTCACCCAGCTCGACCCGGGCGATCAGGCGATCCTGGACCGGTTGGTGATCGACGGCCGGTCGACGTACGCCCAGCTCGCGGCGGCCGCCGGCATGACGGAGGGGCGGGCGGCGCGTCGGCTGCATGTCCTGCTCGACCGCGGACTGGCGCACCTGGACGTCGACATCTCCGCCGAGGCCTTCGGGTGGGAGGTGTCGGCGCAGCTGTGGATGACGGCGGCGCCGGCGGACCTGGAGGCGTGCGGGCAGGCGTTGGCCCGCATCCCCGGCGTCACCTTCGCGGCCGCGATCACCGGCCCGCACAATCTGATGGCCGCGGTGGTGTGCCGTGATCACGAGGATCTCTACCGGCTCGTGACGCAACAGGTCGGGGCCGTGCCCGGCATCGCCACGTTGGAGGTCTCGCCCCGGATGCGGACGGTCAAGCAGGCCGGCGCGCTCGTCGAGCGCAGCCGGCTCGCGAACTGAGGTCTAGCCCCTGCGGGTCCGGGGGACCCGGACCGTCGCCGCCAGGGGATCGACGGTGACGCGGACGGCGTACGCGCGTTGCAGCACGTCGCCGTCGACCTCGACCATGGCCGGTTCGGCGCACCGGACCTCGATGCTGGACGAACGCAGCCGGCCGATCGTGCGGGTCTCGCGGCTGGAGCCCACCGCCACCTGGCCGATGAGCGGAAGCCAGCCCCGCAGGCCGGAGGGTCGCAGCACCGCGGTGTCGAGGATGCCGTCGTCGATGACCGCATCGGGCATCAGGCGCATGCCGCCGGTCAGCAACCCGCAGTTGCCGATGAGCACACTCGACACGCGCTCCGGCGGGCCTGCCCCGTCACCGTCGAGCGCGATGGTGGCCTGCATGCGGTCGTGCGCGATGTAGCGGATCCCCGCCGCGGGGTAGGCCAACCAGCCGACCCGGTCCTTCAGGGTGTCGTCGGCGGCGGCGAGGATCTCGGCGTCGAGGCCGATCCCGGTCATCACCAGCCCGACCTCGGGCTCGGTCCAGACCCCGTCGCCATCGACGTCCAACTGCACCATCGACAGATCGATCCTGCGGTCCCGCCCCGACAGCGCGACCCGCAGCCCGTCGGCGAACCGGTGGTGCGGGAGCTTGAGGTTGCGGGCGAGCAGGTTGCCGGTGCCCGCGGCGAGGATCCCGAGCGGCATCCCGGAGTCGGCCAGGCCCTGAGCCACACACCGCTGGGTGCCGTCTCCGCCGAGCGCGCACACCAGGTCCACGCCCTTGGCCAGCGCTTCGCGCGCCTGGCCGGCGCCGGGGTCCTCGACCGTGGTCTCGAGCCAGAGGGGCTCGGCCCAGCCGTAGTCGTGGAAGATGTGCTCGAGCAGCACCTTCAGCTGGTCCAACCGCCGGAACTTGCTGGGGTTGACGACGACCGCGCCTTGTCGCACGTGTCAGCCTCTTCCATCGTCTCGGTAGTTGAGGGAAACCTACCCGAGCGTCGGTCCGACCGGGTCGGCCGGACGAAACGGGTTGGGAGCGCGGATCGGTACGCCAGTAGCCTGACCCGCGTGATCGACATCAAACTGCTGCGGGACGACCCCGACCTGGTGCGCGCGAGCCAACGCGCTCGGGGCGACGACGAAGGACTGGTCGACGAGGTGCTGGGCGCCGACGAGCGTCGGCGGTCGACTCTGCAGCAGTTCGAGGCGGCCCGCGCCGAGCAGAAGAGCGTGAGCAAGGACGTCGGCAAGGCGATGGGCGCGCTCGGCGCCGCCCGCAAGCAGGGCGGCGACACCGCCGAGCTGGAGGCCGCCGCCAACCAGGCGCGCGAGCGTGCAGGGGCACTCAGCGAGCGGGTCAAGGCGCTCGAGGCCGCGGCGGGCGAGGCGGGCTCGGCGTACGAGCAGGGGTTGCGCAAGATCGGCAACGTCATCATCGACGGCGTGCCGGCCGGTGGCGAGGACAACTTCACCGTCCGCGAGGTCGACGGCGACCCCACGACGTTCGACTTCGAGCCGCTGGACCACCTGGAGCTCGGCGAGCGCCTCGGCGCCATCGACATGGAACGCGGCGCCAAGGTCGGCGGGTCGCGCTTCTACTTCCTCACCGGGGTGGGCGCTCAGCTCGAGCTGGCGCTGCTCAACATGGGGATCGCGCAGGCGGTGCACCACGGGTTCACCCCGATGATCACCCCCACCCTGGTCAAGGCCGACGTGATGCAGGGCGCGGGCTTCCTCGATGCGCACGCCGACGAGGTCTACCGCCTGGAGGCCGACGACCTCTACCTGACCGGCACCTCGGAGGTCGCGCTCGCCGGCTATCACGCGGGGGAGATCCTCGACCTGTCCGACGGCCCCAAGCGGTACGCCGGGTGGTCGGCCTGTTACCGGCGCGAGGCCGGGTCATACGGCAAGGACACCCGGGGCATCGTGCGGGTGCACCAGTTCCACAAGGTGGAGATGTTCTCCTACTGCGCGCCGCAGGACGCGGAGCAGGAGCACGAGCGACTGCTGATGTGGGAGCGGGACATGCTCGCCAAGATCGAGGTGCCCTACCGGATCATCGACACCGCGGCCGGCGACCTCGGCAACCCCGCCGCGCGCAAGTTCGACTGCGAGGCGTGGGTGCCGACCCAGAGCGCTACCGCGAGCTGACCTCGACCTCGAACTGCACGACGTACCAGGCGCGCCGGCTGAACACCCGCTACCGCACGCCGGAGGGCCGCACCGAGACGGTCGCCACGCTCAACGGCACGCTGGCCACGACCCGCTGGCTGGTCGCGATCCTGGAGAACCATCAGCAGGCCGACGGTTCCGTCGTGGTGCCGCACGCCCTGCAGCCCTTCCTCGGGCTCGAGGTGCTGCGGCCGGTCTGACAGGCGTGCTCGTTACCCTCGTTCGCGTGAAGGACGAGGGCAGCACGCGCAAGGACGCAGCACCGCAGGTCGATCCCGACAGCACGACGGTCGCTGCCGACGACGAGCAGGTGGCTACGGCAGGACGCAACATCGGGTCATGGCTGCTGGTGCCCGTCGCGCTCATCATGGTGCTCTTGTGTCGGGGTCAGTGGGCGGTGATCGCCTTCCATCTGAACGGCGTGTTCTCCGGCAACCTGTTCCACATCTATCTCAACGGGTTCGGTGCTCTGCGCACCGACGTCCAGGACCCCCCACCCGTTCCTGGTCACGCCTCGAGCCTCGGCGGGTGGCTGGTGTGCATCTGCGCCGCGGTGCTCCTGGTGGCCGGCGCGCTGCGCGGACTGCGCAGGTTCTCCGGTCCGGCCGGCATCACTGCGGTGGTCGCGGCGCTCGCGCAGATCGCCGTCGTCATCTACTCAGCCGTCGTCGTCAATTCCCAGTCGGGCGGCTTTTACAGCAAGCTGGCGAGCAACGCGAAGGCTTCCGGGATCACCGTGACGTTCTCGGTCGGCTGGGCACTGTGGATGGAGCTGCTGGTGGGCTTCCTGGCGCTCGCGCTCGCCGTCGGTGTGCTGGTGCGCGAACGCAACGCCGACGTGTTGCGAATCAGGTTGTGAGGAGAAGCGGTTCGCGCTCCGTAGGGTGGGCCTTATGCCGCTGCTGATCGCTCTGGACATCGACGGCACCACGGTGCACCACGACGGCTCGCTGTCGCCCGTCGTGGGCGATGCCATCGCCCGGGTGCGCGACGCCGGTCACCACGTCGTCCTGGCCACCGGGCGCTCCCTCATCGGCACGGTGCCGATCGCGAACGAGCTCGGCCTCGGCCCGGCGTACGCCGTGTGCTCCAACGGTGCGGTGACCATCACGCTCGACGGGAGCGGCGGCTACGACGTCGTCGAGGCGGTGACCTTCGACCCGGCGCGGGCCCTCGCGTCGCTGGAAGGGCAGTGGGCCGACGGGGTCGTCGCGAGCGAGCAGCTCGGCGTCGGTTATCTGGTGAGCGCGCCGTTCCCCGAGGGTGAGCTGCTCGGGGAGCAGCGGGTGGTGTCGTGGGAGGAACTGCTGCACACCCGGACGACGCGCGTGACCTTCCGCTCGCCGACCGGCACGTCGGCGGATTTTATCGCACTGGCCGACCGCCTGGGCCTGCACGGGGTCAACTACGCGATCGGCTTCACCGCGTGGCTGGACATCAACCCCGAGGGGGTCTCCAAGGCGTCGGCGCTGGAGCAGGTGCGCCGCACGCTCGGCGTCGAGCCGATGGACACCGTCGCGGTCGGAGACCACTACAACGACGTGCAGATGCTCACCTGGGCGGCGCGCGGGGTCGCGATGGGGCAGGCGCCCGACGAGGTCCGGGCCGTGGCCGACGAGGTCACCGGCACGGTCGACGACGACGGTCTGGCGACGGTGCTGCTCTCCCTGCTCTGAACACCGGCGTCAGGCCGACCTCGTGAGAGTCAGGTGCGTGACGCCGCTGGGCGTGCTGACCGTCTCGATGTCGAAGCGTTCCTCGAGCCCTTCGAGACCGTCCCACAACCGCACGCCGCGGCCCAGGACGATGGGGACCAGGGCGAGGTGCAACTCGTCGATGAGGTTGGCGGCCAGGAAGTCACGCACGGTCGAGGGCCCGCCGCCGATGCGCACGTCGAGTCCGCCGGCCGCCTCGCGCGCGACCTCGAGCGCCTCCGCCGGCGGGGCGTCCAGGAAGTGGAAGGACGTCCCGCCCTGCATCGTGAGATCCGGCCGCAGATGGTGGGTGAGCACGAAGACGGGCGTGTGGAACGGCGGGTCCTCGCCCCACCATCCCTTTCACTGCTCGTCCTGCCAGGGACCGCGTTGAGGTCCGAACTTGTTGCGGCCCATGATCTCCGCGCCGATGTCCGTCTGCCAGCGGGAGGCCATCGCCTCGTCGACGCCGCCGCTGCCGCCCTCTGCGCCCTGCATGCCGCGGAAGGTGCGGGTGCCGAGCGCCTACTGCATCAAGCGCATCGACGCATGGCCGAACGGCGTCTCCAGGGTCTGCCCCTCGCCGGTGGCGAACCCGTCGAGCGACACGGCGAAGTTGTGGACCCGGACCTTCGACATGCTGGTGCCTCCGTGGTGGTAGTCGACGCACAGACCGTAGCGGCCACGCGCCAGCCGTGACGCGCCTGCGACGTCGGTACGGGGATCGATTCGCCGACCCGTGATCCTCGCCGGTCATGCTGCGAATCTGTGTCCGGGTCGGGTGGGCATCAGGCCTGGGGTGAGGTCCCAGGTGACGCCGGTCGTGGTGACGGTGGCGGTGAGCAGGTCGCGGTGCACGATGGTGTGGTGGCGGGCGCAGAGCAGGGCCGCGTTGGTCAGGTTGGTTAGGCCGCCGGCCCACCACGGAGTGATGTGGTGGGCATCGCACCAATCCGGTGGTCGGTCGCAGCCGGGGAACGTGCAGTGCTGATCTCGATGGATGATCGCGGTTCGTAGTCCGCCGGTGAAGAGGCGTTTCGCGCGTCCGACGTCCAGGGCTTCTGACTCGCCGCCGAGGACTATGGGGATGAGGTCGGCGTCGCAGGCCATGCGCCGCAGGGTGCCAGCGTCGAGATGGTCTCCGTCGGTGGTGCGTCCGATCCCCGGCAGGTACGTCGGTCCCGATCCTGTTTCTGTCGAACCGACCTGGTCGAGCCGTCCCGCTGTGCGAAGTCCCTCGTACAACGTCGCGTAGTCCATCGTGACCAGGATCTTGGCGGTGCCGCCGAACTCCCCGACCGGCCGCGAGGTGGTGCCGTCCAGGATCCCTGCTGCGGTGTCGACCAGCCGCACGAGCGCATCGGCCCGGCGCTTGGCGGGGGTGCGGGTGTCGCGCTCGGGTGCACCGGTCTCTGCGTCCGGTGCACTGGTCTCGGCGTCCGGTGCCGCGGGTGCGGGCGCTGACAATGCTTGTAGCGCGTGTTTGACGATGGCGGCGTGCCCGGTGGACAGGTCGGCCTCAAACCGGGTCAGGCCACCATGTAGGTCGTACCAGCGCACTGATTCGCAGTCCTGTTGGACCTCTTCGTCGCACACCAGTTGTTCAGGGGCGTACTGGCCCCGGATCCGGGTGGACAGTTCCCGCAGGGCCCTTGGCCCGTACGCCGACAGTGATAGGTACCGCCCCATCAGTTCGTCCCGATCCACGCACGGCAGCTGCCGGCCGATCCGTGGCACCTCCCGCAACGCGACCGCCGCGACCGGCACGGTCGCGGACCCGGTCGCCAACGCCTTCGTCACGACGGTGTTGCGGGGATCGGCACAGTCGACACCCACCGAGCCCACGCGGCGTAGGACGCTTGGGTCTACCCCGGCCGCCTGTCGGGCCACCCACGCCGGCGCACCCGTCGCGGTCGAGTTCGCGACCGTCCCCCGGGTCAGGGCGTCCGCGGTGGCCAGCGCGGCGACGTTCTCTGCCCGGAGACCGATCCGCAGCATCGTCCCGACGACCTCTCCCAGTTCGGGCTCGCTCAGCTGGTAGAGCGCATCGGGCCAATGGTCCAAGGACGTCGCGAACTCCCGCACCAGACTCAACAACCGGGTACCAGAGCCCGGCGCAGCGGGGCTATGTGTGTCGGTCGTCGACTGCGCCATGGCCCCTCCTACGGCTGCTGATCCCTACGTCGTCCTATAACCTGTATCGTACGCGTGTTCGAACGAGGGCGCAAGGGTAAAACGAACGAATCCTGCTGCGGGTGTTGATCATTCGACCGGCAGTTATCCACATCCCCCTCCTTGGAGGTGGGGGTTTTGCGGGTTATCCGCACCCGCCGTAGGTCACCTAGTGGTGTGTCCTGCAAACAGAGATGCTTGTGCCGTTTCTCTCGGGTACGGTCGCGCCCCGCAACGTCCCGGTTCAGCGACAGCTGGACCTGTCGGTAACCGCGGTCGACCTCTCGGCAGATCGAGGTCAGGGGCGGATGTTCCGCAGATCGTCGAGCAGACTGGGGTGGGTCGGACGCCACCCGAGGGCGTCCCGGGTGTGCGCGCTGGACGCCGGCTGGTCCATCGCGAAGATCACGCCGAACGGGCCGAAGGAGTCCTCCGGCACCGACTCGACGGGCAGGTCGAGTTGCCGACCGATGACCGTCGCGATCTCTCGCACCGCGTCGCCCTCGTCGGCCACGGCGTGCCAGGCCGTGCCGGGCTCTGCCGACTCCAGGGCGAGCCGGAAGAGTGCCGCCGCATCGAGCGCGTGCACGGCCGGCCACCGCTGGGTGCCGTCGCCGGGGTAGCCGGACACGCCGTTACGGCGCGCGGTGTCGGTCAGCAGTCCGGCGAACCCGCCCTTGCCCTCGTTGTGGACCGTGCGCGGCATCCGGACGGCCGTGCTCCTCACGCCCTGCGAGGCCAACGCCAGCAATGCGTTGACCGAACGGCCCCGACCGCCCACCGGGCCGTCGGTCGGTAGCGGGTCGGCCTCGGTCGACATACGGCCCGGGATCCAGGGAGTGCCCGAGACCGCGACGATCGGGCGGTCGCTCCCGATGAGTTCCTCGCCCAGCGCCGTCAGGGCCGCGCTCTCCTCGGCGACGCCGGCGGCGAGCGCCTCGGGCGTGCCGTAGTCGCGCCCGAACGCCAGGCTGATGACCCCGTCGGATCGCGCGGCACCGGCCCGCAGGATGTCGAGGTCCGCCAGGGTGCCGCGCAGCACCTCAGCGCCCGCGGTTTCCAGAGCCCGTGCCGACTCCTCCGAACGGGCCAGTGCAAGGACGGTGTGGTTGTGACCGAGCAACTCGGCGACGACGGGCGAACCGATGGTGCCGGTGCCTCCGGTGACGAATACCTGCATTGTGTGCTCCTGGGGAGTGAAGGGACTGTTGTCCCATCACGCTACACCGATGATGAGACCGATGTCCCATCACCTAGGATGTGGCGATGGCTCGATGGCAACCCGGCGCGACCCAGCGGCTGGTCGTCGCGGCGGTCGATCTGTTCACCGAGCAGGGCTACGACGCCACGACCGTCTCGCAGATCGCTGAACGGGCCGGAGTCACCAAGAGCACCTTCTTCCGGCACTTCTCCGACAAACGGGAGCTGCTGGTCGCCGGCCAGGAGACCCTGAGCCGACTGCTCGCCGACGGGATCGCCGAAGCGCCGTCGAGCGCGACCCCGCTGGAGGCCGTCGCGGCCGGACTGCGGCGCGCGTCGGGCGCGATGGGTCCCACGAACCGCGAGATCGGCCCGCGCATCAGGGCGGCGGTGGCGGCCAGCACGGAACTCCAGGAACGCGACGCCCTCAAGAGCGTCGGTCTCGCAGCGGCGATGACGGAGGCCCTCGCCGCGCGAGGCGTCCCGGACCCGACGGCCCACCTCGCCGCGGAGCTGGGAGTCCTGGCCTTCAAGCGCGGCTTCGCCGCGTGGTCCGAAGGCAATCCCTCGGACGGTGAAGGGCTCGCCGATCACGCGGTGGCCGCCTTGGACGACCTGCGAGCGGCGACCTCCTCGTTGGGATGAGTGCTCACCCATCGAGCCGAGCGGTGTCGGAGGGTCCGAGCACACTGGACCGGTGGCGTCGTTCGGTGAGGTCGAGGGAGTCTGGGTCGAGCGACTCGGCGGGCTGCGCAACGCCGTCCGGCAGCACCTGATCGAAGAGCAGCTCGCAGCGCATCTGTACGGGCTCGGCACCGCGCTCGACGTCGGATGCGGTCAGGGGACCCAGGCGATCCACCTCGCGGACGCCGGTCTGGCCGTCACCGGCGTCGATCCCTCGCCGGCTCTCCTCCGACGGTTCCGGGAGGACGCGCAGTCGCGGGGACACACGGTCCGTGCTCTGCGAGGCGACGTGGAGCATCTCGCGCAGGTGCTGGGCGGGGAGCGCTTCGATCTCGTGTGTGCCCACGGTCTGCTGATGTACGTGCCGGATGCGCGCGAGACAGTGGGCGTACTTGCGGACCGTGCCCAGGAGGGCGGTGTGGTCTCCTTCAGCGTCCGCAACGGTGACGCGCTCGCGTTCCGACCGGGCATCCGCGGAGACTGGGCGGGCGCTCTCGACGCGTTCGACGCGACGTCGTACGTCAACGAGCTCGGCGCGACCGCGCGTGCACACACCCTGACCGAGGCCCGCCGGTGGTGCGCCGACGTGGGGCTGGAGATCATCGCGTGGTACGGCGTTCGCGTGTTCACCGACGCCGTCGGCGCCACCACCGCGGTCGATCCCGAGGCGCTGGACTCGTGCCTGCGCGCCGAGACGGAGGCAGGGTGCCGTGACCCGTACCGGGCGCTGGCAGCACAGCTGCACGTGGTCTCGCGGCGCCGATGAGTAGCCGCTCGGTACGCGCCGAGCGGGCCATTGCCTGGTGTGTGGGTGCTTGCTACGTTGCGATGCGGGCGTCTCGAGCGCCTACTGGCCCGGGGCACGCGGTCAGGAACGATTTCTCAGACGGTCATCGGAGATCTTCATGCGTCGCACCACCAGTGTCCTCACTGCCACCATGTTCGCCGCCGCGATGGGAGTCGTCGCCGCCGGACCCGCCTCCGCGTCGGCAGCCCCGGCATGGGGGCACCGCCACCATCACGCGGTCAAGACCTCCCCGTACGTCGCGCTCGGCGACAGCTACTCCTCGGCGGCCGGCGTCCAGCCGTCCGTGGTGGGATCCCCGCCCGTCTGCAGCCGCTCGACCCTGAACTACGCCCATGACATCGCCGCGGTCACCAAGCCGACCTCGTTCACCGACGTCACGTGCAGCGGCGCGAAGACCTCGGACTTCTACTCCTCCCAGTCGGCCGGCGTCGCCCCGCAACTCGACGCGGTCACGAACAAGACCCGCCTGGTCACCATGACCATCGGCGGCAACGACGAGGACGTGTTCGTCGACTCGTTCTTCGGTTGTGCCGCCATTTCCTCCACGGACATCACGGGCAACCCCTGCCAGAAGAAGTACGGATCCACGTTCACCGACGAGATCGTCAACCAGACCTACCCGCACCTGGTGGCGGCACTTCGTGCGGTGCACCAGAAGGCCCCGCACGCCACGGTCGCGATCATCGGCTACCCCGAGATCCTGCCCACGACCGGCTCATTGGCCTGCTACCCGTCGATGCCGATCTCGCTGGGCGACGTCCCCTGGCTGCACCACCAGCAGGACGTGCTGAACAGCGTCGTACGGCGCGCTGCCTGGAAGACCGGGTCGCGGTTCATCGACATGGCGCCCAGTTCCACGGGGCATGACGCCTGCCAGCCCGAGAGCAAGCGGTGGATCGAGCCCGCGGTCGGCCCCGTCAATGCCTTCCCGGTGCACCCGAACGCCGTGGGCGAAGCGGCCATGGCACGTCAGACGTTGCTGCAGTTGGGCATTCGCGCCCACGCGGTTCGTTAACCCGCCACTGACCGATCCCGGGGCCGATCACAGCGCTGATCGGCCCCGGGATCGTCCATCACCACCGGGCGGAGTGGACGAACGCCGCCGCCGGTCTGCCCAACCACTGCGTCACGCGCATCACGAGTGCCAGGTCGGCCTGACGCGCGGACCGCAGGTTGGTCAGCCGTGCGGGGGTGCATCCGATCTGCTCCGCCAGTTGTGCCCACGTCAGCCCCCGCTCGCGGCGCGCGTCGTTCAAGGCCGTGTGCAGCCGGGGCAGGTCCCACCGCAGTCTGTGGTCCGGGCCCGGCTCGGGCAGGCGGGTGTCGCCGACGTCCACGACCGGACCGGTCAGGAACGCCTCGGGAGCCTCGTCGAGCCAGCGCAGCATGAACAGCGCGTACTGGCAGGAGGTCTCCCCCCGCGCCCCCAGCCGGGACACCGCGCCACCGCAGAGGGGGTGGTCGTCCTCCCGCTCGGCGTTCAGGTCCGAGGACTGCTCCCACAGTTCGCCCGCGAACTCATACCAGTCCAGACCCCGCTCGCGCCGCTTCGCGTCGAAGGCGGCCACGAACTGCGGGAAGTCGAAAACGGGCAGCACCGTCATCTCAGCAATCTAGCGACCGGCACCCACGTCCACCACCGGATCGCGCGGCCCCACAGGTCGCGAACGTGACGGGGATGGACGTGGGTCGGGGGTCAGTCCGAGGAGACGCCGAGCAGGTGCTCCACGGCCAGCCGCTGGATACGTGCGAAGCCGTAGCCCCGGGTGGCCGCGGCGTCGCGGTCGAAGCCCTCGTACGAGGCGTCGTCGCTCACGAGCATCTCCCAGGTCTCGTCCTTGTTCAGCGTCGGCTGAGCGAGCTCGGCAACCTCGGACGCCGCCAGGGCTTCCTGGACCTTCGGGCTGGCCCGGAACGCCTTGGACCGCTCGCGCAGCTCGAGGTAGAGCTCCATGTTGGCCAGCGCCGACTCCCAGACGCCGTCCATGTCCTCGGTGCGCAGCGGCTTGTAATCGAAGTGGCGGTCACCGTTGTACGTCGGGCTGCCGCCTGGCGCGCCGTTCTCGAGCAGATCCACGGTGGAGAACGCCTGCAGCAGGTCGCCGTACCCGAAGACCATGTCCTGGTCGTAGCGCGGACCCTTCTGACCGTTGAGGTCGATGTGGAAGAGCTTGTCCTGCCACAGCGCCTGCGCGATCCCGTGGGTGTAGTTGAGGCTGGCCATCTGCTCGTGGCCGGTCTCGGGGTTGATCCCGACCATGTCGGCGTGTTCGAGCTGGGAGATGAACGCCAGCGCGTGTCCGATCGTGGGGAGCAGGATGTCGCCGCGGGGCTCGTTGGGCTTGGGTTCGATGGCGAACCGCATCCCGTACCCCTTGTCGATGGAGTACTGAGCGAGCAGGTCGATGCCCTCGCGGTAGCGGTCCAGGGCGGAGCGGACGTCCTTGGCGAAGTCGACCTCGGAGCCTTCCCGGCCACCCCAGAACACGTAGATCTCGGCTCCCAGTTCCGCAGCGAGATCCATGTTGCGCATCACCTTGCGCAGCGCGTAGCGGCGCACCGAACGGTCGTTGCTGGTGAAGCCGCCGTCCTTGAAGATCGGGTCGCCGAAGAGGTTCGTGGTCGCCATCGGGACGACCATGCCGGTGTCGGCGAGGGCCTGCTTGAACTCGGCGACGATGCGGTCCCGCTCGGCGGTCGAGCTGCCCGGCGGGATCAGGTCGTCGTCGTGGAAGGTGATGCCGTACGCGCCCAGCTCGGTGAGTTTGTGGACCGCCTCGACTCCGGCGAGCACCGGCCGGGTGGCTTCACCGAAGAGATCGCGGGCCTGCCACCCCACGGTCCACAGCCCGAAGCTGAACTTGTCCTCGCGGGTAGGGATGAGTGCCATACATAACTCCCATGCGTCGGTGTGCGGATGCAGTTCGGTCCGGTTCGTCCTGGCGTCCGATCCGGGGCGTCAGACCCGGGTCGTCGCGCCGCGAAAGTTCACTGGCGGATCGCGCCCACAGCTTGCTTTCAGCCACTGAACACGGCGTTCAGGCGAGGTGGCGACGGTGTACGACGTCGCCACCTACCGTTGCACAACGAGGGCGATCTGTGGCGCAGGTCACAGGTCGGTCACGCTTCCGCGGGGATGCTTCCAGTGCCGACACTACGGCCATATGTTGTGCGGCGTTACATCAGCGTGTCGACCGGAGCGGCCGGCGCGTTCAGACAACCGCGAAAGGGCGGGATCTATGCGCAAAGGCATGAACATCCTCATCGCCGCAGGGGCTGTGGGGACCATGGCTCTCACCGGCTGTGGCAGCTCGAGCAAGGGCGGCGGCAGCAGCTCCAGCGCTGCCGGCACGAGCTCGTCGAGTTCGTCGAGCTCGTCGTCGTCCTCAGGTTCCTCCAGCTCGGCAGCTGGTGGCGGCGGCACGTTCGACGGCAAGGGGGCCAAGGTCGGCATCATCCTGCCGGACACCACCTCCTCGCCGCGCTGGATCACCGCCGATCCCACGGCGTTGAAGGCGGACTGCAAGGCCGACAACCTGAACTGCGACATCCAGAACGCCAACGGCTCCGCCGCGACGATGAAGACCATCGCCAACGGCATGCTGGCGAACAAGGTCAAGGTCCTGATGATCGTCAACCTCGACCCGGCCTCCGGCGCGGCGATCGAGCAGCAGGCCAAGAAGAACGGCGTCCTGACGGTCGACTACGACCGGCTCACCCCCGGTGGCGGCGCGTCGCTCTACATCTCCTTCGACAACGTCAAGGTCGGTGTCGCGCAGGGCACGGCCCTCACGCAGTGCTCGCAGGTCAAGGGCAAGAGCTCCGTGCAGTACGCCCAGATCGACGGTGCGTCGACGGACAACAACGCCACGCTGTTCCGCCAGGGATACGAGAGCGTCCTCGGCAAGACCAAGGGCTGGACCAAGGTCGCCGAGCAGGACGGCAACTGGGACGCCCCGACCGCGGGTCGTGAGTTCAGCACCATGCTCGCCGCCCACCCGGGCATCAAGGCCGTCATGGTCGCCAACGACACGATGGCCGGCGCCGTCATCACGGACCTGAAGAACTCCCACCTGAGTGGCCAGGTCGCCGTCTCCGGGCAGGACGCTTCGGCGGCCGGTCTGCAGCGCGTCATGGACGGCTCGCAGTGCTTCACCATCTACAAGCCGACCACCGAGGAGGCCGGCCCGGCCATCAACGCGATCGCGCAGCTGGTGACCGGCAAGGTCCCGACCACCACGGCGACCGTCGAGGACCCGTCCACCAAGGCGAAGGTGCCGTCGATCCTGGCGACGCCGATCGTGATCACCAAGGCGAACGTGGCGCGGCCGATCAACGACGGCTACGTTCCGAAGAACACGGTGTGCACCGGCAGCTTCGCCGCCATGTGCACCTCTAACGGCGTCAAGTGACGCCCCGCGCCAGTAGCTCCTGCGGACTGGCGCACTGAAGGTCCAGCGTCCGGGCCGGTCGGCATCTCGCCGGCCGGCCCGGAGGCGGACGCAACCGGGTCGTGCCCCTTCGGCAGCCGCCCGGCACCCATCGAACCGGAGGTAACGCCGCAGTGCCCGATCAGCCACTACTGCAATTGCGCAGTGTCAACAAAAGCTTCGGTCCGGTGCACGTCCTCCAGGACGTCGACTTCGAGGCCCGCGCGGGTGAGGTCACGGCTCTGGTCGGCGACAACGGAGCCGGCAAGTCCACGTTGGTGAAGTGCATCAGTGGCACCTACACCATCGATTCCGGCGAGTACTCCTTCGACGGTGCGTCGACCAACATCCACACCCCCCGTGACGCGTCGGCGCTCGGGATCGAGATCGTCTACCAGGACCTGGCGCTGTGCGACAACCTGGACATCGTGCAGAACATGTTCCTGGGTCGTGAACGGGTGCAGAAGGCGGTCCTGGACGAGAACTCCATGGAGCACGCCGCCGAGGAGACGCTCGCGTCGCTGTCGGTGCGCACGGTGAAGTCGGTGCGCCAGCGGGTCTCCAGCCTCTCCGGTGGCCAGCGCCAGACGGTCGCCATCGCCAAGGCGGTGCTCTGGAACTCCAAGCTCGTCGTGCTCGACGAGCCGACCGCGGCGCTGGGCGTCGCGCAGACGGCGCAGGTCCTCGCACTGGTGCGCCGGCTGGCGGACCGTGGCCTGGCCGTGGTCCTGATCTCGCACAACATGCTCGACGTGCTGGAGGTCTCCGACCGGATCGCCACGCTGTACCTGGGCAAGATGGCCGCGATGGTCGAGCGCTCCCAGGTCAACCAGACGCAGCTGGTCGAACTCATCACCACCGGCAAGACCGCTGGCGTGCCGGCGATGACCACGGGAGTCGCAGAATGAACGACATCAACAAGCCCCCTGCCTCGGTGGACACCGACGCGAACGGCACCGACGGCACCGAGGGCGCAGAAGGTACGACCGGCGCCAGCCGCAACGTCGCCGCGCCGAAGGCCGGCTCGCTGGAGGCTGTGGCCACGACGGTGCCGACCGGCAACAGCGTGTCGGCGTACGTCACCAACTACGTGCAACGGCTGCGCGGCGGCGAGATGGGCTCCCTGCCCGCCGTCACCGGGCTCGTCCTGCTCGTCATCGTCTTCAGCATCCTGCAGCCGACCTTCAAGGGCCTGTTCAACCTCGGCAACATGCTGACGGAGGGCGCCGGACCCATCTTCATCGCGATGGGTCTGGTCTTCGTCCTGCTGCTCGGTGAGATCGACCTGTCCGCGGGGTTCGCCGCGGGCGTCTGCGCCACGGTGATGGTGCGCCTCATGGTGGGGTACCACGCGCCCTGGCCGGTCTCCATCGGCGCCGCGATCATCACCGGCGTCATCATCGGTCTCCTGATCGGCTTCCTGCGCGCCAAGGTGCGCATCCCGTCGTTCGTCGTCACCCTCGCGTTCTTCCTGGCGTTCCAGGGTGTGGCGCTCTACATCGCCAACAACGGCAAGGGTCAGAAGGGCGACATCACGATCACCGACTCGGTGGTCAACGGTTTCGACGGCAACCAGATGCCGATCTGGGCGGGCTGGCTGCTCGCGGTCCTCATCGTGGGTGGGTACGCCGCGGTGAAGTTCCTCGCCCAGAACGGTCGACGCCGCCAGGGTCTCAACACCGAGCCCATCGCGGTCATCGCCTTCAAGGTCGGTGCGATCGCGGTCGGCACGTTCCTCGCCGTCTACGCGCTCAACCAGAACCGGTCGATCAACCAGGCGGCCGGTTTCAAGACGGTCGACGGCAAGCTCGTCAAGGTGGCTGCGCAGGAGCTCTCCGGAGTCCCGTGGGTCGTCCCGATCATCATCGCGTTCTTCGTGGTGTGGACATTCGTGCTGAGCCGCACCCGGTACGGCCGTCACGTGTACGCCGTCGGCGGCAACGAGGAGGCCGCCCGACGGGCCGGTATCCCCGTGGACCGGATCCGCATCTCGGTGTTCGTCCTGTGTTCGGCCATGGCCGCCATCGGCGGCATCATGATCGGCTCGAACGTGCAGTCGGTGAGTGTCGCGAACTACGGCGGCAACACCCTGCTGTTGGCGGTGGGTGCGGCCGTGATCGGTGGCACGAGCCTCTTCGGCGGCAAGGGACGCATGATCGACGCCATCGTCGGTGGTGCCGTCGTCGAGGTCATCTACAACGGCATGTCCAACCTCGTGAAGGGCACGAACAGTGCGGCCGTGCAGTACATCGTGACCGGAGTGGTGCTCATGTTGGCCGCCGCCGTCGACGCTCTGTCCCGTCGTCGGGCGGGTTCCTCCGGACTGTGACCTCCTGGCGGGGGAGGAGTGATGGCACGACAGATCTCATCCGGCCACCAGTCCATCCGAAGTCACAACCTGCGCATCGTCCTGTCCGAGATCCACCGCCGCGGGCGTCTGTCGCGCGCCGAGCTGACGCGCGTGACGGGGTTCAACCGCAGCACGATCAAGGTGCTGGTCGCGCAGCTCGAGGAGCTGGGGCTGGTGTCGGAGTACGCACCCGCCGCGCGCGGCACGGCGGGTCGGCCCTCACCGATCGTCGGACCGCGCACCGACGGCCCGTACGCCGTGGCGGTCGACGTCGCCGTGAGTCACCTCACGGTGGCGGCGGTCGCCCTCGGCGGGCGGGTGCTGGCACGGCACTCCATCGATCTGGCCGACGTCATCGCGCCGGAGGAGATCGTCGCGGAGGTGGTCGCGGGCGTGGGTGCCCTGGCCGACAGCATCCCCGGACAGAGCTGGCTGATCGGCGTCGGGGTGAGCGTGCCGGGGACGGTACGACGGCGCGACTCGCGGATCCTGGCGGCCCCCAACCTGCACTGGGACGACGTCGACCTGGTGGGGATGCTGCAGGTCGCATTCGGCGATGACATCCCGATCCATCTGGGCAACGACGCCAACCTCGGCGTCGTGGCCGAACACCTGCGTGGGGTCGCGCGCGACGTCGACGATGTCGCCTACCTCATCGCACGGGTGGGTGTCGGGGCGGGATTTCTCGTCGACGGTGTGCCGCTCCTCGGCGCGCACGGCCTGGCAGGCGAGATCGGCCACATCGTCGTACAGCCGGGAGGGCCGCTGTGCTACTGCGGCAACCAGGGGTGTTTCGAGCAGGTCGTCGGTGAGCGTGCGCTCTTCGCCCGTGCCGGCCTCTCCGGTCAGACGTCGGCATTCGGCATCGGCGAGGTCATGAAGGATGCCGACGACGGCAACGTCTTCGCCCAGACCGCGATCGACGACGTGTGCCAGTGGTTGGCCGTCGGGCTGGCGAGCATCTCCCACCTGGTCAATCCGCAGCTCATCGTCATCGGAGGCTCCCTCAGCCGGCTCCTGGACGAGCGGCAGGAGGATCTGCAGTCCTCCCTCGATACGTTGATGGCCAGAGCACCCGGTGAACCGGCGCGCGTGTGCCTCGGGGGACTGGGCGAGGACGCGACCCTGCTGGGGGCGGCGGAGCTGGTCTTCACCGATCTGCTGGAGGCTCCGCTGGCGACGGCATCGGCACACCGCGGCCAGACCGAGGTGCTGGGCGGCCTCGATGCCGTCCCACTCCGGGAGTCGCGCGGTCGGAGCCGCCATGCACGGCCCGCGGTCAGAGCCGGTGAAGGACGAGCCGGCCGGCAGTCGTCGCCAGCGGGATGAGGACCAGGCCGCCGACACCGATCACGAGTCCGTGTGCGCCGGTCCCAGGCGGCCGGGGCGGTCGACCCCCGTTCGCGGCAGGTGGCGCGGCCGGTCCCGTGACGACCGTAGGGTCGTCGTCGTGTCCGAACTCCTGATCACCTCGCCGTCCAACCCGCGGCTCAAGGACGTCGTCGCACTGCGCAAGCGGCGGCGGCGCGACGAGCTCGGCCTCACGCTGATCGAGGGGTACGACGAGTTGCGGCTCGCGGTCGACGCCGGGGTGGTGCCCCGTCAGCTGCTGTACTGCCCCGAGCTCGCGTCCGCCGGCGCCGAGGTGGCACAGCTCGTGCGGGAGTCCGGCGAGCGCGGAGCGCAGATCGCCCGGCTGAACCGCGCGGCGTTCGAGAAGATCGCCTACCGCGAGGGCGCGGACGGCATCGTGGCCGTCGCCGCACTCGCTGGGACCGCGCTGGACGACGTTGCGACCGAGGATGATTCGTTGATCCTGCTCGCAGAGGGTGTCGAGAAGCCGGGCAATCTCGGCGCCATGCTGCGCACGGCCGACGCCGCCGGCGTGGACGCCGTCGTCTCGGCCGACCCGGTGACCGACTGGGGCAACCCCAACGTCGTACGCGCCTCGAAGGGCACTGTCTTCGCGGTGCCCGTGGCGACGGCGCCCACCGCGGAGACGCTGGCGTGGCTGCGCGCCCGCGGCGTGCGGCTGGTCGCGGCCACCCCCGACACCCGCACGTCGTACACCGACGTCGATCTCACCGGCGCCGTCGCGATCGCCGTCGGCACCGAGAAGGAGGGCCTGACCGGCTCGGTGCTCGACGCAGCCGACGAGCGGGTCGCCATCCCGATGTCCGGTACGGCCAACTCCCTCAACGTCGCCACCTCTGCGGCGATCCTGCTGTACGAGGCCGTCCGCCAGCGCCGCTCGGCCGCCCCGCACACCCCCGCTGAGAGCGCCGGAGCCGCTATCCCACACCCAGCTTGGAGCCACCTGGCAGCGGGTGGCACGATGCTCAGCATGCGAGTCGACCATGTGGTGTACGCCGCCGCTGCAGACGGATTGATCTCCACCGCGAAGCGGGTCGGGGCCCTTCTCGGAGTCGAACCCAACGACGGTGGGATCCACCCTCGGTTCGGCACCCGCAACATGATCATTCCTCTCAAGGACGACCGGTTCGTCGAGGTCGTGGAGGTGCTCGACCACCCCGCATCGGACAAGGCGCCCTTCGGCCAGGCCGTGCGCGCGTGCTCCGAGGCGGGGGGCGGATGGCTCGCCTGGGTCGTGCGGGTCAACGACATCGGCATCGCCGAGGGACTGGTCGGTCGCGCCGCGGCGCCCGGCAACCGGCACCGTCCCGACGGGGTCGAGTTGTCCTGGAAGCAGCTCGGCGTCAAGGGCCTCACCTCCGACGCCCAGGTGCCCTACTTCATCCAGTGGGCCGACGGGGTGCCGCACCCCTCCGGCGACGGTCCGACCGAGGCCAGCCTGACCCGTCTGCAGATCGGCGGGTCTCCGGTGCGGGTGCGCGACTGGCTCGGACTCAACGGCGAGCCCGGTGTCGATCGCGACGAGTGGGAGCCCGGCATCACCTTCGACTTCGCCGCCCCGCACGGCACGCCCGGCCTGATCTCGGTGAGCTTCGAGACCGCTGACGGCCCCGTCACCATCTGACCGGGCGCGTCGCTCAGCTCTTCACGAGCCGGGCGATCGCCGCCGACGCCTCGGCGACCTTGTCGTGGGCGGCCTCCTCGGACTCCCGCGCGGCATCGACCACGCAGTGTGCGATGTGGTCCTCGAGCAGCCCCAGGCTCACCGACTGCAACGCCTTGGTGATCGCGCTGACCTGGGTGAGCACGTCGATGCAGTAGGTGTCCTCCTGGACCATCCGCTGGATGCCCCGGACCTGTCCCTCCACCCGGCGCAGCCGGGTGAGGTAGTCCTGCTTGCTGCCTGAATAGCCGGCCATCTCGACCAATCCTCTAGCTGTCGCGGTGCTGCTGGTGTCGCCCCAGGGTACCCTCCGGGGGTATCACCCGGACGGTGTGGGCGGGTCGTTCGGGGCCGAGCGGGCCATTACGAGCTGGGCGGGGCGCGCGGGCGGGTCGTTCGGGGCCGAGCGGGCCATTACGAGGTCCGCAGCAGGAGCGTGCCGGTCGCCCGGCGGTCAGCGCCCGAGGAAGTCGACCAGCTGCGGTGCGAGGCCGACGTACGACGCGGGCGTCAGCGCAAGCATCCGTTCCTGCACCTCCGGCGGGAAGCCGAGCCCGCGCACGAACTCGCGCAGGTCGTCGCCGGTGATCCGGCGCCCGCGGGTGAGTTCCTTGAGGCGCTCGTAGGGCTGATCCATCCCCTCGACGCCGGCCGCTCCCAGCGCGCGCATCGCGGACTGGATCGCCTCGCCGAGCACCTCCCAGTTGCGGTCGAGGTCGGCGGCCATCGCGGCGGGGACGTCGTCGAGCCCGGCGAGGCCGCGGCCCGCGTTGTCCAACGCCAGCATCGAGTGGCCGAACGCCGTGCCGATGTTGCGCTGCATCGAGGAGTCGGTCAGGTCGCGCTGCAGGCGCGACTGCACGAGGGTCGCGGCGAGGACGTCGAGCAGCGCGTTGCTGACCTCGAGATTGGCCTCGGCGTTCTCGAACCGGATGGGGTTGACCTTGTGCGGCATCGTGCTCGACCCGACCGTGCCCTGGCCGCGCACCTGGGCGAAGTAGCCCATCGAGATATAGGTCCAGAAGTCGGTGCACAGGTTGTGCAGCACCCGGTTGAAGCGCGCGACGTCGGCGTAGAGCTCGGCCTGCCAGTCGTGGCTCTCGATCTGCGTGGTGAGCGGGTTCCACTGCAGGCCCAGCGATTCCACGAAGTCGCGGCTGACAGAGATCCAGTCGGTGCCGGGAACGGCGGCGGTGTGTGCGCCGTACGTGCCGGTCGCTCCGTTGATCTTGCCGAGGTATTCGGCGCCCTCGATGCGGCGCAGCTGCCGGCCCAGGCGGTGGGCGAGGACGGCGATCTCCTTGCCCATCGTGGTGGGCGTGGCGGGCTGGCCGTGGGTGTGCGCGAGCAGCGGCACGTCGGCGAGCTCGCGCGCCATGTCGGCCACCTGCTCGACCAGGCGCGCGGCCTTCGGGGCCCACACGCCGGTGACCGCGCCCTGCACCATCAGCGCGTACGACAGGTTGTTGATGTCCTCGCTGGTGCAGGCGAAGTGGATCAGCTCCGAGAGCGCGGGCGCGTCCTGCTCACCGACGATCGCTGGCAGGCGGCGCTTGAGGTAGTACTCGACTGCCTTGACGTCGTGCACGGTCTCGCGCTCGATCTCGGCGAGCTCCTCGATGTCGGCGAGGTCGAAGTCCTGCGGGATCGCGCGCAGCTGAGCCTGCTCGGCCTCGGTCAGAGCGCGGACGCCGGGCACGGCGCCGACCGTGGTGAGGTGGATCAGCCACTCCACCTCGACGTGCACGCGTTGCCGGTTCAGCGCCGGCTCCGAGAGGTGGTCGACCAGTGCGGAGACGACTCCGCGGTACCGGCCGTCGAGGGCGCCGAGGGCGATCGGCGGGGTGGCGGAGGCGAGCGAACGCATGGCGATCATCCTCTCAGCCCGCCGTCGTACCCGACGAATCGCCGAGTGTGACGGCGCGTGTCAGTCGGTGACCTGCACGACGGTGAAGACCTCGCCGTGCTTGCCCTGCAGCAGCGCCTCGGGCCCCATCGGGGAGTCGCTGGTCATCAGCACCTGCGCGCCGAGGCTCTGCGCGATCTGCGCGGAGGAGTCGCGGTCGCTCACCGCGAAGTGCACCAGCCAGTTGGCCGGGACGTCGTCGGCCAGCTGGTCGGCCTGGTGGAACCCGGCCACCTCCGCGCCGCCTGGCAGCTTCGCGATGCTGAGGTCGGGCGCGCGGTCCTCGAAGGTGTAGCCGAAGACCTCGCCGTAGAAGGCCTTGGCCCCGGCCAGATCCCGGGTCAGCAGGGTGTGCCACACGACCGCGTCGGGCTCCGCCACGATGCCGAAGCCCTTGTGGGTGCCCGCCTGCCAGAGCGCGAAGTAGGCGCCGGTGGGGTCGGTGCAGAACGCCAGCCGCCCGAGGTCGCCCGCCTCGGCCGGCGGGACGTGCACGATGCCGCCGGCCCGCTGCACCGCCTGCGCGGCCTCCTCGATGTCGTCGGTGGCGAGGTAGGTCAGCCATGACGGGCGCTCACCCTCGGCCAGCATCGGTGAGAGCCCGGCCGCGGCGCGCTCGTCCTTGAAGCACGTCACGTAGGCCGCGCTCCCGGCGCCGCCGCTGCCCGAGACGCCTTCTTCCGTACGCCAACCGAAGAGCTTCTCGTAGAAGTCGCGGGCATGGGTCATGCCGCGGTGCTCCGGCTCGAAGGAGCACTCCGCCCAGCAGGGGCTGCCGACCGGCCAGTTGACGTCTCGCACGGGCATCGGGAGTGCTCCTTCGCAGGGTGGGCCCACCGCTGGCGGGCGGACTCGACCGACCCTACCGACCCGGCGAACCGGCCCGCCGTACGCATCGACGGGCCGGTTCGCGGTCGCGTCAGCTCACCGGGCTCGCAAGCACCACGATGTTGTCGACGTAGTGGTGGATGGCGCGGTCGAACGGTCCGCCGCAGGTGACGACGGCCAGTGTCCCCGGCGCGGTCGGGCTGAAGAGGCTCGCCGGCAGGCCACCGGACTTCTTCAGGACCCGACGGGTCGTGACCCGATAGGTGTACTCGTGGCCGTTCGCGGCCCGTAGGACGATCGTGGCCCCCGCTCGGAGGTCCTGCAGGCGGAACAACGTGCCGGGTCCCTGCGCCGCGGTGTCGACATGACCGTCGAGCACCGTGGTGCCCATCGGCGACCCGGCGAGCGCGCTCGCCTGCCACCACCCGACCACGTGCGGATCCTGAGGTACGACGAGCGAGTTCGCGCCGTCCAGCGCCACGTTCGTCAGCGGTGCGGAGACGCGCAGCGACGGGATCGTGATCCGCACCGGGGCAGCCGGGGGCACCGCGTCGTGCACCGGGGCGATCCCCGGTGCAGGACGCGGTGTCGCGCTCACCGGACCGGGCAGCGTCCCGGTCGAGGACGCCACCGATCCGAAATCGCGCGGGACCGCGTTCGCCGGATGCTGCGAGAGCGCGACGCCCCCGGCGCCGATCGCGGCGGCGAGCAGCCCGACCCCGAGCGTCAGCAGCGGTCTCACCGCAGCGCACGCCTCCTGCGGTCGGCGTACACAGCGCCTCCGCCGAGCAGCGCCAGACCGACGGCGCCGGCGGTCCAGCCCAGCCGCAGATCGGTGCCCCCGTTGGTGGCGGCCTGCCCACCCGAGCCGGCCTGCACGCTGCCGGGCCCGCTGCCGGAGGAGGACGCCAGGTCTGCCTGCGCCATCCGCAGGTGCATCTGCGCGACCGGAAGGTAGCCGCGCGCGTAGCTCACGACGGTTGCGCTGGAGCCGGTCCTGATCTCGGTGTCGGTCCCGGCGATCGACGTCTCGTGTCCGGCGACCTGGTCACGCAGATAGAGCTGGTCGAACGAGGACCCCGTCAGTCCCTTCAGCTGGGCTGCCTGGGCCTGCTGCATGGCGTTCGGCGCGCTCGGCAGCGGCAGGCCGAGGTTCGCGGCGACCGTCGTCAGCTTGGCCTTGGCGGCCATGTGGTCCGACATCGTCTTCTGCGCGAGGGTGCGCACGGCGGCCGACGACGAATGCGTCATCGCCAGCTGGCCGATGGCGATCTCGGCGAGGTTGACCTGTTCGTTGGCCGTGACGAAGGTCTTGTCGGCCGTGCTCGGCGATGTCGCCGCGAAGGCGGTGGCAGGAAGGCAGGTCGCCGCGACGGCGAGTGACGCCCCGGCGAGTGTGATGTAACGGGTGCGATGCATCGACATGATCAGACTCCTACGTGTGAGAATGGAATTCAGACATCGAGCAGGCCGCGTAGGCCGCGTTGTTGTTCGCCCTGCTGGGCTCCGAGCACGACGAGCACCCCGGTCAGTGCAGGGATGACCCACTGCACGATCGCGAGCTGCTTCTGCGCGGAGGCGAGTTCCTTCGACGCGGACGACGACGGTTCGGTCGCGCCGGCGCCTCCCTCGTGCGCGTGCTTGCCGATCTTGGTGCCGAGATAGCCGGAGTAGCCGGTCGCGCCCATCGCGGCGACCGTGAGGACGGTCTTCACGACCGTGTTCGCCTGCGCGCCGGAGTCGTGGGCGACCCGCGAGCGGTTGCCGGCGATCAGGCCGAGCCCGCCGAGGGTGTGCACGCCGGCAGCGGCGATCTGGACCGGCGTCCAGCGAGCCCACCCGAGGGTGGACAGCCGTAGCCGTTCGGAGGGGTCCTTGGCCTTCGCGGTCGCACCGTTGAGGCCCACAGCTCCCATCAGAGATCCTCCGAACCAGGTGGCAAGGGAGAGATCGTGCGCTGATCGAGACAGGAGGTTGGTTCCTTGGGACACGGGATTTCACTTTTCTGTTGTCGGCTGGTGCGGATGTGGTGGCGATCTGACCGCCGCCACCACTGCGTTTACCCCCGTGGGGGCAGGCTTATGCAGCCGATCGGCACGTTAGTGTGCTGCGCTACTCATTAATGACGAGCGCTGCACATTAAATCCGTAGGGCCAGCCCGGGCCGAGCGCACCGATCGGTGGCTCCTAGAGCACCAGCCAGTCGGCGGCGGCGCGGCGGAACGCCCGGGGCTCCAGGCGTGAGGCGCCAGCCGGGATGGTGCCGATCCACCGGTCGTCGGCCAGGTCGCGCAGCTGGTCCAGGTTGGTCTCGGCCGCCAGATCCGGTGTTTCGGACAGGGATCCCACGATCAGCCCGACGAGATCCAGGCCGCGGGCCTCCAGGGCTTCGAGGGTGAGCGCGGTGTGGTTGAGGGTGCCGAGGCCGGCGCGTACGACGATCGCGAACCCCGCGCGGACCCCGTCGCGCCCCAGCGCGGTCGCGAGATCGGCGAGGGTGCCGCCGTCGGCGTCCAGCCGCACCAGGAGTCCGCCGGCGCCCTCGACGAGCACCACGTCGTACTCGCCGCTGCGGGCCAGGTCGGCGACCCGGGCGGCGTGCTCGGCGACGGTCGGCAGGGAGACACCGGCGCGCCGCGCCGCGATGTCGGGCGCGAGCGGTTCGGGAAGACGCACGTACTCGCGCACGTCGACGTCGGTCAGCCGGGCGACCTCGTCGGCGTCACCGGGCTCACCGGGAGCCAGCCCGGTCTGGGTGGGCTTGACCGCGACCACGCGTTGGCCGTGACCGGTCAGCGCTGCTGCGATCGCGGCGGTGGCGATGGTCTTGCCGATCTCGGTGTCGGTGCCGCTGATGCAGATGACCGGGCAGGGGTTGCTCACCGGGAGACCGTGCGCAGCACCCGCGCGCAGTGCTCGACGTCCTTGGCCGAGAGACCGGCGTGGGCGGTCAGCCGCAGCCGGGAACTGCCGTCGGGCGTCGATGGCGGGCGGAAGCATCCGATGCGCACGCCGTGCGCCGCGCACACGTCGACCGCCGCCAGTGCCTCCCGCGGGCCGGGCATGGCGACGGACAGGACGGCGCCCGCCGGTGTGGGGACGCCGCACGCCGCGGCCAGCTCGCCCATGATCTCGCGGACCTCCTTGGCCAGGGAGGGTCGCTCGACCAGCACGTCGAGAGCCCCGAGCGCGGCGCCCGCGGACACCGGTGCCAGGCCGGTGTCGTAGATGAAGGGCCGCGCGGTGTTGATCAGGTGGCTGCGCACCAGGTCCGATCCGAGCACCGCGCCACCCTGGGACGACAGCGCCTTGGCCAGGCTGACCGTCACCACGATGTGCGGTGCGCCTGCGAGTCCGAGCGAGGCGACCCGACCCTCGCCGTGGTCACCCACCACCCCGAGGCCGTGCGCCTCGTCGACGACCAGGAGCGCGTCGTACCGGGCGGCCAGATCGGCGAGCTCGGCCACCGGGGAGGTGTCGCCGAAGACCGAGTAGATCGACTCGATCACGATGACGGCGCGGGCCTGCGTGCGCTCCTGCAGGGCGCGTTCGTACGCCGCCAGGTCACCGTGCGGGACGACCTCGACGGCCGCCCGGGACAGGCGCGCCCCGTCGATGATCGAGGCGTGGTTGTGCGCGTCGGAGACGATCAGGGTGTCGTCGTCGGCGAGCGCGGTCATGGCCGCGAGGTTGGCCTGGTAGCCGGTGGAGAAGACGAGCGCCGACTCCATCTGCAGGTGTTCTGCCAGGGCGGTCTCGAGGTCCTCGTGGATGGGCCAGGTGCCGGTCACCAGGCGGGATGCCCCGGCTCCGGATCCGAAGTACTCCAGGGCTGCTACCGCCGCGTCGATCACCGCCGGATCGCGGCGCAGGCCCAGGTAGTCGTTGCCCGCGAGGTCGATCGCCTGGTGGCCCACACCGGCGACCACCCGACGCGTCAGCCCCGCCGCATCACGCTCCGCAGCCTGGGACTGCAGGTATTGCTCGAATGTGCTCATCCATGCACCTGTTCCACTGCGGAGACCATCGCCCCGCCGATGGTTTCGATGGCATCAGCATCGCTCACGAGGGGTGGCATCGCATAGACCAGGTCGCGGAAAGGTCGCAGCCACACGCCCTGCTCCAGCGCGACCCGCGTGACCGCCTCGGTGTCGACGGGGGAGTGCAGCTGAATGACGCCGACGGCTCCGATGGCGCGTACGTCGCGCACGCTCGCGAGCGCCCGCGCCGGCTCCAGCGCACCGCGCAGCTCCGCCTCGATCTGCCGGGCGCGGCCGATGCGGGTCGGCGTCACCAGGTCCATGCTGGCCGACGCGATCGCGCAGGCCAGCGGGTTGCCCGTGAACGTCGGCCCGTGCATGAGCGCACCGGCCTCCCCGCCGCTGACCGCCCGGGCGACGTCCGCGGTGCATAGGACCGCGGCCAGCGTGAGGTAGCCGCCGGTGAGCGCCTTGCCGACGCACAGGATGTCCGGCACGACCTCGACCTGGTCAGCGGCCCACATCGTCCCGAGCCGGCCGAAACCGGTGGCGATCTCGTCGAAGATCACCAGCGCACCGTGGTCGCGCGCCAGCGCGGCCAGGAACCGGACCGCGCGCGGTGGGTAGATGCGCATGCCGCCCGCGCCCTGCAGGACCGGCTCGAGCACGACCGCCGCGATGTCGGGTGCGTGCTCCTCGTAGAGCCGGCGGGTGGCGCTCTCCCACTCGTCGTAGGTCGCATCGTCACCGTCGAGCCCGGCCGGCGGCAGGGGCGCGAAGACCTGCTCGGGGAGCACGCCGGTGAAGAGGCGGTGCATGCCGCCGACGGGGTCGCACACGCTCATCGGGGCCAGCGTGTCGCCGTGGTAACCGCCGCGGATGGTGAACATCTTGCGCCGGGGCCGACCGCCGGTCAGATGCGCCTGCCACGCCATCTTCAGGGCGACCTCGACGCTGACGGAGCCGGAGTCGGCCAGGAAGACGTGCTCCAGCCGGGCCTGCCCGTCGAATGCCGGAGCTCGCTCGAGCAGCTTGCGCGCCAGGGTGATCGCCGGCTCGTGCGTGAGTCCGCCGAACATCACGTGGCTCATCCGGCCGAGCTGCTGCTGGGCCGCCGCGTCGAGCTCGGGCACGGCGTACCCGTGGATCGCGCACCACCACGAGGACATGCCGTCGATGACCTCGCGGCGGGTGCCATCGGTGTCCCGCAACGTCAGGCGGATCCCGCTCGCGGACTCCACCAGGCGGGTCGGCGCGGGCTCGGTGACCGAGGAGTACGGGTGCCAGAGGTGGTTACGGTCGTAGGACAGCAGCTGCGACGGGTCGGACACCCCCGCATCCAATCAGCCGGCTGGGCTCGTTCCGAAATGCGCACTCCTGCCAGCCGGTAGACCTCGAACGTCGAGCGGAGGGGTCCGGCGACGAGCGGAGGGGCCGAAGCCCCTCCACTCCCGCGCGAACCCCTCCGCTCGACGAGAAAGTGATGCAGGTGGTGCTCAGTCCTTGGTGCGCCCGGCGATCCGGGAGACGTGCACCGCGAGCTCGAGCAGCAGCCGGGTCACACCGACGGTGAGCACGAGCGCCACCAGGTCGGTGAGCGTGTGGATCAGCGCCGAACCGGTGCTCATGTGCTTGATCGAGACACCGTTGCCGACGCCCTGACTGCCGAAGTTGTAGACCAGGTTGGACAGGAAGTGCAGCACCGCCCAGACGATCGTCACCAGGAAGATCAGCGAGGCGATGCGCTCGGTCAGCGACTTCTTGAACTGCAGGTCGCTGAAGAGCGCGCCGACGCCGTCACCGGCACCGCCGACGACCTGGCTGACCTGCGCCTGCGGGCTGTTGGGGTCGCGCGGCTGACCGCTCTGACGGCCCCAGCCGCGGCCCTTCGAGCCGGACTGGTCGGACTGGCCCTGCTGTCCCTGCTGTCCGGCCTGTCCCGGCTGGCTCGCGCCGTACGCCGGAGACTGCTGCCCGTAACCGCCCTGCTGGCCCTGCTGACCCCAGCCCTGCTGGCCCTGCGCGTCGGAGGGTGCCTGCTGGCCGTAGCTGGACTGGCCGTAGCCGCCCTGCTGGCCAAAACCGGAGTCGGACTGGCCCTGCTGGCCGTAGCCGGAATCGGACTGGCTCTGCTGGCCCTGCTGCCCGTAGCCACCGGCCGGCTGTCCGTATCCGGACGGCTCCTGGCCGCTCGGCTGGCTGTAGCCCTGCTGGTCACCGGCGGTGTATCCCTGCTCGCCGGCTGACGACGGACCCGAGTCGGCGGAGCCCGCGACGTCGGCGGCTTCACTGCCCTGGGCCGGCGATGCGCCGTGCGCGCCGTCCTCCTGGGGGCCGCCGGGACCGCCTGCGTGGCGTCCCATCCGGTGTTCTGCGCGTCGTACGGCGTGTCGGACTGTTCGTCCTGCTCCCAGCCTTGGCCGAGACTTCCGCCCTGCTGGTATCCGCCGGAGTGTTCCCCGGACCTACCTTCGCCGTTCGTCGGCTGTGACATGCGGACCTCCTTGGGTCGTGTGCTGGGCCCATCGTCGTGGGTTTGAGCGGGGATTGCCAGCAACGTCGGCGCCCGGCGCGGCACGTTCGCCGTGCCGGGAGCACTCGGCGCTCCAACCGGTGGGCGTCACCTGCACCTTCATCCGCCGTGCGCACACCGCGCAGAACCGCGGAGGTTCCAGCTCGAGCGCGCGCTCGCAGGCCGGGTGCGGACCGCCCTCGTCCGGAGCGCCGCAGTGCCCGCAGTACGCCGCCGGCGTGCCCTGATCGGGCGCATCCGGCGCGCCGCGATCGGCAGCATCGGATGCGCCCGTGGTGTCGGCGGGACGGTTCACAGCGTCGCGTTGAGCGCCTTGATCGGCATCTGCAGCTCGTCCAGCAGCGCCAGGTCCTCGCGCGGGTCGCGGCCCAGGGTGGTCAGGTAGTTGCCGACGATGACGGCGTTGATGCCGCCGAGCAGCCCGTCGCGGGTGCCGAGGTCGCCGAGGGTGAGCTCACGGCCGCCGGCGTACCGCAGGATCGTGCGCGGCAGTGCGAGCCGGAACGCCGCGATCGTGCGCAGCGCGTCCGAGGAGCCCATCGGCTCCAGGTCGCCGAACGGCGTACCGGGGCGCGGGTTGAGGAAGTTCAGCGGCACCTCGTGCGGCTCCAGTTCCGCCAGCTGCGAGGCCAGTTCGGCGCGCTGCTCGATGGTCTCGCCCATCCCGACGAGGCCGCCGCAGCACAGCTCCATGCCGGACTCCTTCACCATCGTGCAGGTGTCCCAGCGCTCCTCGTAGGAGTGCGTGGTGACGACCTTGGTGAAGTAGGAGCGCGCGGCCTCGAGGTTGTGGTTGTAGCGGTGCACGCCCATGTCGACGAGGTCGTCGACCTGCTCCTGGCTGAGCATGCCGAGCGAGGCGGCCACCTCGATGTCGACGGCCTCCTTGATGGCCTTGACGCCCTCGCGCATCTGGCTCATCAGCTTCGCGTCGGGTCCGCGGACGGCGGCCACGATGCAGAACTCGCTGGCGCCGGTGGCGGCGGTCTGCTCGGCGGCGCGCACCAGCTCGGGGATGTTGAGCCACACCGAGCGCACGGGGAGGTGAACTGGCCGGACTGGCTGCAGAAGTGGCAGTCCTCGGGGCATCCGCCGGTCTTGAGGGAGACGATGCCCTCGACCTCGACCTCCTCGCCGTTGTACTTCAGGCGCACCTCGTGGGCCAGGGCGAGCAGGTCGGGCAGCAGGTCGTCGGGAGAGTTCAGCACGGCGACGATGTCGTCGTACCCGAGGGCCTCGCCCCGGTCGAGGACGACCTCACGGGCGCGGTCCAGGACGGTGGTGTCGCGGGGGGTGGTCGTCGAAGTCATGGACGCGATTGTGCTGCATGGCCGGACCCGTGAAACGGCGTGGTCGCGTACGCACCGGTACAGGCAGCACCACCGAACGCGTGACAGTCGTCACGATTCTCCCGTGGGGGCTGCTCTCGGGTTGGCCCAGCGCGCACGGCAACCCATCATGAGATGCAGGGGCGCGGGAAGTCGTTGGTGCGTCCGAATCATTTTCACGAGAGGCATCTGATGGCGACCGCTCTGTACCGACTCGGCCGGACTGCGTACCGCAAGTGGCCCTTCTTCCTGATCGGCTGGCTCATCGCCCTGGTCGGACTGGGCGGGCTGTCGCAGGCGATCCACAAACCGCTGGTCGACACCTTCTCGATCCCGGGCATCCCGTCGCTCAAGGCGCAGTCGATGCAGCAGAAGCTCTTCCCGGGCACCGGCGACGCGGTCAATCAGGCGGGCGTGTCCGTCGTGGTGGGCGCTCCGAAGGGACACACCCTCAAGGAGGCGAAGTACACCAACGCGGTGAACGCGCTGATCGCGGACCTGCAGAAGGTCCCGCAGATGCCGAAGACCAAGCTGGTCAACCCGGTGACGGCCTCGGCCGCGCAGTTCAAGGCGGCGACCTCGGCAGCGGCCAAGCAGGGCACACCCAAGGCGGTCGCCGAGCGCAACGCGAACGCCCTGCTGCCGCTCTCACCGGACGGGCGGATCGGCACGATCGACTTCGCGTTCGACGTGAAGACCGTGCAGGACGTGAAGCCGGCGACGCAGAACAAGGTCGTCGACGACCTGAAGAAGGCGCGCGCGTCCGGTCTGACCGCCGAGGTCAACGGCGCGGGCATGCAGATCGCGCCCGACCCGGGCGGCAGCAGTGAGCTGATCGGCGTCGCGTTCGCCGCCGTCGTCCTGATCATCACCTTCGGCTCGCTCATCGCCGCCGGTATGCCGATCCTGTCGGCCTTCGTCGGCGTCATCATGGGCACCATCGGGGTGCAGCTCGCCACGGCGTTCACCACGGTCGGCACGACGACCCCGATCCTGTCGAGCATGATCGGCCTCGCGGTCGGCATCGACTACACGCTCTTCATCCTGTCCAGATACCGCACCGAGTTGCGCACGACCGACGACCGGGCGCACGCCGTCGGGTTGGCCGTCGGCAAGGCGGGGACGGCGGTCGTCTTCGCCGGCCTGACGGTGCTGATCGCCCTGATCGCGCTGTCGGTGGTGGGCATCCCGTTCCTCACCGCGATGGGTCTGGCCGCGGCCGAGACGGTGTTCTTCGCCGTGCTGGTCGCGCTCACCCTGCTGCCCGCCGTCCTCGGGATGTTCAAGTCCAAGGCGTTCGGCGCGCAGGTGCGCAAGCGGGAGGACCCGCGCGACGCAGACGGTCACGCGGTCAACAACGGCACCCGGTGGGCCCGCCTGATCGGCCGCAAGCCGGCGATCGTGGTCGCGCTCGTCGTGGTGGTGCTCGGCGCCATCGCCGTGCCCGCGAAGAGCCTGCACCTGGCGTTGCCCAGCGACTCCACGGCCGCGAAGTCGACCACCCAGCGCAAGGCCGCCGACCTGCAGGCGGAGGCCTTCGGGCCGGGTCGTGCCGCGCCGCTGCTGGTCGTGGTCGATGGCACGAACGTGACCGGAGGCGCCAAGGCGCGTACGACGGCGTACGGGAAGGTCGCGACCTGGGCGGGCACCAAGCCCGACGTCGCGAACGCCCAGATCGTCGGCCTCAACAAGGCGGGCACCGGCGCCCAGGTGCTGATCACCCCCAAGTCGGGGGCGGACGACGAGAAGACGCTGTCGCTGCTGCACGCGTTGCGCGACGGGCAGTCCGGCATCGAGAAGTCGACGGGTACGACGGTCGGCGTCACCGGGCTGGTGGCGATCCAGACCGACGTGTCCGACCGGCTCACCGGCGCGCTGCCCGTCTATCTGGCGGTGGTCATCGGCCTGGCGTTCCTGGTGCTGATGGTCGTCTTCCGGTCCGTGCTCGTGCCGCTCGTCGCGACGCTGGGCTTCCTGCTGTCGATCCTCGCCACGCTCGGGGCGACCGTCGAGGTCTTCCAGGACGGCCGCTTCGGGATCGTCGAGGGCGCGCCGCTGGTCAGCTTCATGCCGATCATCCTGATCGGCATCGTCTTCGGGCTCGCGATGGACTACCAGGTGTTCCTGGTGACCCGGATGCGGGAGGCGCACGTGCACGGGATGTCGGCGCGTGACGCCGTGGTCGACGGGTTCCGCAACAGCGCCAGGGTGGTCGCGGCGGCTGCGGCGATCATGATCTCGGTCTTCGCGGCGTTCATCCTGCAGGGCGTCTCGTTCATCATGTCGATCGGTTTCGCGCTCGCGGTCGCGGTCTTCTTCGACGCGTTCGTGGTGCGCATGACGCTCATGCCCGCGCTGCTCTTCCTGCTCGGCGAGCGCGCGTGGTGGCTGCCGAAGTGGCTGGACAAGATCCTGCCGAAGGTCGATGTCGAGGGCGAGAAGCTCACCGGTGCGGGCGCGCCGCACGAGCAGCGGCACCCCGCCCACCTGGCCGAGCCGGAGAACTCACCGGTCTGACCCGTTTCGCCGACTGCGCAGGTCGTCTCCCGGGCCGTTCGGCCGGCGACCTGCGCGGTCGGCGCGCTCGTCCCGAGGTGCCTGCCGGAGAATGCGGGGGTGTACCTCGGGTGGCTGCTGTTGCTGACAGTGGCTCTCGCCTGGCCCGCGCCGCGACTGCTTCCACGGTGGACCGCGCTGCGGGAGTGCCCGGGCCCGCGCTCTGGCTGTGGCAGGGGGTGTCGCTGGGTGCGGTGGTCGCCGGCCTGGAGCTTGCGCCGCTGGCCGTCCTGTACATCGTGCGGGTGGGTCGCGGGCTGCCCGCGCCGCGCGACCACATCGCCCTCGCCGCGGTCGCTGCCCTGGTGTCGGCGCTGCTCATCGGCCGCCTGCTGGCTCGCGCACACGTGGTCGGCCGGCGGCTGCGGAAGGTGCGCCGTGAGCACCGCGAACTCGTCGACCTGCTCGACGAACCGGTCCATGCCGAGGGTCTCCCCGCGCAGGTGCGCGTGCTCTCCCACCCCACGGCGACGGCCTACTGCGTCCCCGGGCTCTCACGGCGGGTCGTGCTCACCAGCGGCACCATCGAGGCACTTCCGCCGGCGGAGCTGCGCGCCGTCCTCGCCCACGAGTTGGCGCATCTGCGCCACCGCCACGACCTGGTCCTGGAGTTCTTCACGGTGTGGCACACCGCGGTGCCGCAGCGGTTGCGCAGCGATCGCGGCCTGGAGACCGTGCGCCTTCTGATCGAGCTGCTCGCGGACCGCAGCGCCGAACGCGCCGTCGGCCGGGTGCCGGTGGCGCGGGCGCTGGTGGCCCTCGCACGGTCCGAGCATCCGAACGGCACGCTCGGCCATGAGGACTTCGCCCGCATCCGGCTGGAGCAGCTGACGGTGCAGCGGCATCACCCCGTCCTCGCCACGTGTGCCGGGCTGCTCGGAATGGCTGCCGTGGCGGCGCCGTTGGCACTGGCAGCGCTGGTGATCCTGCACATCTGAGGTCGGCGCGGGCGGCATCCGACCGGTGTCGTCGCACGTCGGACACGAGGAGAGGTCGATGCGGAGAACGGGGGAGTCGATCCTGGCCTCGGCCGCGGTCGGACTGCTGGCGTCAGCTGTCGGGCTGCAGCGGTGGCGTCGGGTGAGTGCGGACCGACAGGATGCTGGCGCTCGGGTGCTGCACCTGTCTCGGGGGCCGGTCGAGGTGCGCGATTCAGGCGTCCCGGCGGGCGGCCGGCGTACGACGGACGAGCCGGCGATCGTCGTGGTCCACGGCACACCGGGCGGTTACGACCTGGCTCAGGTGACCGCCTCCGGGCTCGGCCTGGACGACCGGCGGGTGGTGTCGGTGTCGCGACCCGGTTACTTGCGCACCCCGCTGGCCAGCGGTCCCACTCCCGAGGAGCAGGCCGACCTCTTCGCCGAGGTGCTCGACGCCCTCGGGATCGAGACAGCCGTGGTCATCGCCGTGTCGGGCGGCGGCCCGGCCGCGGTGCAGTTCGCCCTGCGGCACGCCTCTCGCTGCGCCCGGCTGGTGCTCATCGAGTCGCTCGTGCAGACCTTCACCGAGCACGAGATGTACGCGGCCCTGCAGCCCCTCGCGCGTGTCGGCAAGTGGCTCGGGGAGCGGCTGGCCCAGGTCGACGCGGTGATCGCCGGGTATCTGATCGTCACGCCGCGCTCGGATCCCGGCCGAGCGGTGGCGGCGGCCGCGGTCCGCTTCGACCGCCGCAAGGTCGGGTACGCCGCCGACATGCGCCTCTTCGAGGACGTGCCGGACTACCCGTTCGAGCAGATCAGCTCGCCCACCCTCGTGATCCACGGCACCGCCGACGTCGATGTCCCCTTCGCCCAGGCGCAGACGGCCGCCGATCGCATCCCCGGCGCACAGCTGGTGGCCGTGCCGGGGGCGGACCACCTGGGTCTGTGGCGGCACGAGGTGGTCGGGCAGCGGGTCCGGGCGTTCCTGGCCGACTGAGCCCCTCTGCTCGACGAAGCGGAGCTGCGGTCGCGGTCAGCGGCGGCCGTCGTCCTTCGGTGCGTCGGACTCGATCCGATCAAGCTCTGCCCGCAGGGCCGCCAGGTCGGCGTGCGACGCGTCGCCCAGGAAGTGCGCGAACGTCGCCTGCCGTTCGTCACCGTCGAGGGCCGCCAGCGTCTGGTGCAGGGCGCGGGCGGTCATCTCCTCGCGGGTGGCCGCGGCGGCGTACCGCCATGCGCGTCCGTCGCGGACCCGGTCAGCCAGGCCCTTCTTGGCCAGCCGGTCGAGCACCGTCATCACCGTGGTGTAGGCGAGTTCCCGCTCGCGAGAGAGTGATTCGAAGACCTCTCGCACCGACAACGTGCCACCGGTCGGCGCGTCCCACAGCCGGGACATGACCGCGCCCTCCAGCTCACCGAGCTCCGCTCGCCCACTCGTGGGCATGCGCGCCACCTCCGTCTTCGATGTCCTCGCGGCCGAGCTCGATCACGCGGTCGCAGCCCTGCACGCCGATCTGCTGGTGACTGACCACGACCACCGAGGCGTCGCGGGTCGCATCGTGCAGATCGCGCATCAATGCGGACGCGGTCGGGTGATCGAGGTGGGCCACCGGTTCGTCCAGAAGTATGACGCGGCGGTTCGCGAGCACCGCCCGCGCTATCGCGATCCGGGTGCGTTCGCCGCCGGACACCCCTCGGGCATCGGATCCGAGCAGCGTGTCGAGTCCGTCGGGCAGCCCGGCGACCCACCGCCCGAGACCCGCGTCGACCAGCGCGCTCGCCACCTGGCTGTCGCTCGCGCCCGGGCGGGCGAGCAGCAGGTTGGCGCGCAGCGAGCCGGCGAAGAGGTGCGGTTCGTCGTCGACGACGGCCACGTGCCGGCGTACGTCGTCGGGTCGGCAGACCAGGGCGTCACGCCCGGCGACGTCGTACCGTCCGCGGCTCGGATCGAGGTGGCGGGCGAGGACGGCGAGCACGGTGGACTTGCCGATGCCGTTGGGCCCGGTGACGGCGATGTGCTCGCCCGGAGCGACCCGCAGGTCGATCCCGTGGATCTGGTCCGGCCCGTCCGTCCAGGACGCGGCGACGTCCGACAGCTGCAGGGTGGTCGGCGCGGGGACCTCGGCGGTGCGTCCGTTGTCGTGGACGGCGGGCGTTTGCCGGACGAGCGTGTCGAGGCGGCGGCGGGCTGCCTGGCCGCGGGCCAGCGCGCCGACGGCGTCCGGGATCGAGCCCAGGATGTCGGTCAGGGCGACGGGTCCGAGCACCAGCAGCGCGGCGAACGGGCCTCCAACGTCGCCGTTCGCGAGGGCGCCCAGCAGGAGGATCGCCATCCCGATCGCCGCGGCCGCGGTGAGCAGGAAGCTCAGACCGAGGCCGGCCGCCCGTCCGCGGGCCTGCCGACGCACAGCGCGCTCCAGGTCGAGCTGGGCGGCGTCGAGCCTGGCGAGCTCGGCGGCGTCACCGCGGATCGCCTGCAGCGCTGCGGTGTTCAGGCTGATGGTCGAGGCGCTGGAGGTCACGGCGCCCCGCGCGCTCAGGCTCGCGCCGTGGCCGGCGCGCTCCAGGGTCCAGTCGATCGCGCCGATCAGAGCGGCGACCAGGGCGATCGCGACGACGACCAGGGCCGCCGGTGGATAGAGGACCGCGGCCGCGACGGTGGCGACGAGACAGGTCATCGCGGCGGCCAGCAGCGGCACGATGGCGCGCACCTGCACGTCGACCTCGTCGTCCACGTCCCGCACGACGGCGCCGAGCAGATCGGCGCGGCGGCGTCGTCCCAGCCGTGCGGGTGTGAGCGGGATGAGGGTGCGGTAGAGGTCGGTGCGCCGGTCGGCGAGCAGGTGCAGCGCGGCGTCGTGGGAGCGGATCCGCTCCACGTACCGGAAGATCGGCCGGCCGATACCGAACGCGCGCACGGCCACGATCGCGGTGAGCAGGGTCAGGATGACGGGCCGGGCGCTGGCCTGCACGATGAGCCACCCGGAGGTGGCGGTCAGCGCGACCCCGCAGGTGGCGGCGAGCCCGCCGAGGACCGCGGCCCGCAGCACACCGGGAGCGGGTCGCAAGAGTGCGCCGATTGTGCCCGGGCCGACCCGCGCCGCGGGCTCCTCGCGTCGAGGGGTGGGGATATCACCGGGAGGTGGGGATATGTCCGCACCCTTCGACGATTGCTCCACCCCCTGACGGGCGGTGGCGACGGGGAGCCGGAGCGGAAGGTCGACGCGCCGGTCGGTGACCGCCATCAGCTCCGGGTCGTGGGTGACCAGCACGACCGCGCGTGTGGTCGCCAGCTCGCGGATCATGGTGTGCACGTCGTACGCCGCGGCAGGGTCCAGGTGGGCGGTGGGCTCGTCCAGCAGGATCAGCCGCTCCTCGCCGAGGCGGGCGCGGGTGAGCGCGAGCAGCGCGCGCTGCCCGGCGGACAGTCCGTAACCGTCGTCGCCGAGGAGCGTGTCGAGCCCGGCGGGCAGCGTCCGCAGCGGCGCGGGCAGCCAGTCGACGCCGTCTGGCAGATCGGCGATGCCGAGGTTGTCACGCAACGTCCCTGGTGTGACGAACGGACGCTGAGTGACCAGATGTGACACAGTGGCCACGACGTCGCCGGAGGTCGGCGTACGCAGCCCCGCGAGCAGCTCCAGCAGGGTCGTCTTTCCACACCCCGACGGGCCGGTGACGGCCGTGATCCCGGACGCGGAGACGTCGAAGCTCACGCCACGGAGCACGTCGACGTCCGTGCCCGGGTAGCGGTAGGACAGGCCGGTGACCGCGGCCCGACGGACCGGCTCGCCATCGGTCGAGCGCGGTGTGTGCACCGCCTCGTCGAGGAGCGCGTCGATGGCCTCGGCACCGTCGGCGGCGGAGTGGAACTCCTGGCCGACCCGGCGGATCGGCCAGTACGCCTCGGGCGCGAGCAGGATCGCCGTCAACGCGACGGTGAGCGAGATGCTGCCGTAGGTCAGCCGCAGGCCGACGAAGACCGCGACGATGGCGACCGAGATCGTCGCGAGCAGCTCCAGAGCGGCGGAGCTGAGGAACGCCGTACGCAGTGTGCGCACGGTCGCCCGGCGGTGCCGTTCGCCGACCTGCGCGACGACGTCGACCTGGGCGTCGGCGCGCTGGTAGTTGACCAGGGTCGGGAGTCCCCGCATCACATCGACGAAATGGCCTGCCAGCCGGTGCGATTCGACCCAGCGAGCCTGCGTCTCGTCGTGCGTGTGCATCCCGATGAGGGCTGCGAAGAGCGGCAGCAGCGGCACGGTCAGCACGACGATGAGGGCGCTGACCCAGTCGACCCAGACCATCGCGGCGATCGCCAGTGGGGGCACGACAGCGGCGCTGACCAGGGCGGGAAGGTAGCGCGCGACGTACGGCTCGACGCTGTCGGCGCCGATAGTGGAGCGGGTCAGCATGGTGGTGGGGTCGGGCGACGTGTCGACCGGTCGGTGCAGCCAGGCGGTGAGCACCCGACGCCGCAGTAGCCCGGCCACTCGCGTGCCGGCCCATGCCGCGGTGACCTCCCCGGCCGCGCTGAGCAGTCCGCGCACTGCGAGCAGGGTCAGCACGGTGAGGGCCCAGGCGGTGAGGGATCGGCGTTCGACGAGCGCGACCACGAGGTGGGCGACCGCGACGGCCTGAGCGATCGCGACAATGCCCTGCGCGACGCCGAGTATGCCGAGGGCTGCGACCGGGCCGCGGGTCTGCGGCACCTCCTGCAACAGGCGCGGGTCGAACGGCGCGGCCATCAGCGACCTGCCTCCTGCAGCGACTCCGACGGGGGCAACGGCGCCAGGGGGTCGTGCTTGGTGGGAAGGGTGCTGGTCGAGATGCGTTTGCGGAAGACCCAGTAGTTCCAGGCCGAGTAGCCGATCACGATGGGTGTCATCACGACGGCGGCGCCGGTCATGATCTGCAGGGTGAGGTGGGAGCTGGAGGCGTTGTCGACGGTGAGGGAGTAGGCGGCGTTCGTCGTGCTCGGCATCACGTCGGGGAAGAGCGCGACGAAGTAAGTCGCGACCGCCATCCCGATGGTGAGCATGGTGCCGGAGAACGCGAATCCCTCACGCCCGCGCAGGTTTGCGGTAAGCGCGCCGAGCAGGGCCACCGCGGCCACTGCCGACGTGATCCAGGACCAGGTGGTGCCGGTGTGCAGGTCGACCCAGCCGAGCAGCACCACCGCGAGGACCGAGGAGACCAGTCCCGCCTTCGTGCCGAGGGCGCGCGCGTCGCGTCGCACCTGCCCGTCGGTCTTCAGCGCGATGAAGAAGCAGCCGTGGGTGAGGCTGAGGGCGAGGATGGTGAGGCCACCGAGCAGGCTCCACGGGTTGAGCAGGGTAAGCAGGGTGCCGGTGAAGTCGCCTGCTTTGTTCAGCGGTACGCCGCGTACGAGGTTGGTGAGGGCGGTGCCGACCAGCAGCGGAGCAATGACCGAGCAGGTCACGATGATCGCGTCCCAGCGGCGTTGCCAGGTCTCGCCGTGGCGCTTGTGGCGGTACTCCAGCCCCATGTTGCGCAGGATGAGCGCGACCAGCACGAGCAGGAAGGCCAGGTAGAAGCCGCTGAACATCGAGGCGTACCAGGCGGGGAACGCCGCGAACGTCGCGCCGCCCGCGGTCAGCAGCCACACCTCGTTGCCGTCCCAGAACGGGCCGATGGCGTTGAGCAGCACGCGTCTGCGGGTGGCGCCGTCCTCACCCTCGGCATCGCGGCCGAAGATGCCGAGCAGCATCCCGACGCCGAAGTCGAAGCCTTCGAGCATGAGGTAGGCGGTCCACAGCACCGCGATGAGGATGAACCAGAACGTCTCGAGAGTCATTGCTCTGCAGTCCTTCTCGTGGTGGTCAGTAGACGAACGACACGGGCGCGGGCGTGTCGTGTTCGTCGGTGGAGGCCGCGTCCGGGTCGAGCTCGGGCGGCGCGGGGTCGGCGCCGCGGCGGGTGTAGTCGAGGAAGAGGCGCACCTCGACGACGGCCAGGGCGGCGTACAGGAGGGTGAAGACGACCATCGAGGTGAGGACGGTGCCCGCCCCGTTGCCGGAGACGCCGGTCCTGGTGCTCATCACGCCGTAGACCAACCACGGCTGGCGGCCGGTCTCGGTGAAGATCCAGCCGAAGCTGTTGCCGAGGACCGGCAGCAACGGCACGGCGATGCCTGCCCAGACCCACGGTTTCGCCAGGGCGGTGCGGCCCTTGCGGGTGACCCACAGGACGCCGAGCGCGACGATCGTGGACGTCATACCGACGCCGATCATGAGCCGGAAGGACCAGTAGGCGAGCGGGATGTTGGGCGTGTAGACCGAGTCGGCGGGCTGGCTGTAGGCCGCGGGGATGCCCTCGGCGCGGGCATGTTTCTGCAGCTGCGCGGGCAGGCTCGCCTTGAGGTCGTCGATCCCGTCGACCTTGCCCTCGAAGCTGCCGGTGGCGAGGAAGGACAGCACGCACGGCACCTTGACGGCGGCCTTCTGCGACTGCCCGTTGAGGGAGCCGATGGTGAAGAGGGAGAACGCGGCGCAGTGGTCCTGGGTGGTGTAGAGCGCTTCGGCGGCGGCCATCTTCATCGGCTGCACCTCGGTCATGATCTTGCCCTGGGTGTCGCCGGTGACGGCCACGCCCGCGCCGGCCAGCAGCGTGACGACCGCGCCGATCCGCGCGGCCTTGCGGTACATCAGCGAGTCCTTCGTGCCGCGGTGCTTGTGCAGCAGCCACAGCCCGACGCCCATCACGACCCCGCCGCCGACGAGGTAGGCGCTCGCGACCACATGCGGGAAGGTGACCAGCTGCACCTTATTGGTCAGCACGGCGACGAAGTCGGTGAGCTCGGCGCGACCGGTGGTGGCGTTGTACTTCCAGCCGACCGGGTGCTGCATGAAGGAGTTCGCGGCGAGGATGAAGTACGCGGACAGCAGGGTGCCGATGTGCACCAGCCACATGCACGCGGCGTGCGCCTTCTCGGGGATCCGGCCCCAGCCGAAGATCCAGACGCCGAGGAAGGTGGACTCCAGGAAGAACGCGAGCAGCGCCTCGAACGCCAGCGGTGCGCCGAAGATGTCACCGAAGAAGCGGCTGTAGGCCGACCAGTTCATCCCGAACTGGAACTCCTGCACGATGCCGGTCACCAGCCCGAGCGCGAAGTTGATCAGCAGCAGCTTGCCGAAGAACTTCGCCAGCCGCAGCATCTGTGGGTTGCGCTTCCGCAGCCACTGGGTCTCGAACCCCGCGACCATTGCCGACAGACCGATCGTGATCGGGACGAAGAGGAAGTGGTAGACGGTCGTGATCGCGAACTGCCATCTCGCGAGATCCAGGTTGCTCACGGGGGTGCCCTCTCGGCGTGCGGTCTGTGGTTGGTTCTAATAGTACTACTCGTAGTAGTACTACGCACACCGTTGTAGGTCTGTCAGGCCTGGCGGTTGAACCCGGGTGCTGGAGCGCGCCGGACGCACCGACGGTGCCGGGATGGCCGACCGCATCACGTGCGTCCAGCTCAGGGTGTTACTACACCGATCGCGGCCCCGCGTGGATCACTCGCGTCGGCCTTACCGCACTTGGCGGACCGCGTACGTCCACAGTCGGACGCTTGCGCGTCCGAGGCTCCCGCGCTCCCGAGCCCGACGCGAACTTCTACGAAGTCGACGGTGGAGGGGCGTCTGGGTCTCAGGGCCGAAGCGTGACCGCACGACGGCCTTTACTCCGCGCAGCAACCAACAGTCGATGCAGACGTCCGCGATGAGCACGACGCGTTCCTCGCCAGCGTGCCCCTGCCGGATCGTGCGCACCGCTGACGCCGCCAAGGCATCGACACAGGCGCCGGGCGGCGGAACGAGGTCCCCTCAAGCTGACCTACAAGAGCGGCGAGCCCGCGTCCTACCGCCCAGAGTGTCAGAGTGCGACTTCGGGCGAAGTCAGCCCTGAGTCGGTCCCGTGTCAGCGATAGTGCCTCCAGCACCAGGAGCCTTAGATGACAGCGGTGATCGGGTGGTCGGCGATGTGCCTGCTGTCTGGGCGGGAATGCTCGAAAGCATGGGAGACCGATCAACATGCAACTTGGTCAACTGCAGAAGCCCGCGGCTCCCTACCATCCACGTAAGGTCCTGCCATGGGGGTTGCGCTCGCAAGGGCCCGAGAAGCGGAAAGTGTGCCGTTGAAAGCTGAAAAAGGTGGGTGCAAGGAGCGCGGGTCCCAGGAGGTCAGAGCTGGCCGAGCTCCATGCGAGCTCGCCCGGGGGCGGAGTCAGATGCCGACGCCACCTGCCCCTGAACCGCATACCGGGCTCTTGCCGGAGGGGCGGTGGCCATTCACGTGGCAACAGCTTGCAGATACTTTTGTGGGAAACCGCACCGACTCGCTACACCGAGGGGCGGTCTTCGACTCCCTGAAGGCTTGGGCTCGTGCTGCGCGAGTACACTTCGGGGCTGGCCGGCTCGTTATCGGTGGTGGGTTCGTAACCTACGCAGAGCCATCGGTTACGGCACAGGCCGTATACCTTGCGGCCAACAGAGAAGCAGTCAATGCCGCGTTCGATGGCTTCGGTGTGGGCTGGCAGATGGTGGTTCTGGAAGACGTAGTCTTCGCGGGTCCGCACCTTGGCGGTTCCCTGGAGCGAAGGTCGTCTGTCGGGGGTCTGGTGGATGCTCGACTCATAGCCGACGAACACGAGTTCGACGCGCTTCGCATGCTCTCGGTCGCAGACGTTCCGAGCAACGGCAGCTTGGCGAAGGCCCGCAAGGGTGTCGCGGAAGTGGAGGTGGACCGATGACCACCGAAGATCTCAGCAGCCTGCGGGCTGACGTAGTCTCGGCGTTGTCACTCCCACCAATGGACTTTCTGGGTGAACTGAGCGCGTCAAGCCTCCGCGCGATGTTCAACCGCATCGCGCCAGCCGAGTTGCGCATTGGCGGATCAGCAGTTCTCCGAGTGCGTCTGGGCTCGCGCCAACCCCTGTCTCGAGAGATCAGTCAGGTCACAGACGCGTTCAGCGCAGCGGTCGCCTCAATTGGGCACGAAATCCGGCGCCAAGCCACTGGACAGTCCGAATCGGTGCGGCCGATAAATGCCTCGGACTACCGCAAGACCCCGGTCTTTGTGCAGGCCAGTGGCGGCAACCTGATTGTGATGCGGCCGGATCCACCGGAACTGTTGGAGCCTCTGGCCCAGAACACGCCCTCTACATCGGAGCGAGCCATCAGCCGACTGGCGAATCTTCTTCCCGAGTCGCGCGACTTGGATGAGCATCTGGTCGTTCGTAATGCCGTCGGCGCCGCACGCGCAGATCGGTACGCGCTCGATCGAATCGCAAAGGTCGCTCGGATCACGGGTGGTGTTGCGGTGGAGTGGGAAACCTCGAGCGAGCGGGCCGAAGGGTTTGTCTCTGTCGGGCAAGCGAACGAACTGGTCAAGGTTCTGTCCGAAGTAGAGCTGACTAAGGAGGTGATAGAAGTTCACGGGCACCTCGACGGTGCACGTGTGAAGCGCAGAGCGTTTTGGCTTGAGCGGCAAAATGCCGATGACATAGATGGTGTGGTGGACGAAGATGTGATGCCGGCGGTTCTAGCGAACCTAGACAGCGATGTAACGGCGCGCATACTCCGCACGATCAGTAAGACAAAGTCTGGCAAGGCATCGCGCCCTTCTCATCGCTTGATTGGCCTCACCCGAGTCACAAATTTGCCCTAGCTGCAGCAAATTTGGCAGTTCGACACGACATCATCGGCTCCGCCCAAGCACAACCTGCTGTCTCACCGCCGCAAGGACGCTGGTCTGAGACAGCGCAGTTAAGGCGTCATTTCGCCCGTGAGGGGATTGACGTCAACCAGAGGATCCATTCCGTCATTCACCACTTCGCGCGAGGCCACCTCGACCTGCCACTCTGCGCGGGCCAAAATTTCGTCAAACGTAAGGATCTCGGGTTCGTGCAAGTTTCTCCGAAAGAGTTCGAAGCTGCGGACCTTGTCGGGGATAGCTCCCCCGCCGTCGCCAGCCAGCTGGTTTAGGCAACCCACCACAACGAAGGACCGCGGTTGGAGTAAGAATGTACCGCCACTGAGCAGGGATCCGTCGGGCGCTTGCTCCTGCATGAAGTCCGTACCTAAGTCGCGCACCGCCAAGTGCACCGTTTGCTGGATCTGAACCACCGCGCCCGAGACCTCGCTGGACGGGCGCCAGCACCCCGTTCGGTACTCGTCGGCCAAAAGTTCAGTCCTGTGGTGTTTGATCTCGGCGAAGACCATAGACCGGACGATGCCGGCGGTCCTGAGCAAAGCATCGACACGTTTGCCAACCCCCTTTATGCTGCGGCCGACCACAGTCTGTTCTAAGCGCTCCTTGTCCCAGGACGTGAGGAGCTGACCCGACAGTCCAACGCCCAAGACCCAGGGGTTGGCTTCAAGAAGCTGCTGCCATGCCTTTTCGGGCCCACCCGCCTCGTCGCGGGCAGCGTTGAACGCGGCCTCGTCCTCAAGCCATAGCCGCATGGTGGCGACCACCCCGCGCCGGCTCTGAAGAGCAATCACGTCGCTGGCGGTCGCGTCGCTCTCGATGAGTGCTCGGAACCGGTCCGTATTGGCGGCGTAGGCCGCCGCGATCGCCGTCGGGTCCTCGAAGACTTGTCGAAGCAAGTCATCGTCGATGCGCACGGTGTTTTCTCCCTCGATCGGAATGGAGTCGAGGGCGCGCAGCATGTCGATGAGACGAGCCGATTGCTCCCGATCCAGTTCGAGCACGGGCTCCAGCTTCGTTGCGTCGCTACTTGTCGGCACCTTTTGGATCCTGATCTTGCGGATCACGCCAGCGGATCGCGCCACTTGAAGCTCGATCTGTTTACGACCGCCCGGAGTTGTGTAGACCACTTCGCTCCTCCACTCCCATTCGTCGTCGTCTTCGGTGACGACCTCATCGAAGACCCGGCGGACGTAACGCCCACGCTCGCCCCTGTCCTGGCCGAACTGCCAGCTGAAGCTGGAGCTGACGTAGGTGCGCGTCGTCAGTCGGCCTGCGGCGTAGTCAACGTCGCTGGCCTCAGGCACATTCAAGGGCAGGATCGGCACTGGCCCCCCTCGCTAATGTCGGTGTGAACAACTGTTGCGCCCGTCACCGCTGATCGTGACAGCGTCGCCGGTCATGACGATGGTAAGGATGGATCAGTCGAGGGGCCCGCATGTTGTCCCTCAGGGTTTTGCGTGCGCTCGATTAACGGCCCTTCCCTCATTCGCGCGGAGACACATGCTCGCGCGTCGCGGCTCCAGACTGCATGACCATCGTCGCGCTCTGGGTGGGTCAGACAAGAGCCGCTGCTCGCCCAGCACGGGGCATCGACAGTGGTACGAGGGTCGAATTTCTCGATCTGGTTCGGGCGTCCGGCAAGTCTTGTGATTACGTCGCGGCTCGAACGCGGGAGTGAGGCCAAGCGACGACCAGGTTGATTCATCGCCGTGGAGCGCGTACAGGCTCGGCTCGTCTGGCACAACCCGATCGGCGACGTCGTAACCGTGTCGTGCACCGGCCAGCGGTTCAAGCGCGGCGGCAACTGTCGCGTCACTGGAATCTCTCATCCTGTCGTAATCAGGACTCGGACGCTCAATCACTACTTCAGGCCATCCGGGGCCAACGCGAGTCACTCCGCCGCCAGACGGGTGCGGCCTCGCAGCTCTTGAGCGACGTAGCGTCGGTGGGTCCACATGCCTGGCCGCGCGGGCGGCGAGCGGGGTCTGGGTCAGTCTTGGTCGCCGCGAGGTGACGTGATGTCCACGACAACGATGGTGTTGCCCTTCGAACCAGCAATGATGTCGAGCGCACAGCTGGCGGCGGTGTCCTTCCTGGCCCGCTATTCCGGGCGAACCCACGCGCTGTACGCATTCCAGCTCCGCCAGTGGTTCGCCTGGTGCGAGATGAACGCGCTCGACCCGTTGACCGGGATCCAACGCGCCCACGTCGAGCTGTACATCCGCGGTCTGAGCGAACGCGGGCTGATGGACTCCTTGGTCAGCACGATGATGCACGCGGTCCGCGGGTACTTCCGCTTCGCGCACATCGATGGGCTCATCGCCGCCGACCCAGCCATCTACGCCCGACTGCCCAAGGTGAACCGCGACGAGAGCCGCACGCAAGGACTGGACCGCCTCGAGCTGATCCGGTTCCTGCAGGTCGCCCAAACCCTCACCGTGCACCACGGGGCCCTGGCGTTCCTGCTGGGCATCAACGCCCTTCGCGCCTCCGAAGCCGCCGCCGTCCAGATCGAGGACTACGCCGACACCCTCCGCGGGTACCGAGTGCTGCGGCTGATCGGCAAGGGCAACAAGCCAGCCACCATGCCTTTGACCGTTCCCGTCCTGCGCGTGTTGGAGGCCTGCCGCGGCGAACGGACCGGCGGCCCGCTCCTGCTGCGGCCGGTATCTGGCAAACCAGTCGACCGCCGCGACGTTTACCGGATGGTCACCCGGATGGCCGCAGCAGCCGGCATCCCGCGGCACATCAGCCCGCACTCGCTGCGCCACGCCGCGATCACCAACGCCCTCGACGCCGGAGTCCCACTACGCGACGCGCAGATCCTGGCCCGCCACGCCGACCCCCGCACCACCGAGCACTATGACCGCGCCCGTGGCAACCTCGACCGCCACGGCGTCCACTTCCTCACCGCCTACGTCGCCGGTGTATGAGACAGGCACGTCCTGCCTGCATCGAATCCGCCAAGTTTGCGTCGCAAACTGGCACCCAGGGTTTCACCCTCTTGAACGACCGAGGCGCTTTGGATAGCCATCAACTTACTGTCGACGTGCTGGCCCGTTGCTTCGGGGCGCGTACCCATCCCGACCTCAAGGAGACCTCTTTCGCCTGCGGGGGCAGTAGATGCCTGAAACGCATCATCGTGACTTAACCTTCTGCCGGAGAGGGAAGCAGGTGGGGCAGATGGCTAAAAAGCGGGGGCTCTTCGCCGAGTTGCAGCGGCAGGCGGCGCAAGCGGAGAAACGACGGCAACAGGCTGAGAGGCAACGGCAACAGGCGGCGGCACACGCGGCACGTATGGAGGAGCACAACCAGCGCATGGTGCTGATGCATGCGCGCGAACGTGAGCACCAGGAACGTCAGAACGCGAGAGAGTTTGAGTGGGAGCAGCGCCGCCGAGCGACCGAGGCCAAGGTTCAGCATCAGCAGGAACGTCTGACTGAGGTTGCCGCGCTTAACCGACACCTGGCGAAGCGCACCGCCGACCTCGAGGGTGTTCTATCGAACGTGTCTGCGCAGGTCGCACCCATAAACAGGGCGAACTTCCACACCACCGCGGTCCACCCGCCGTTTCAGTCCAGACACGACACGGTCGTCGCGCCGCCACCGCCGCCGGCGCTTCCGGCCGAACCGCGCTTCAGGCCCCCGCCTGCCCCTCAGGGACTGGGCGCGAAATTGGGTGGAGCTAAGAAGCACGCTGCGGAAGTTGCGCGGATGCAGGTCGAACACGCCGCGGCCGTCGCACAGGTGAACGCGCAGCGTGCTGCTCTCTTGAACGAGCACGGCCGACGGATCAACGCACACGCACAGGCTGAGGCGACACGGCTTCAGCGTGTGAACTTCGACAGGATGAAGTACGAATCAGACTGCGAGGGGCGTAATGCTGCAGCAGCGCAGGCCAATCGGCATGCGGACGAGTTGCTGGACGCCTACGACCGCGGAGAGCCGGACGCAGTCCGCGACTTCATCGAGGTCTGCCTAGGTGCCTCGGGGTGGCCGGACTTCATGCCGGACGATGCAAAGATTGACTACGACGAAGCTCTCGGCGAACTTACGATCGTGCAGCCTCTTCCCCAGCCCGACGTGGTCCCGAGTGCACGCGAGTATAAGTACAAGGCCGCCTCGGACGAGATCTCGTCGACCAATTTGCCCGTCACCGCGCGCAAGAAGCTCTACCGGGGATTCGTGTCAGCGGCCGCGATCCGCACGCTCGCCGAGATTTTCACCTACGACACCGGCCATCGAATCGCGACCGTCTCCTACCAAGCCGTCGTGGAGGGGATCGATCCCGCGACCGGGCGGGACGCGCTCATCCCCCTCGTCGCTTTGGCTACCGACCGCGAGCGGTTCACTCAGTTAGACCTTGACCGCATCGAGCCAGAGGCCACTATCAAACACCTCGGAGGAGTGATGTCGAAGTCGCCGCTGGATCTGCAACCGGCGCCAACCGCTGGTGGCATCCGGTCCGTCCATGAGTAGACCCGTATTCAATCCCCCGCCAGGTTGGCCGGCCCCACCAGCGGGCTGGACTCCGCCCCCTGGGTGGAAACCAGATTTGTCATGGCCGCCTCCGCCCCCGGGTTGGAAGCTGTGGCTCCCAGCATCGAATGAATCTGCGGCCACCATCGCAAATCCGGGCGCAGACGATAGCGAGGACACTCGCCAGGTACGAGACGCGGAGGCACGCCTCGCCGACCTCGAGGCCGAGATCCGGGACCGAGCCATCCGCCTACGAGGCCTGGAGAACCAGATTCGACGGGCTGCCCAGCAACTGGCGGACGAGGCCGCACGTCCTGCACACCAATCCGTGACCGAGGCATCCGCGACGGCGTCCACGTTACGGGCACTTGAGGCCGACATCGCAGCACGCCGCGAGGAGCTCGTCGAGCTTGACGATCAGCTGACGTTGCAGAGGGTCGGCGTGTACTACTACCGCCACCCGCTGGACAACTCTCCGCTGTACAAAGAGGCACTCACAGAGCTGAGAGAGCACATCAAAGACTCCATAAAACAGAACGACGCCGTGGTTGCCTCGGATTCCTTCGTGTTCAACAACTCACTTGCCCTAGGACGCAAGATGGTCGCGGACTACGCCAAGTTGATGCTCCGGGCGTTCAACGCTGAAGCAGACGCTAGCGTGCGGTCCCTGCGAGCAGGCGGCCTGGAAACGGGCGAGGCTCGACTCCAGAGGTCGGCTGATGCGATCGCCAGACTGGGCCGGTTGATGGAGATCCGCATCTCCGAGTCCTACTTCAACCTTCGGAAGACCGAACTCGAACTCACCGCGGACTACCTGATGAAGGTTCAAGAAGAAAGAGAGCAGGAGCGCGAAGAGCGTGCGCGTCTTCGCGAGGAACGTCTGGCTGAGAGGGAACTGGCCGCAGAACGTGAAAAGCTCAACAAGGAACGCGACCACAATGACAACGTGTACAAACAACTTATCGCGCAAGGCAGGACCGAGGAGGCGGAGCGGATCCGCCAGCAGATCGCGTCGATCGACGCGGCCATTGCGCAGAACGACTACCGCGTAGCGAACATCCGCGCCGGGTTTGTGTACGTGATCAGCAACATTGGCGCCTTCGGCGCGAACGTGGTGAAGATCGGTATGACGCGACGATTGGAACCCATGGACCGAGTGCGCGAACTAGGTGATGCCTCCGTGCCATTCCCCTTCGACGTGCACATCATGTACTTTTCGAAGGACGCCATTACACTTGAAACTCAACTGCACCAAGCGTTCGCTGAACGTAAACTCAACAACGTCAATTTACGACGAGAATTTTTCTTTGCCACGCCCGCAGAAGTAAAAAAGAACTTCAGCGGAATGTCGGAACGCTCCTCGAATACGTCGATACTCCCACCGCTGAGCAATTTCTGCAGAGTCAAGGAGCCTGGCCGGACGACAGTCGCGCACGCTTCGTCGTCTGAAATTTGAGCCACGGAACCGACAGGGCCACATCTCAAGGCTCGCGGATTCCGCTTGGATGTGTGACGGTGGGGCAGCCGAGGCAGTTGACCATCACTCCACGAGTCAGCCTGTCCTGCTCACTTGCCAGTGCTCCCGGCATCGGTTTGGTGGGTTTGCCTTCGCCCAGGTCGCTGTCGGTGGAGCCGCCCATAATGGACCCGTGCCAAAGTTGCGCGATGAAGAGATGTGGGTCGCCGCATGCGTAGAGAACGCTCTACTGGGTGTGCATGTGCGCCAACACGACGACGGTGCACACCCAAGCATGTACGACCTTGATCTGGTCCGTAACGACGGGGTGTTCGGCGCCATGGAAGTGACGGCTGCTGCCGACGCGGCTTCGATCGAATTCTGGAACCTCGTCAACGGATCCAACAATCGGTGGGTCGAATGAGACTTGGTCGGTGGGTGGCTGGTGACGGTAACCTCAACCACCCGAGCCAAGCGCTTGAAGAAGGACCTACCGGGACTGCTTCGTGCCATGGAGGCGGGCGAGGCGGACCATCAGACGGTCACCGGTCGGATGACCGACCTTGGGGTTGTGTCCGCCCACCAGGGGAGCACGGACTTCCCGGGAAGCATTTACGTCACACTTCAGCAGGATGCGGAGCGAACGGGGGAGCAGTGCCACTGACCGGCAACGTCCTCGTTCATTGGTTCGATGAATGGATCGAAAAGGATGCCCAGCGGCACAACGTGGAAAAGCTTCGCACTGCCGAGCTTCCGGAGAAGCATCTATTTGTCCTGCTGCCAGGCTTCACGACGGCTCCATTCGGCGCCTTAGACGTTCTCATGCGGCCGGATGGACCGTTGCCCGAAGTGGCGCCGAGACTGCCCGAAGGGATCACCAACATCTGGTTCATGAGCACTTGGACCACAGGCAAACTCTTCCACTTCGGACACGGGGGGGACCCGCTCGGTCAAGGTCCTCGAGGTTGCTCGCTCTTAGACCCCACGCCAGAAAAACACTGTGTCTTACCGCCGCGAACGTGTCTGGCAGGACACCATCGCCATAATCGTCAGCATGTTCCATGCAACTGACCAAGGCAGCGTTCGGCAGAGCGCTCTGGAGATCGTTAGCCGCCCCTACGCGGGCGCACTGGTGGCCGCGTACTTCGACCCAGACAGGGGTTTTGCCGGAGACCTGTTTGACGGCCTTGACTCCGAGGGCCTGCTCGCTGACAACCCATCCGACCGGTTTACCGTCGACGACATCGCCGCGGCCTCCCTGCTAGACGTCCGATTCGGACCGCAGGCTGTTCGATCCCTCCTGCGCTGCGACAGCATCCACGAGGCGCTGAGTGCAGTCTCGGCCAGCGCGCGCCTCTGGGACGCCACCCCTGCAGAATTAGCTCAGGCCGACAATCTCTGGGGGCTGCTTCGAGCTATCCCCTCCGTCGGCCGTACGCGCGCCACCAAACTCATGGCCAGAAAGCGCCCTCACCTGATCCCCATTGTCGACTCAGTCATCGCCAAAGCCTTGCACCTCGAAAACGAGACTTGGTCCCCGCTAGCGTTTGTGCTGAAGGAGGATCAACTCCGGCGCGACATCGATGCCCTCCGCCCAGAGTATGTTGACTCGAGAATTAGCACCCTGCGCCTGCTGGATGTCCTGGTTTGGATGGCAAATAGCAGAAGCGGATCGGCAGTCTTGACGCAGACGCAGGTCGGGGCGCCGCCTGCACGGATTGTTGCGGGTCCCGGCACCAAGTAGGCACAGCGACGGCTTGGTCGGGCGGAGCGACCGACATTGATCGAGACGAACCCTTAGCATGTGCGAAAACTGCATCCTGCGCAAAATTCAAAGCGTCTTGAGAACGACTAACTCGCTCGCTTACGATCCCTCAGACCTCGACTCTGCCAGGTGCCCGACCACGATCGAGGCCCGCCGGCCGCACCGAATCGTCAGGTGGCCGCGCTGACCTGATGCTGACGCTCGCGGCCGACGGATGTCTGCGAACCTTCCAGGTCGACCGTCGTTCTCACGGCGAGTGGTGTCCCACTCCGCCGCGTGTGACCCGCGGGCGACGATTCTTTGCATCCACACCGTCATCACCGTGCGACGACGACACGTCGCACCCATGGCGGTCAGACGCCCGTTTCGTGTGAGGCCCTTCCGTGCCGGTGTTAGTCCTTCCGAGCCCACGCGCCGTACAACGGGTCGTGGCCCCATCGCGGCTTGGTACGTAAAGCGGTCGAGACGGAGCCGAAGCCCGCTTGCTCCAGATATGCCCGGACGATCGCCACCCGCCCGTCCTCATCGGTGGCCAGCCACCCGCGGATTGCCTTGGTCGGGAAGCACCGATTGCTGAAGGTGAGCACGACGACCCCGCCTGGGTGCAACACGCGCGCCGCTTCGCGCAGCACACCCACCGGGTGGATGAGGTAGTCGATCGAGACGCAGCAGACCACCGCGTCGAAGGACGCGCCGTCGAACGGCAACTGCGGGTCGACGTTGAGGTCCTGGACGACGACCTGGTCAGCCATCGGATTCGCCTGCAGTTCTATGATGTTCATCCCCAGTGCGACCAGCCCACCGGTCGGCTTCCTGGAGAGGTGGGACACCCAGGACGACATCAGGTCCAGGACTCTGCCGTCCGGCACCCCCAGCTCGTCGTACAGCTCGGAGACCGCTGCAATCGCGCCGTCATCGATGTGGGTGACCAGGCGCGGCGGCCCGTAGAAGTCGGCGTCGTCGCCGTCGTCCTGCCGGTCGAAGAAGCCGGCGGGCCACTGATCGTCTGTCATCAGTGCATCCTGCCCCCCGGGGGCGCGCGCCTGCATGCGGCCGGGTCGACTGACGCCCTGTCGTGCCGCTCGGGGTGGTGCAGGGCTCGCTACCCAGCCGGCGCGACTCGAGGCCTGCCTCCGCTGGCCACGGTCGCACGCCTCCCACCCGCGCTCGCCGGAGGGCTTCGTGACCGGCGGTGCCAGCGGCGCTCCGCCCTCGCCGCCATGCTGGGCCCATGAATGCCGATGCTCTGCGAGAGCTCCAGTCGCCGCTGAAGAAGAAGTACCGGGATGATCCCGCCGCAGCCAAAACGCCACTGCACGCCGAGGGAGATTGGTCCGACGGGGGCATCACCGCCACGGTGAGCGGCTGGGCCGGTCCGGTGCGCGCAGGTCTGCACGAGGCGACCGGCGGCGACGGGTCGGACGCCTGCTCCGGCGACATGCTCCTGCAAGCGGTGCTTGCCTGCGCCGGGGTAACGCTGCGCAGCGTCGCGACCGTGCTCGGCATCGAGGTGCGGCGAGCCCAACTTAGCGCGATCGCGCACTTCGACGCCCGCGGCACCCTGGGTGTGTCCCGCGAGGCTCCGGTCGGTGTCCAGGGATTGGTGATCACCGCCCGCCTCGACACCGACGCCGACGACGAGGTGCTGAAGAAGCTGGGCGAGATGGCCGAGCGCTACTGCGTCGTCGGACAGAGCCTCGCCGAGCCTCCGACGATCGTGGTCGAGCGAGCCGGTTGAGAAGACAGCGCGCCGGCTGAGCGACGCGCCTCAGGCAAGGGCGTCGCGGGCGGTGCGCGGCTCGCGGCCCAGGAGCTCGCGAAGCAGCGGGTCGGTGCCGGCGAAGTAGCCGCCGTGCGCTGCTTGATAGAACCCGAGCAGGAATGTCGCCATGTGTGCGGGCCGTCCGGCTGCGGCCTGCGCGTCGACCCAGTCCTGCTCGTCCATCAGCTCGTAGCGGATGGTCTGACCCGACACCTCGGACGCCACCTCGGCCAGCTCGGCGAAGGTGGGTGCGTCGGTCGCGGTGATGGTGGTCGGCCCGTCGTACGCGCCGTCGGAGGCGAGGATGATCGCCGCCGCCTCCGCGGAGTTCTCCCGTGCCGTCCAGGAGACAGGTCCGTCGCCCGGTACGGCGATGACCCCGGTCTCGCGCCACGGGCCGGCGAGCCACGCGAGGCTGTGGGCGTAGAACCCGTTGCGCAACGACGTCCACGGGATCCCGGTCGCCGCCAGCATCTGCTCGGTGGCGAAGTGGTCTCGGCCCGGGAAGAACGGGTTGTCGGGCGCCGCGGCCTGGTGGCTCGTGTAGAGGATCCGCCCCACGCCGGCAGTGGCGGCGGCGTCGACGGCGGCTCGGTGCAACGCGACACCGTCGGCCGTCGGATCGCTGGAGGAGACGAGGAGCAGTTGGTCGGCCCCCTCGAACGCGGCGGGCAGCGACGCCGGGTCGGCGTAGTCGGCGCGCCGAACCTTGATGCCGCGGTCGGTGAAGGGCTGCGCCTTGGCGGTGTCGCGCACGGTGGCGACCAGCTCGTTCGCGGGCATCCGTTCGAGCAGGTGGTCGAGGGTCGCGCCGTTGAGGGCTCCGGCTGCTCCGGTGATGATGATCATTGATATGCCTTCCGCGCTATCTATGGAAACATCGACGGTAGCAACGGATGCTGTCGATAACAAGTCGCTGTTATCGTTGATCCGTGTCCGAGGTAGCCGCCAGCCGAGCAAGCACCCGCGCTGCCATCGTCGAGGCGGCTGCAGGACTGCTGCACCAGGGCGGCCCCGCGGCGGTCACCACCCGGGGGTCGCCGAGCAGGCCGGCGTCCAAGCCCCCACGATCTACCGGCTGTTCGGCGACAAGGACGGTCTCCTCGAGGCCGTCGTCGAACACGTCATGGCCACCTTCGTCTCTGCCAAGGCCTCCGCCGTCGAAGAGGCCACGGCAGCCGACGTGGACCCGCTCGAGGACCTACGGACGAGCTGGCGCCAGCAGATCGACTTCGGGCTCGCGAACCCGGCCGTCTTCCGCCTCCTCAGTGACCCCGATCGGGTCATCGTCTCTCCGGCGGCGCAGGCGGGCAGGCAGATCCTGGCCGCCCGCGTACGCCGACTGGCGACGACCGCGCGACTGCGCGTCACCGAGCAGCGCGCCGTCGGTCTCATCCAGGCGGCGGGGATCGGCACCATCCAGACGTTGCTCGCGACTCCGTCGGACGAGCGGGATCCAGAACTCGCCGACGCCATGCTCGATGCCGTGCTGGCCCGCATCCTCACCGACGCATCCGCCGAGACTCCCAGCGGTCCGATCGCGACGGCGGTCGCGCTCCGGGCCTTCGCCCCGCAGCTCCAGGCGCTCAGCGAATCCGAGCGTCACCTGCTGATCGAGTGGCTCGACCGCATCACCTGAACGCCGGCCGAGGCGTGATCTGTTGAGGGGCCATGAGCAAGTTCCTACGGCGGGGTGCCGGCGGAGCTCAGGCGTGGGCCGCTGCTGGCGGCCTGGTGTCGGCACCGCCATGCTGTGGACACGAATGCCGATGATCTGTAAGGGCTCTAGTCACTTCGGTGGCTCTGCTGATCGTGCGGTTGGCGGCAGCTGGTGGCGCGGGTGCCTGAGCGGCTTAAAGGTGCCGCAATCTTGCTTCGACAAAGCTCAGAAACAGCTAGTTCCCCCTGACGTTCATCTGCTCGATGTTCTTGTTCAGCCGCTCCAACTGCTCCGAGATATCGAGAAGCGTGTCCACTGTCAGCATCTGCATGATGATGGCCGCGTACTCCTCCCAGTTCCCACCCATGAAGCTGGTGCCGGCGAGCTTGCCCTTATCGAACGGCTTCTTGTACTTGCCACTGGTGTTTTTGAGGCTGTCGAGAATAGCTGCGCGCTCTTCGGCGCTGGCAAGAGTCATATAGAGAACCTACAGGCTGACTGCGCAACGGGTGTGAGTTTGGGGAGTGCGTTCGCCTCCACGAGGTGGAGCGCCATGGGCCGGTCGTCGACCGGGATGGAAGGTCAGTGGCCGAGCGGACCAGCCCACGCCGTCCCTGACAGCGTCGGCACACCCTCGTTGCTCACCGTTCGTCGACCGGTTCAAGCCGCCTGCCCGTCCCGCGGGTTGGGGGCCGTCGAAGCAGGGCGATCGAACAGTCGGGCCTGGGGAGATGCATCTCTTTCATATATCGGGGCCGACGGTATAAAACGATCTATCCGGCCCTGAAAGGGGGCTGTGCGAGAAAGGCAAGGACTATGAGTGCAGCATTGAAGCTGAGGGTCGCAGGCTCCCTCGCTGCTGCGGGAGCACTCGCGCTCTCCGGAGGATCCGCATCGGCCGCGTGCTGGCCGCACGGGCCGCAGTCGTACACCTGCACCGGCGGTTCGATCCCGTCGGGCACCTATTCGAAACTCAAGGTCGAGGGCGCGTGCAATGTGGTGCCCGACGCCAAGATCCGCGTCCTCGGCAACGTCCACGTCGCAGCCGGCGCGGAGTTCGACGCGCAGAGCGCGCCGTCGACGATCACCGTTCGCGGGAACGTCGTCGGTGACGAGGGTTCGTTGGTCGGCCTGGGCTGTGAGCCCATGTCGTACACAGGCAATTCGGCGCACCCGTGCACCGTCGAGCCGGACGCCCACTCCACCATCACCATCCGCGGCAACGTCCGGGCCACCGACGCCGCCGCCGTGCTGCTGAACGGCGTCACGATCTTCGGACACGTCACGCTGCGCGGCGGAGGCTCGCAGATCCCGTGGGCGATCAAGAACAACACCATCCGCGGCAACCTCACCGCGAGCGGGCAGAAGACCGACTGGCTGGGCGTCCTCTTCAACAAGGTCGGCGGCAGCGTGACGCTGACCGACATCGCGCTGAGCGACCCCGACCCGGGCGCCCCCGGCGTCTTCATCGTCCGCAACACCATCGGGTGGGACCTGCGCTGCAGCGGGCTGACCCCTGGAGTGTCCGGCGGGTTCGTCCCCGGCAGCGTCAACGTCGTCGGCCACAAGGCGACGGGTCAGTGCGCGTCCCTGGTCTGACTGGGCGTCGTACGTCGGCCAACAGGACGGCGCTCCCGGCGGACGGGCGCTAGCGACCGCGACGCGACAGCCGCGTCCACGCGAACGCCGCCGTGCCGAGCAGCACCGGCCAGAGCGCGAGACGTTCGAGGCCTCCGGAGACGGGACTGTCTCCGGAGGCCACGAACGCGACTGCCGCGGCTGCGGTGACGGCCCCCGTCGCCAGGAGTACGCGGGCGAGGCGCGGCTGCTCGTCGCGCAGTCGAACTCCGAGCACGATGAGGGCGATCGGCTGCGCGACGAAGAGCGGTGTCGCGGCGATCGCGTGCAGCGTGCCGTCCTGGTCCAGCGGCGCGAGGCCGGTGGCGACCGAGCTCAGCCCGGAGACCACCAGCAGGCCGGCTGCCCACGGCCCCAACGGGCGGAGCAGCAGCGCCGAGCCGCCGGCCAGCAGCACCCCGAAGGTCATGAACGAGCCGTTCATCACCCCGTGCCGCGGCGAGCAGTACGCCACCGAGCACCCGACCTCACCGAGCCGGCTGACCGAGTCGCCCAGGAAGCTGTAGCCGCCCTTGGTCGCCACCGCGACCACGAGCTCCGTGCCGATGTACGCCGGCCGGACGAGGAGTGCCAACGCTCCCCAGCGCTCGAGCGCAGAACCGGTGACCAACGTGTCGTGCCGCTCCAAGCTTGCGTCCATGTGGTCACCGTAGGGCGTGCCGGATCTGGTCTCATGCCCGGTGAGTCGGCCGGCGCGTTCCGTCGTCGCGGCCGATCTACCGGGAGCGACCGCGGCGCTCCAGATGCGGGGCCAGCATGGGTGCCAGGGTGGCGACGATCTGTTCGCGGCTCATCGACGCCATCGGCTCGGCCCCCATCACGTAGCGGGAGAAGATCAGCCCGCCCATCACGGTGACCACGGCGGTCGCGTGCAGCGACGCGTCCGGGCCGCCGATGTGCTCGCGCAACCGACCATGCACCTCTGTGCTGATGAAGGTGCCCAGCGTCCGCCGCAGGCCGGAGTCGTCGTTGGCGGAGCGCAGCACGGCGAGCAGCGGGCCGCTGAAGACCGGCTGATCCCACAGAGTGACGGCGGTCCCCACCAGCCGCTCGGCGACGTGGTCGGCCCCGGCCGCGAAGACTTTGTCCATGACCTCGCCGGGGGTCATCGCGATCGCGAGCACATGCCCGAAGAGCGCTTCCTTGGTGCCGAAGTGGTAATTCACCAGGGAGTGGTCCACGCCTGCATCTCGGGCAATCGCGCGGACGGAGACGGCGGCGTACCCGTCCTGCTCGAACCGCGTCCGAGCTGCGGCGATGATGCGTTCTCGGGCGTCACTGCCGCCGCTGGGGCGTCCGGCGCGGTTATTCACCATGGATGACATCCTGCGCCGCTCGGTCGCAGAGTGCAACGCATCGCACGCACTCCCACGTCGGGCAGGAACTCTCATGTCGCATCCCACCTCCACCTCCCACACGAGCACCAGGGCCACGCTGCCGGTCATCCTGCTGGCGCTGGCCACCGTCGTCTCGGCCGTGTCGTCGCTGCTGTCGGCGTTGCCGTCGATCGCCGTCGACACCCACGCGTCGCAGACGCAGCTGACCTGGATCGTCGACGCGTACGCGCTGGCCTTCGCCTCGCTGCTGCTGCCCGCAGGCGCGCTCGGCGACCGGTTCGGCCGCCGCCGCACGCTGATGGTCGGGCTGGCCATCTTCGCCGTGGCCGGCGCGGTCCCGCTGATTCAGGACGACACGTCGACCCTCATCGTCGTCCGCGCCGCGATGGGTGTGGCAGCGGCGCTCGTCATGCCCGCCACCCTCTCGACGATCACCTCGTCGTTTCCCCGCGAACGCCGCGAGGTGGCCGTGGCCACCTGGGCCGGTGTCGCGGCGGTGGGCGCCGTCCTCGGGTTGTTCATCGCCGGGTTCGTCCTGCGGTGGTGGCAGTGGCACTCCGTCTTCCTGGCGAGCGCCGTCATGGCGGTGATCGCCCTGATCGGCGTCGTCGTCGCCGTCCCGGAGTCGGCTGCGCCCGACGAGGCGTCCAACGACCCGCTCGGCGCACTGCTGTCGGTGAGCGCTCTCGTGCTCTTTGTCTACGCGATCGTCGAGGCGCCCACGACGGGGTGGACCTCCGCGTCGACCCTTGCCAGCATTGGCGCCTCGGTGCTGGTGGGCGTGCTCTTCCTCGCCTGGGAGGCCCGCGCATCGCGACCGCTGCTCGCGCTGCGCCACTTCCGCAACGTCGGCTTCTCCACCGGGTCGCTGTCCCTGGCGGCCATGTTCTTCGGGTTCTTCGGCTTCATCCTGCTTTTCCTGCAGTATCTGCAGCTGGTGCGCGGTGACAGCCCGCTGGAGGCGGCCTGCGCGATGCTGCCGCTGCCGCTCGGACTGATGCCGGCCGCCCGCGGGCTCGCCCCACGCCTGGACGGGCGCATCGGCCAGTGGCTGCAGAGCGCGCTGGGGCTCGGCACCATGGCGGTCGCGCTGGTGTGGCTGTCCCGCGCGGACGGCAGCACGTCGTACTGGGTCGTCGCGATCGGGCTGTTCGTGCTGGGTGTCGGGGGAGGGCTCGCCATGCCGGCGGCCACCACCGCGATCACGAAGGCACTCCCGAAGGCGGAGCAGGGCGTGGCGTCCGCCGTCAACGACCTGTCGCGCGAGCTCGGCGGCGCGGTCGGGATCGCGGCGCTGTCCAGCGTGGCGACCTCGGTCTACCGCGACCATCTCGACCTGCGGGCGATCCCGCCGCAGCTGCGTCACCTGGTGCTCGAGTCGGCGGCGGCAGGTACGCACGCGCCGGTGGCCGGAGTGCGGTCGGCCGCGCTGACGGCGTACACGACGGGACTGCAGCACGGCCTGCTCACCGCGGCCGGTCTGCTCGCCGCGGCGGCAGTCGTGCTGGCCGGGTCGGCCCTCCTGCGACCCGCCCGATCGCCGCGGCCGGCGGCGCCGGCCGATCAGGGGGAGGCGGCGGTCAGCGCTGCAGCACCGCTACCCGGCCCAGATCGCCGGACGCCCAGCATGCTCCGTCGTGAGCGCAGCTGACCGTGTCGAACTGCCCGGTGTCGAAGGTGTGCCAGTCGCGGCCCGCGTCGTAGGAGATGTCCGACCCGGTCAGTCCGACCGAGATGACCGTGGCGAACGTACGCGGCACGAACGTGACACCGGAGCGATAGCCGGACGGCTGGTAGGTGGCGCTGATCCACTTCGAACCGAACAGGGAGTACGCCGCGACGTTGGTGTTCGCCGCCGGTGCGTTGAAGTCGCCGCCCACCGCGACGCCGAGGAACGGCGTACGGAACGCGAGGCCGAAGACCCCGCGCTCGCGGAGCTGACGATCGGGGTGGACTGTGCCGTCCAGGTGAGGCCGCCGTCGCGGGAGTGGTAGATCCGCGAGACGGCGCCGCCGCCGGAGCCGAACCACGCGTCGCGGCCGAGGGTCGTGATGCACTCACCGCTCGCGGCGAACCCGGCCTCGCCGGTCTGGGCCGGCGGCATGCCGGCGTTCGGGAGCACCCGCCAGCTGCGGCCGCCGTCGCGGGTGGACAGGATCCGGAAGCGTCCGTCGACCGGGTCGCTGAGCACCAGCCCGTGCTGCCGGTCGGAGAAGGACATGCAGTCGAAGAACGCGGCCGGGTCGGTGTTGGTGTAGGAGAGCTGCCAGGTGCGGCCGCCGTCGGAGGTCGCGTAGAGCCGCGAGTCGGTGCCGGTGCCGGCCGCCATGGCGACCGCGTGGGTCGCGTCGGTGGCCGAGATGTCGCGGAACTGCAGCGTGGAGGCGCCCGCCGGTGACCGGTTCTCCCACGTACGACCGCCGTCGACCGTCCGCAGCACCGTGCCGTCGTACCCGCCCAGCCACGCGACCTGGCGGCTGACCGCGGCCAGACCGCGGAAGTGGCTCGTGGATCCGGTGGGCAGCAGCTGCCACGAAAACCCCTGCGGTCGTTGTCGATCGACGGCTGCGTGCGCGGGGGACGCGACGACGAGTCCCAGCACGGCGAACACGGCGGACAGCGTGACCAGGAGTCGAGCTCGCAGCACCATGTCGTCACGCTACTGCCGGTCGTACAGCGGAGGCCAGGGTCCGTGATCGTCGGAGGCCGGCCGGCGCGCAACTACGATCTCCGGGTGAGCGCGAGCCTGGTGACCAAGAATCTCGCCGGCGGGCACGCGCACCGCACGCTCTTCAGCGCCTTGGACCTGACCGTCGCGCCCGGTGACGTGGTCGGTGTGGTCGGTGCCAACGGCGCCGGCAAGACCACCCTGCTGCGGATCCTCGCCGGTGATCTGGAGCCGCTGGACGGCACGGTGTCCACCTCGACCAGCGACGCGTTCGTGGGGTGGCTCCCCCAGGAGCACGAACGGATACCGGGCGAGACGCTGGGTCGGTTCGTGGCCCGGCGTACCGGCGCCGAGGAGGCGACGTCGGCCATGGAGCAGGCGGCGGCCGCCCTCGGTGCCGACCAGCCGCCGCGCGGGGCCGATAACGCGTACGCGGTGAGCTTCGACCGTTGGATGGCCAGCGGTGCGCCGGATCTGGACGACCGGCTTCCGGCGGTCCTGGCCGACCTCGGTCTCGACGTGGGCCCGGACGCTCTGATGACGTCACTCTCGGGTGGGCAGGCCGCCCGCGCGGCGTTGGCCTCACTGATGCTCAGCCGTTTCGATCTGGTGATGCTCGACGAGCCCACCAACGATCTGGACCTGGCCGGGCTGGACCGGCTCGAGGGGTTCGTCCGAGAGCTGCGCGCCGGAGTCGTGCTCGTCTCCCATGACCGAGAGTTCCTCTCCCGGGTGGTGACCCGGGTGGTCGAGCTCGATCTGGCCCAGCGTCAGGTCGCGGTCTACGACGGCGGGTACGACGCGTTCCTGGAGGAGCGGGCCATCGCGCGCCGGCATGCCCGGGAGGCCTACGAGGAGTTCGCCGACAAGAAGGCCGATCTCGTCAGCCGCGCTCGCACCCAACGGGAGTGGAGCTCCCAAGGCGTCCGCAACGCGATGAAGAAGTCGCCGGACAACGACAAGATCCGCCGCAAGGCGCAGTCGGAGTCCTCGGAGAAGCAGGGACAGAAGGTCCGCCAGATGGAGTCACGCATCGCGCGTCTGGAGGAGGTGGCGGAGCCGCGCAAGGAGTGGGCGTTGCAGTTCACGATCGCCGGGGCGCCGCGGTCCAGCTCCGTCGTCGCCACGCTCGACGAAGCCACCGCGACGCTCGGCGGCTTCACCCTCGGCCCGGTGACCCTTCAGATCAGCGCGGGCGACCGGATTGGCGTCACCGGTCCGAACGGTGCTGGCAAGTCCACGCTGCTGCGGCTGCTGCTCGGACGGCTCGCTCACTCGACAGGTCGGGCGGGCCTCGGCGCCTCGGTCGCCGTGGGGGAGATCGACCAGGTCCGCACCGGACTGGCCGAGGACCTGCCGCTCGGCGATGCGTTCGAGACCGTGATGCCCCAGATGAATCCCGCCGACATCCGCACGCTGCTCGCCAAGTTCGGTCTCAAGGCCGACCAGGTCACCAGCCCCGTCAGCCGGCTCTCGCCGGGGGAGCGCACGCGTGCCGCGATGGCGCTGCTGCAGGCACGCGGGGTCAACCTCCTGGTGCTCGACGAGCCCACCAACCACCTCGACCTGCCGGCCATCGAGCAGCTCGAGGAGGCTCTCGAGTCGTACGACGGAGCCCTGCTGCTCGTCTCGCACGACCGTCGACTGCTGGACAACGTCCGCCTCGACCACCGCTGGCAGGTGCAGGACGGCGTGGTCACGTCCCTCTAGCCGGGCTGCCGCGCCGCGCGCCGACCGGCTGTGCAGGATGGGTGCATGGATCCCGTGGTCGTCGTCGGTGGAGGCATCTCAGGGGTCGCGTGCGCGCGGGCGTTGACCGAGGGCGGTGTCGACGTCGGGCTGCTCGACCAGGGCCGCCGCCTCGGCGGACGGATGGCCGTGCGCACGGTCGACGGTCACGCGGTCGACACCGGTGCGTCGTACTTCACGGTGAGCGACGACCGGTTCGCCGCCGTCGTCGCCGACTGGCAGGCGCGCGGGCTCGCCCGCGAATGGACCGACACCTTCGAGGTGTACGACGACGGCGAGCGTGGCGACTCGAAGCAAGGCTCGATGCGCTGGGCGTCGCCGAGCGGGTTGCGTTCGCTCGTCGAGGATCTGGCGGCGGGTCTACGCACGGAACAGGTCACGGTGCAGGCCGTGACGCGGGACGAGCAGACCGGTGCCCTCGCGGTGGACGGACGACCGGCCGGCACGGTGGTGCTGGCGATGCCGGACCCGCAGGCGCGTCGCCTGCTCGACCCGTCGCTGCACTCACGGTCGGTGCTCACCGACGACTACGCCCCGACGCTGGCGTTGCTCGTAGAGTGGGAACGCCGTTCGTGGCACCAGGGATTCGACGGTGCATTCGTCAACGGTGACCCGCATCTGACCTGGATCGCCGACGACGGCGCTCGCCGCGGCGACGGTGCTCCGGTGCTGGTCGCTCACGCGACCGAGGACCTGGCCAGGCAGCATCTCGCCGACCCGGACGCGGCCGAGCCGGTGATGCTCGCATCGCTCACCGGCCTGCTCGACATTCGTGACCGGCCGACCTGGTCACGCGTGCAGCGCTGGTCGTTCGCGCACCCCGCGGGCACCCGCGAGGACGCCTTCCACCTCGGCGACGACGGCATCGGCTTCTGCGGTGACTCGTGGTCGGACAAGCCGCGCGTGGAGGCGGCATGGCTGTCGGGGACGCAGCTCGCCGACGCGATCCTCGACCGACGCCGGTGACGGTGCCGCGCCCGATGAACCGCGTCGTGCTGGGAGGCTGACGGGCATGGAGGTCTACCGCACCCCCGATGCCGCCTTCGCGCAACTGCCGGACTTTCCATGGGAGCCGGCGTACGCGCAGGTCGCGGATCCGGACGGCGGGACGATGCGGATGGCGTACGTCGACGTCGGGCCCGTCGACGGACCGGTGGCTCTGCTGCTGCACGGCGAGCCGTCCTGGTCCTTCCTCTACCGCCAGGTGATTCGCGTGCTCGCGGACCACGGGATCCGTTGTGTGGCACCCGATCTGATCGGGTTCGGGCGGTCGGACAAGCCGCTGCACGCGTCCGACTACTCCTACGCCCGGCTGGTCGAGTGGACCCGCGAGCTGGTGCTGGAGCACCTGCAACTGCGCGAGATCACCCTGGTCGGCCAGGACTGGGGCGGACTGATCGGGCTGAGGCTGCTCGCCGAGCACCCCGACCGCTTCGTCCGCGTGGTCGCGGCCAACACCGGACTGCCGACCGGCGACGTCGACATGCCGGAGGTCTGGTGGCGATTCCGCCGCGCCGTGGAGAAGGCGCAGGTGCTCGACATCGGTCGGCTGGTCGACGGTGGGTGCGCGCGCCCGATGACCCCGCAGGTGCGCGCCGCGTACGACGCGCCGTTCCCGGACGAACGCGCCAAGGCGGGTCCGCGCGCGATGCCCGGCCTCGTGCCGACCCGACCCGACGACCCGGCCAGTGACGCGAATCGTGCCGCGTGGCTGATGCTCTCGACCTGCGAACTGCCCTTCCTGCTGCCGTTCAGCGACGCCGATCCGATCACTGCGGCGATGGCACCCATCCTGCGCCGGCACGTCCCGGGCGCCCGGGATCGGAGTCACCCCACGATCGAGCGCGCCGGTCACTTCCTGCAGGAGGACGCGGGTCCGGAACTGGGCCAGGTCATCACGCAGTTCATGCAGCGCTGACACCGGCGCGAGTGCCCCTCGTCGACCGTCGGATGCGGCCTCGACTCAGCCGGTCTGACCCTCGTCGCGGCTCTCGGCGATGCGGTGCGACGTACGCAGCAGGCGCAGGCCGGTGACGAGCACCAGCCCGCCGACCAGGTTGCCGAACGCCGACCAGCCGAGAGCACCCAGCCAGTCGAGGTAGCCGTAATCCGCTCGACCGGTCAGCAGCCCGGCGAACATCAGGATCGAGTCCAGTACGGAGTGGAAGAGCTGGGCTCCGACGAGCACGAACGACATCATGACCGCTGCCATGGCTCGGACCCCGAGGTTCTCCGTCGCGTGCTGCATCCGGGTCAGCAGCGTGATGACCGCTCCGGCGAGCACCGCGAGGAAGAACGAGCGAAAGGAGACGCCGAGGTGGGCGTAGTGGGAGCCCGCCTTGATCGCGGCGTCGTGTACGTCGGGCAGGGCCACCACGATCATCCCCGCCATGGCGAAACCGGCGACCAGGTTGGCGGCCAGCGTCACGACCCACAGCCGCACCAGTTGCGTGAGGGTGCCCACCTTGGCGACCACGGAGATGACCGGCACGAGGAAGTTCTCGGTGAACAGCTCGCTGCTGGCCAACAGCAGCGCCACGAAGCCGATGGTGAACGCCAGCGAGGCCAGCAGGGCGTTGTCCGTCTTCGCCTCCACGACCAGGTAGATCAGCACCCCCACTCCGACGTCGACACCGCCCAGGAAACCGGTCGACAGCAGCGGGAGTAGCGGCCGGTCCAGCCGGTCGTGACCCTCGTCGACCAGTCGTTCATAGGCCTGCTCCAGCTCCGGCTCGTCACGCGAGCCCTTGGCCGAGGTGATGCTCCGGGAACCGCCGGAGTCTCCGTTCACGCGCGCGGCCGCGGCCGGCGTGATGGGTGCGTCATGACGCCACGCTATGTGCCGCGGGGGAGCCCTGCTCGGGTCGGCGCTCGCGTGGACGACGCAGCATTCGAGCGAATGCTGCAAGAAGCACCGCGGGCGGTTAGATGGACATGTGCCCGATGACCCGATCGACCACTTCGTTCACGTCCGCGGAGCCAGCGAGCACAACCTCAAGCACATCGACGTCGACCTCCCGCGCGACGCGATGGTCGCCTTCACCGGAGTCTCCGGATCCGGCAAGTCCTCGCTGGCCTTCGGCACGCTCTACGCCGAGGCGCAGCGGCGCTACTTCGAGTCGGTGGCGCCGTACGCGCGCAGGTTGCTGCAGCAGGTGGGCGCGCCGCACGTGCAGGAGATCACCGGGCTGCCACCGGCAGTGGCATTGCAGCAACGGCGCGGCGCACCGAGCTCCCGCTCGACGGTCGGCACGCTGACCACGCTGTCTAACCTGCTGCGGATGCTCTACTCGCGCGCCGGCACCTACCCGCAGGGCGCGAAACGGTTAGGCGCAGAGGCGTTCTCGCCGAACACCGCGGCCGGCGCGTGCCCGGTGTGCCACGGGCTCGGCGAGGTGCACGACGTGGCCGAAGACCTGCTCGTGCCGGACCCGTCGCTCAGCATCCGTGACGGCGCGATCGCCGCGTGGCCGGGAGCCTGGCAGGGCAAGAACCTTCTGCGCATCACCAAGACCGTCGGCATCGACGTCGACGTCACGTGGCGCGACCTGGCCCGCAAGGACCGCGACTGGCTGCTCTACACCGACGAGCAGCCGCGGGTGCTCATCGATCGCCGCGGCGAGGCCGACGACTCCACCGGCCGCGACTACTACGGCACCTTCTGGAGCGCGCGCAAATACGTGCGGCACACGCTGGCCGACACCAAGAGCCAGATGATGCGCGACAAGGCGATGCGCTTCGTCCGCAGCGACACCTGCACCGCGTGCGGTGGCACCGGGTTGCAGCCCGACTCGCTGGCGGTCACCGTCCGCGGCCTGAACATCGCGGCGATGAACGCGCTCTCGTTCGTCGAGCTGATCGCGCTCCTGCGGCCGGTCGCCGAGCTGACGCGCGCGGGCGCCGCGACGTCGTACGCCGACTCCGGGGAAGCGACCGAGGTGGCGGTGCGCCTCGCCGGCGACCTGGTGAGCCGAGTCCAGGTGCTGCTCGACCTCGGGCTGGGCTACCTGTCGCTGGGGCGCAGCTCCACGACGCTGTCGCCCGGCGAGGCGCAGCGGCTGCGCATCGCCACCCAGCTGCGGTCGGGTCTCTTCGGGGTGGTCTACGTCCTCGACGAGCCGTCCGCGGGGCTGCACCCCGCCGACGCCGCGCCCCTGCTGGACGTGCTGGACCGGCTGAAGAGCTCGGGCAACTCCCTCTTCGTCGTCGAGCACGACCTGGACGTCGTACGCCGCGCCGACTGGATCATCGACATCGGCCCTGGGGCCGGCGAGCACGGGGGACAGGTGCTCTACTCCGGCCCGGTCGACGGCCTCGAGCAGGTCGAGGAGTCGGTCACCGGCGACTACCTCTTCGGTCGCGCGGAACCGCTCGAGCGCCCGGGTCGCACGCCGCACGGATGGCTGCACCTGCAGGGGATCACCCGGCACAACCTGTCCGACCTCAGCGTCGACGTGCCGCTGTGCGTGCTGACGGCCGTCACCGGCGTGTCCGGGTCGGGCAAGTCGACGCTGGTCACTCAGGTGTTGTCGGAGCTGGTGCGTCAGCACCTCGGGCAGGCGAGCGACGAGGAAGAGGACACGGCGTTCGCGGTGGACGTCGACGATGCCACCGGGCTGGAGTCGTTCGACCGGCTCGTGCGGGTCGACCAACGCCCGATCGGGCGGACTCCGCGTTCGAACCTCGCGACGTACACAGGGCTCTTCGATGCGGTGCGCAAGCTGTACGCCGCCACTCCGGAGGCCCGCGAGCGCGGGTACGGCGTGGGCCGGTTCTCCTTCAACGTCGCCGAGGGACGGTGCGAGACCTGCCAGGGCGAGGGGTTCGTGTCCGTCGAGCTGCTCTTCCTGCCCGGCACGTACGCGCCGTGCCCCACCTGCCACGGCGCGCGCTACAACGCGGAGACCCTGGAGATCGAGTACCGCGACAGGAACATCGCCGACGTGCTGGGCCTGTCGGTCGAGGAGGCCGCCGACTTCCTGGCCGACGTGCCTTCGGCCGCCCGCAGCCTGACCACGCTGCGCGAGGTCGGGCTGGGCTATCTGCGGCTGGGGCAGCCGGCGACCGAGCTCAGCGGCGGAGAGGCCCAGCGGATCAAACTGGCGACCGAGCTGCAGCGCGCCCGCCGCGGGCACGCGCTCTACCTGCTCGACGAGCCCACTGCCGGGTTGCACCCTGCCGACATCGCGCTGCTGGTGCGGCAGCTGCACCGGCTGGTCGACGCCGGCAACACCGTGGTGCTGGTCGAGCACGACCTGGACACCATCGCCAGCGCGGACTGGGTGATCGACCTCGGGCCGGGCGGCGGCGACGCGGGGGGCCGCGTGGTGGCGACCGGCACGCCCGAGGAGGTCGCCCGAGCCACCGGCAGTGCGACGGCGCCGTACCTGCGCGCCCGCCTGACCGACTCCTAGCCATCGGGGGGTGGAGTGATCGTCGAGAGGTGGAGACATGTCGCCACCTCTCGGTGGGTTCCCTACCCCTCGACGGGGGCGGCGAGCACCTGGCGGACGGTCGGTTCGAACGCCGCCGCGATCGCGGCGTACCCGGCGTCGTTGGGGTGGAAGTAGTCCGCCGCGAGCCGCCCGCGCCAGGACGAGGGCCCGGTGACGCGCAGGTCGACCATCACGATCCGACCGGAGGCGTCGGCCGCCTCGACGAAGACGTTCGCGGCGCGCGCGGGGCCGCTCGGCTGGGGGAGGGTGGCGACCAGGGATCCCGCCGGCACGCTCTCGACCAACCTGGAGTAAGCGGCGGGCAGGGCCGCGCGTCGCCTCCGCCCTCCGAAGAGATCGTTCGAACCCACCATCACGGTGACGAGGTCGTCGTCCCGTACGCCGAGCCGTTCCAGCGCCGGGAGCTGCTGCTCGAGGACGTCGGTCACGCAGGCCCCGGTCGCCGAGAGGTTGATGATCTGCAGGTCGTGGCCGTCGGCGGCGAGGCGGCCGGCGAGCTGCCCGACCCACCCGAGGTCGTACGCCGACGCGCCGATGCCCTGCGACATCGAGTCACCGAGCACGATCCAGCGGCGGCCCGGTCGGTCGATCGTGTCGACGTTCCGGGCGTGCCAGGCGTCCGCGTACGGGTTGGCCTGGCGCCACACCCGCCGTACGCCGGGCACGAGCGCGCTCATCGTGCGTACGACCCGCCCGGGTCCGCGCCCGGTGCGGTTGTCGTAGCCGAGACCCGGGTGTGCCACCCGCGTGGCTCTAGAGCTTGGTCATCTTGCGGAACGGCGTCTCGATGCGGCGCGTCGAGCTGCCGAAGTCGACCGTCAGGCCGCTCTTGTCCACTCCGACGACGCGGCCCATGCCGTAGGCGTCGTGGCAGACCCGATCAGCGAGTGCGAAGTCCTCGATCACCGGCTCCACCTGAGCCGCGAACGGGCTGTTGGCGAGACGGGGCCGGGGCTTGCCAGAAACGGATGCCATACCCACAGTGTGGGCGCTTTATTCGTCGTTGGCGAACATTGCAGGCTGTGGATCGCCATCGGCGGGCGGTTGTGGGCGTGTATGCCGACCGCCTGGGGCGCCGGTTCTGCGGGGTGTGGGCGGGTGTCAGGCGAAGCGGATGATGCTCACGATCCCGGCGATCAGGCAGTAGATCACGAACGGGTAGAGCGTGCGGGTGCGCAGGAAACGGGTGAGCCAGCGGGCTGCGGCGTACGCCGCGACGAAGGCGACCACGAAGCCCACGAGCACCTGACCGTGGATGCCCTTGCCCTCGGGTCCGAACAGCTCCGGCACCTTCAGGACGCCGGCGGCCAGGATGACCGGGGTCGCGAGCAGGAACGCGAAGTGCACCGCCCGCTCGTGGCTCCAGCCGCGCAGCAGGCCCGCGGAGATCGTCACGCCGGACCGGGAGATGCCGGGCAGGAGCGCCAGCGCTTGACTGGTGCCGATCGCGATCGCCTCGCCGAAACCGGTGCCCGAGAAGTCGAGTTCCGCGCCGCCGGCGTCGGCGGCGTGAGCGCGGACCGGCGTACGCCGCGCACGGCGGGTCAGCAGCTCCACGGCGAGCAGCACCAGGCCGTTCAGCGTCAGGAAGATCGCGGCGGCCAGCGGGTGGGAGAACAGGTGCCGCAGCGGCTTGTCCAGGACCAGTCCGATGATGCCGATCGGGATGGTGGCGGCGACCAGTAGGACCAACAGGCGCGAGCGCGGCGTACGCATCCGGCGGTCGCGCGCCAGGTCACCGACGCCGCCGAGCACCTGCAGCCAGTCCCGCCACTGGAAGGCGATCAGGGCGAACGCCGTCGCGACGTGCAGCGCGACGATGAAGGCGAGGAACGGCGTCGCGCTCTTGGATCCCTGCTGCGTCACCAGGTCCGACCAGGATCCGCCGATCCACGCGGGGACCAGCAGGGAGTGCCCGAGGCTCGAGACCGGGAACAGCTCGGTGACGCCTTGCAGCAGGCCCATGACGACGGCCTGCAGGTAGCTGAGGTGATTCACGGCTCGACTTTCATCGGTTTCGTCGGTTTCTCCGGTGCGGAGAGGGATGTGACATGCGACGGCGGACGGTAGCCGGGCTCCCCTGAAGACTGCCTGTGACCCACCCGCCGGACCGCTCGGCGACTAGCCTCTCAGAGATGGGTCGGAGGGCGACCGTCGCCGATGTCCACCGCCTCGCGGCGGCGATGCCGTACGCGCAGCGCACGGCGGGCACGCGGGAGAATCCCGTCTACCAGGTCGGGGGCAAGACGTTCGTCTTCTTCCGCAATCGGCGCCCGGACGCGGTCGATCCGGACACCGGCGAGCGCTACACCGACGTGATCATGCTGCGGGTGCCCGACGAGCAGGACAAGCAGGCGCTGGTGCAGGACCCGGCCTCACCGTTCTTCACCACTCCGCACTTCGAGGGTCACTCCTCGGTGCTGGTGCGTGCGAGTCGCATCGGCGAGGTGGCAGTCGACGAGCTGGCCGAGATCGTCGCGGACGCCTGGCTGTCCTGCGCCTCGGCGGCGCGGCAGCGGGCCTGGCTGGAGCAGCACCGACCGGAATGAGCCGGGTGCGCGGTCCCTATCCTTGCGGGCATGACTGACCCGATTGCCGCCCTCACTCCGCGCGTCCAGGAGGCGATGGCTGCCGCGTTCGGTGCCGACTGGGCCGAGGCCGACCCGGTGATCCGCCCGGCGAACAAGCGGCAGACCGATGCCGACGTGCAGGTCAACGCCGCGATGGCGGCCGGCAAGCGTCTGGGTCGCCCGCCGCGCGAGGTCGCGCAGGCGATCGTGGACCACCTCGATCACGGGGACCTGGTCGAGCAGGTCGAGATCGCCGGGCCCGGGTTCCTCAACGTCACCTTCTCCTCCGCCTGGATCGGCCGGGCGGCCACCGCGCTGCGCGAGGACGACCACCTCGGCGTCGTACGCCCGCCCCAGCAGACCGTCGTGGTCGACTACTCCTCGGTCAACGCGGCCAAGGAGATGCACGTCGCCCATCTGCGCAGCGCCGTCGTCGGCGACTCCCTCGTGCGGACCCTGGAGTACCTCGGTCACGACGTGATCCGCCAGAACCACCTCGGCGACTGGGGTACGCCGTTCGGGATGCTCATCGAGCATCTGCTCGAGGTGGGGGAGGACAGCGACGACGCCCGCCTGCTGCAGAGCGATCCTAACGCGTTCTACCGCGCGGCGCGGGGCAAGTTCACGACCGCCGAGAACGCCGAACCCGCAGGCAGCGTCGGCGATTTCGACGTGCGCTCCCGTCGCAGGGTCACCCTGTTGCAGGCCGGTGAGGAGGACACGCTGCGGCTGTGGCGGGAGATCCTCGAGCTGTCCCGGGTCTACCTCAACCGGGTCTACGGCGAGCTCGACATCACCCTGACCGACGACGACATCGCCGGCGAGTCGTCGTACAACGACGAACTGCCCGGGATCTGCGACGCGTTGCAGGAGAAGGGCCTGGCCGTCATCAGCGAGGGCGCGCTGTGCGTCTTCCTCGACGGCTACCGCGGCCGGGACGACAAGCCGCTGCCGCTGATCGTGCGCAAGTCCGACGGCGGATACGGCTACCCCGCAACGGATCTGGCCACCATCCGGCACCGCTCGCTCGACCTGCACGCCGACCGGGCGCTCTACGTCGTCGGGGCGCCGCAGCACCTGCACTTCCAGATGGTCTGGGAGACAGCGCGACTCGCGGGGTGGATCAAGGACACCGAGCCGATCCACGTGCAGATCGGCAACGTGGTGGGCACGGACGGCAAGATCCTGCGCACCCGCTCGGGAGAGGTCGCGGACCTGCAGCATCTCGTGGACGCCGCGTTCGCGAAGGCAGCTGAGGTCATCGCCGACTCACGCCCCGAGCTGGATGCCCAGACGCGCGACGTCATCTCCCACCAGGTCGGCGTCGCGGCGCTGAAGTACGCCGACCTCTCGGTCGCGCACGACAGCGGCTACACGTTCGACCTGGACCGGATGGTGGCGCTGACCGGCGACACGGGCCCCTATCTGCAGTACGCAACGACCCGGATCCGCTCGATCCTGGCCCGCGCCGGGGTGGTCGAGCCGGTCGGACCCATCGCCGTCCGTGAGCCGGCCGAGCGCGCTCTGGCGTTGCGGCTGCTGGACTTCGGCGCGGTCGTCGTGCAGGTCGGCGAGACGCTGGAGCCGCACCGACTGTGCACCTACCTGTCCGAGCTCGCCCAGACCTTCTCGACGTTCTACGAGCAGTGCCCGGTGGTCAAGGCCGAGGACGACGAGGTGCGCGAGTCACGCCTCGCCCTGTGCCATCTGACCCGGGCGGTGCTGGTCGACGGGCTGGGACTGCTCGGCATCACCGCGCCGGACCAGATGTAGCCGCAGCGGCCGACGACTGGGGGCGTGGCGCGCCGTAGAGAGCGCGCGACGACCCTGCCTGTCGGGCGGTGGTCAGCTCGCCGGGTAGCCCTGCGGATTCTCCGACTGCCAGCGCCAGGTGTCGGCGCACATGTCGTCGATGCTGCGGTGCGCGCTCCAGCCCAGCTCCTCGTGCGCGCGCGTCGGGTCGGCCCAGTACGCCGGAAGGTCGCCGGGGCGCCGTCCGACGATCTCGTGGGCCAGCTCGTGGCCGACCGCACGCTCGAAGGCGTGCAGCAGCTGCAGCACCGAGGTGCCGGTGCCGGTGCCGAGGTTGAAGGCGCGCACCGGTTCGGACATCGAGTCCAGGTGTTCGAGCGCCGCGACATGCCCGGCGGCGAGGTCCTCGACGTGGATGTAGTCGCGCTCGCAGGTGCCGTCGGCCGTCGGGTAGTCACCGCCGAAGATGCTCAACTTGTCGCGCCGTCCCACGGCCACCTGGGCAATGAACGGCATCAGGTTGTTGGGGATGCCCGAGGGGTCCTCGCCCATCCGGCCGGAGGGGTGCGCGCCGACCGGGTTGAAGTAGCGCAGCAGCGCGACCGACAGGTCAGGGGTGGCCGCAGCGGTGTCGGTGAGGACCTGCTCGATCATGACCTTTGTACGGCCGTAGGGTGACGCGGCCGAAAGGGGCTGGTAATGCTCGTTGTACGGGACGGGCGCATGGTCGCCGTACACCGTCGCGGAGGAGGAGAAGACGAATCTTTGTACGCCGTGGCGGCGCATGGCGGCCAGCAGCGAGAAGGTGCTGTCGAGGTTGTTGCGGTAGTACTCCAGCGGCTTGCCGACGCTCTCGCCGACCGCCTTCAGGCCCGCGAAGTGGATGACGGCGTCGATGGGCTGCTCGGCGAACACCTGGTCGGTCTTGTCGGCGTCGCACAGGTCGATCGCGTGGAGGGGGACGTGCTGGCCGCTCACCTGCTCGATGCGGTCGACGGCCGACGGCTTGCTGTTGGCAAAATCGTCGGCGAGCACGACATCATGGCCGTGGGCGAGCAGGTTGACCGCGGTGTGTGAGCCGATGTAGCCGGCCCCGCCGGAGACGAGAACTCGCATGGCAAGGGATCCTACGGGCACCATGCGAGGGTGTCGGAAGCTCTCGAGGAGCACAGCAGAGCCGGAGGGGAGCATGAACACACCGTGGACGTCCACGCACGTGGACACCGTCCGTGCCGCACGATTGCCACGCCAGCGGGGTGGATACAGCGTCGAGGACGTCGACCGGCAGCTCGCCCGGATCGCCATCCTCATGCGCCAACAGCGGCCCGTGCCGCAGGTGTCGACACTCGCGCTGCGCCGTTCCCGGCTGCGCGAGGGCTACACCCCGGAAGCGGTCGAGGCGCTGCTCGCGCACGTCGCGGCCTGGCAGCACGACTTCGACCTGGCCTCGCCTCCGCCGAACCCCCAGCAACCCACGTCGACGGACGACCGGAGCGGTCGCCGCGAGTGGACCGGCAAGCAGCAGGACTGGGTGCGGGAGATCTGCTTCGCCCGACGCACCGGCACCCGCGCGTACGACGAGGGTGAGGTGGACGCGTTCCTGGACCAAGTGCTGCTCGCGATGGCCAAGGGCGAGGAGCTGCCGCGGATCGAGACGGTGCGCTTCTACCCGCCGAAGCGTGGTCGGGGTGGTTACGACGCCATCGCGGTCGACGTCTTCCTGGACCAGCTCGGCACCATCCGCCCGATCCTGCGGTGATTCAGGCGCACTCGAAGTTTGCTGTCGATTCCTAATATTCGATTCAGGCAGTCAGCTGCATTAGTTCTGCCCTGATCATCGCCTCGGGCCTGGTTTCGTAGATTCGGCCCGTAGGGCTGGGCCACGTGCATTCCCCATTGTCAGTCATGCGCACCCGCCAACCCGGCTCGTGTTTTGCTCGATGGTGGTGGCGGCACAGCAACTGCAGATTGGCGGGCGTCGTCTCACCGCGCGGCCAGGGGATGACGTGGTCGGCGTCGCAGTTCTTCGGTGGCGCGGTGCAGCCGGGGAAGCGGCAGTGCTCGTCCCTGGTCTCGACGAACCTGCGGATCGCGACAGTGGGGGAGTAGGTGCGAGTGGTGGTGTCCAGGTGCGTGCCGGCGCCCAGGTCGGTCAGCACCCGGGCGATCCGGGTGCCGAGCTCGGCCGTGAGGCGCCGGACGGTGTCGCCGCAGATCGTCCCGACGCCGGCGACGTCGACGTCCCCGATCGCGCTGACTGCGCTCGGCTCGCCGTTCCCCGGTGTGCGGTCGACCGGCACCTGGAAGACGACGGTCGTCTCGATGTGCGCATTGGCGAGGATGAGGTCGGTGAGGGCGTCGGCGCGGCATTGCGCGAGGGTCTTGCCGGTCGTGGTCTCTGCATGCAGTTCACGGGCGAGGGCATCGACCGCGGCGTACGCCGCACGCGCGCGTTCGGTGGGCAGCGTCGCGCGCAGATCGGTGTATCCGGCGTGTGCGGAGGGAGATACGAACACCCCGACCACGTCACGGGCGGCGGCGCTGTGCTGGGTCTCCGCGGCGATCGGGTCCAGGCGGGTCAGGAGGGTGCGGGTGCGCCGGCTGACCTGCGTCGGGGTCCACCCGGTGACGCCGCGGGCTATGAGGGTCTCCACGACATGGCTCGCGATGTGGTCGGGCGCGTAGGCCAGGATCTCGGTGATCCGGCGCAGCCGCCAGGAGTCGATCGCGCCCGCGCCCATCAGGTCCAGCAGGGCCGGCGCCACGGTGACAGCGTCGACCGCGTCGCCGACACGTGCGGTGGCCTGCCGTTCGCTCCAGCACATGGCGGGTGCGAGGTCGGTGTCGGCGAACTCCTCGACGTGGCCGATGCCACGGTCGATCTCGAGGTCGGTCCCGTCGGCGCCGGTTGTCCGTTCAGTCGCGGCGTACTGGGCGACGCGCACGGTCTGCACCGCGGTGGCGGCATTAGCGATCGCTGCACATTCGGCTGCCTGCGATTCCAGCTCTCCGAGGTCGAGTCGGTGGCGGTCAATCTTCGCCTGCGAATAAACCGCGGCGAGCACGCCGCGACACCATTTCAACGCTTGGGCGACGTCGAGGTTATCGATATTCGGAGGCATTCCCACGGCGCCATGAGAATCGAATTCCTGCGGCACGTCCCGGCCCCGATCAGCGGTGGTTTCGGGAGGCTGCCTCATTTATGGATCATACACCTGTTCGCATCTCAGCGCGACATTCTTACAGATATTCTTCGCCCTCTATATGGAACGCCCCGAGCCGGTCAATCATCTGCCGAGATTCCGGTTTCCGGCTGTCCGATGATCGACGCGAGATCGCGCACGGCGTAGCGATGATGCGCCCCTTCCTCTTTGAGGATGGTGTGTAGACAGGCGAGCATCGACACGCGGCGGTCGGGGGCCCATGGGTGCCTGCACGACCGGGCAAGATCCTGCGCAGTGAGGTCTGCGATGAAAACGCGCACCATCGCGACCCGCTCCGCTCGTACGGCGAGGATCTCGTCGTACGGCGGGGTCGCATCGATGAAAACGGACAAGTCATAGCCGTCGGTCTCGTATTCGGCGTTCGGTAGACCGATCGGGTGGTAGGGCCGTTCCCCGCCCAGGATCGCGCGACCCAGCCAGGTGTCGGTCGCCATGATCAGATGCCGAAGGGTCTGCGCGTACGACCATTCGCCCGCCACCGAGACATCGACAGTGCCCCTCGGCATCGAAGCGACCCGCTTGCCGTTGCCATGGTGCCTCTCCTCGTCGAGGTGCGTTGCCGCCGAGAGGTCAGCGCACGACGAGGCTGCTGACCATCTCGCGCCTGCTGTTGACGCCGAGTTTGGCGAAGATCGACTTCAGGTGGTCCTGCACGGTGTGCGGCGACAGGTGCAGCGCGGCGGCGATGGCCGACGTCGCGGCGCCCTGCAACACCATTGCGGCGACGTCCTGCTCGCGACGGCTGAGTCCGCGTGCGGCGAGCGTCATCGCGCAGATCTCGGCGGCGGTGGTGTCGTCGATGGTCACCACCACGTCATCGGGTGGTGGAGCCGCCTCGTTCGCGGGGCCCGCGGCGAACCTGGTCGCTCGCACCGTCAGCCAGGAGCCCGAGCGGCCCATGGCCCGGGTCATCGCGAGCTCCGGCGTGCTGCGCGCGGCTGCCGTTGCAGCCAGCACGGTCGCGGGAAGGGATCCGTTGTCCCAGCCGCCGAGGTCCTCGATCCGCGCTTCGGCCGCGGCGGTGATGTTGGCAACGCGGTCGGCGCCGTCGACGATGATGACGGACGGCCTGCCCGCCGGGTCGGAGCCGGTGCGGCGGGGGCTGAAGGCCGCACCGCGGATCAGGTCGGCGATCTGGGACTGCACGGCCGACACCACCCGGGCGTCGGCCGCCGTGAATGGCGGCTCGGCGGTGCCGCGGTAGATCGCGAGGGCCCCCAGATCAATCCCTGCGCACGGAACGTCACGCGCAGTTCATCGGTGAACCCGAAACTGGGAGCGAGGAATTCGCGGAACCGGCGGCATTTCTCAGGTGCCCCGCCGGTGTCGATCGAGAGCACCCCGACCGGGTCGGGCCGCGTCGCGATCTGACTGAACTGGTTGATGTCCGGGCCGCCGTACTCCGCTGCGGCGAACTCCTCGTCGCCGACCGCCAGGGGCCTGGTCTTGTAGGTCCAGCTGATCAACCCGGTGGACGGGTCGGTGGTGGCCAGGCAGCCGAAATCGAAGGGCACATGGCGGCGTACGGCGGAGCAGATCCGCGCGGCGAGCGCGCTCAGATCTGTGTCACCTCGGGCGCCGACGGTCAGCTCGTCCGCCAGCGACCGGTGCCGCTGCGTGGTCACCGGACCATGGTGACCCAGCTCCCCGGAGCGCGACAGCGTTGCGGCGAAAGTCCCCACATTTCTGGGATGGTGCGGACGAAGCGGCGTCCCGATTCTGGAGGCATGAACACCGACACACACAGCCACACCACCCGATGCTGGTGGAATGCGGAGCAGGCCCGATGGGTCTGCCGGCCCGTGACCGACACGGCGGAGTCCGTCGTCGACACGGTCGACATCATGGCCGACGACGAAGCGCCACTCGTCGACGTGCGGGACATGATCGTGGTGCATACCGCGATGCTGCGCGAGTTCCGCCTGCTGCCCGCGGCTGTCGCCCGGGTCGAGCCGGGCGCGCTGAAGCGGGCCGTGGTGGTCGACAGGCACCTCGGCTTCCTGTGCGACATGCTGCACCACCATCACGCCGGCGAGGACGCCCTGCTCTGGCCGACGATGCGCGAGCGAGTGCCCGAGCAGGCGGCCAGGCTGATCGACGAGGTCGAGAGCCAGCACGTCGGTCTGGATGCGGCGTTGAACGATGTCGCGGCGGCCCGCGCGGGGTGGCGCAGCCATGTCGACGCCGTGCACCGCGACGAACTGGTCGCCAGGTTGCGAACGTTGTACGACCTGTTGAAGGCGCACCTGGAGCTCGAGGAGCGCAGCGTGCTGCCGCTTGCGGCAGCCGTACTCACCGAGGCCGAGTGGGCGGCGATCGGCGAGGCGGGAGCAGCCGGACTGCCGAAATCGACACTGCCGCTGGTCTTCGGGATGTTCGCCTACGAGGGCGATCCGGTCGTCCTGCAGGACATGTTGAAGGCAGCGCCGGCGCTCCCGCGGATGGTGATCCCGCGTATCGCGCCGCGGTTCTACGCTCGCCGCGCGCTGCAGGTGCACGGCACGAGACAGCCCTGAGCGGGTCCGTCTCAGGCCGGAGCGTGCAGCTTGTAGACCTGCACCTGGCCGCTGCTCCACACCAGGTCGGCCAGCGTGCGCAGCCGCGAGGACACCTGGCTGGCCGTGGTGTCGGCGAAGAGGTACCGCACACCCTTGCCGTACAGGGTGTCGAGCACCTCGGGCGTCGGTGCGCTGAACGCGGCGGCGTTGAGGCGCAACCGTGCCGGGTCCCAGAAGCTCCGTCGGTACGCGGTGTGCGGGTCGTGGAGCACGTTCGCCTGGTTCTGGTCCTCGTAGGCCCAGCCGCCGAGGTAGCTGTTGCGCTCGGTGAGGCCCTGCACCCAGTACGCGCGGTCGTCGCAGTGCGGCACGGTCACGGTGCCGACACAGTAGATGTTCGTCGCGATCAGGTCGTCCTGCGGCGTGTGGGCCGCGACCCAACGCGCCCCGGCGACCTGCGCTGTCGCGAGGTGCCCGGCGTACGGCGGGGTGCGGGAGCGGGTGGACTGGGCGTACTGGCCGACCGTGAGCAGCGTCGGGAGCGCGGAGGCGATCAGCACACCGCCCGCGACGCCCGCGATGAGCACTCGGTGCAGCACGGGTCGGCGGCGTATCAGTCTCAGCAGGAACGCGATTCCCACCACGACAAGACCGACGAGTAGTACGACGGCGGCCGCCCTTTCGCCGAGGCGGTGGGCTGGTGCCCACCGCCGAGGATACGGGCGACCGCCACGAGCAGCGTGCCGAGCACGCCGAAGCCGGCGACGGCCGTCACGATCCGCCATCGGGCAGCCGGCCGGGCGCGCGCCACGACGGCAGCGAAACCCCACACTCCGAAGACGGTCCACAGCGGATCGGTGCCGCGCACGAAGTAGTACTGGGATCCCTGCGGGTGGTCGATGACCGACAGCGCGATCTGCGCCGCGATCTCGACCCCGATCAGGATCCACACTCCGGGATCGGCGACATGCGGTCGGCGGAGGAGGAAGAGGCCGACCAGGCCGTAGCCGACCTGCAGCACGATCAGCACGAGCAGCAGCACCGCTAGTGCGCGGTGCTGCAGGTGGGAGTGGGAGGAGAACTGCTGGAACACCTTCAGGGAGCGCACCGTCGCATCCGGTCGGAAGGTCGATCCGCTGGTGCCTCCGGCGACGAAGCGGGAGCTGACCGCGATCACCACTGCCACCACAGCTGTGGCGCACGCGGCCGCGGTCCGTCCTGTGCGGCGTACGAGGGCGAGCAGCAGCGCCAGCCCCGCGCCGCCGAGCACCGTCGGCAATGACGACGACTTGGCTCCGGAGAGTCCGATAGCGAGGAATACGAACAGGACCCAGGTGCCGGCGGACGCGCGCGCTCGACATACGTCGATCAGCAGCCAGACGGTGAGCGCGATGAGCGGCAGCGAGAACATCTGCGACGGGGACAGCGGGATGTAGGAGTCCTGCGCGATCCCGGGCAGCCACTGCAGGAGAAGGAAACCCGGTGGTACGAGGATGAGCACGGCCGCGAGCAGCCCCGCCCAGGCGCGCCGGGTCAGGTGCGCGGCCAGCAGGTAGGTCGTGGCGGTGAGCGCCGCATAGATGGGCAGGTACCAGAGCCGCGCGGTGACGGTGAGCACGTCGACACCGGACACCAGCGAATCCGCTGCCATGTGCGCGTTGGAGAACCAGTGGTACTTCAAGGTCTGGTCGCCCAGCTGCGGCACGACCGGCGGCACCGAGTGCCGGGCATCGGCGCTGATCGCGGCGTGCCAGTAGAGGTCCTGGTACCAGCGGCGAGTGCTCGGCGGCAGCGGGCTGACGCGGAAGGTGCCGTACGCGAGCAGCCCGATCGACACGACGTACGCCGCGGTCAGTCCCCAGGCGACGGGCACCGGCGTGCTGCTCTCGTAGCGCCCGGGTCGCAGGTGCACCCGCAGCGCGGGAACGGCGGCGAAGACCGCGAGCACGATCAACGGGTACGCCGCGAGCCAACCGCCCACCCCGAGGCCCACGAAGATCGCCCAGGCCACCAGCTGCACGACCAGGCCGACCACGAACGCCCAGGTGACCTCGCTCAGCAGGTCGCGTGACCGGCCCCGCAGTGCACGGTGGACGAGCGCTCCCGGCAGCAGGATCGACCAGAGGGAGGCCAGGAGATAGCGCGCGATGTCTGCGGACGAGACGCCGTACAGCGACGCGACGACCCAGCTCGCCGCGACCGCAACGACACCGGCGGCGACCCCCGAAGCCCTGCGGACATGATGAATCCGTCCCCCACCCGCGTCTGGCACGCACCGATCATCGCAGCGGAAGCTGCAAGCTGGCGCAACGTCCGGCGGGTTATTGCTGGACGTCGGCCGAGCGGCAAACGGCCGCCTCCGTACGACGCGTCGTACGGAGGCGGCCATATCGATGCTGTGGAGTCGGTCAGGCGTGCGTCCCGCGCGGCACCACGTAACGCGCGTCGGCGGTGAATCCGGTGTTGCTCGAACCCGTCGCGGCGCAGCCGACCGCTCCGTTGTACGACACGTGGCACGGCAGGCCCGAGACCGTGAAGGTCCAGTTCGCCGGGATCACCGGTGCGTGCAGACCGCCGTCGATCGGGAGACGGTGGGGCGTGGCCCAGGCGTTGGAGGCCTTGGTCGGGATGACCTGCACGTCCGTGGCGCATCCCCAGGTCCAGGACCGGCTGGACAGCTGGATGTCCTCCAGCGCAGCGTTGCCGCAGATCTTCTTGGCCTGCGTGCTCGTCACGCCGTACGGCCGCGCCGTGTTGAACATGCACTCGACGCCGCCGGTGTGCACCTCGCACAGCACGCCCCTCTGGCCTGTCGTGAACGTGTCACCCGTGTGCAGAGCCAGGATCGTGGTGCCAGCCGCGTGTGCCGGTGCGCCCATGCCGACCATTCCTGCCGAGGCGGCGAGGAGGACCCCTGCTGACAGCGCCACCTTGTGAATCTTCATGCGTTTCTTACCCCCTGGTGATGTGCGCTCTCGCGCTCCCTGATTCGCTGCGGCGACCGGGATTCGGCGTTGCGGCGAGTGATGTCACGAAGACGCCCGGCAGGACGAAAAGGTTGGGTGCCGTGCAGCCCGCGCCGATGACTGCTGCTCAGAGGGCCTGAATCCCGAACGTCGCTGCCAGGCCTTCGCGTCCGGCCGGCGTCAGGTCGACGGCGCGGTGCGCGGGCGAGCGGCGTACCCAGTCGAGGGCGACCATCCGGTCGAACAGCCCACGCCCGAGCGCACCGCCCAGGTGGTGCTGCTGCTCGGTCCAGTCGATGCAGTAGCGGATCGCGCGGCGCCTCGGTGCGAGCGTGACGCGGAAGTCGTCGAGGAAGGCCCGACCCGCGTCGGTCAGCTCGTAGTCGATCTCGCTGCCGGCGCCCTGCGGCCCTTCCTTGGGGGTGCGCTGTCCGTCTCCTCCGGTGAGGTGGTGCCGCTCGAGCATCGATGTCATCAAGGCCACCCCAAGGCGCCCGGCCAGGTGGTCGTAACAGGTCCGCGCCGTCCGCAGCTGGGCCGCGCGGGTGCCCTGGCGCAGCGACTGCACGGGGCGGCGCGGCGCGAACGGTTGCAGCGTCTCGATGAGCCGGCCGACCTCCGGACCGGCGAGACGGTAGTAGCGGTACCGGCCGTGCGGTTCGACGACGAGCATCCCGGCGTCGACCAGGCGACGCAGGTGACTGCTGGCGGTGGCCGCGCTGACGCCCGCCTCGTCCGCCAGCCGGGAGGCCGGGAGCGTCCGGCCGTCGTCCAGTGCCAACAGCATCCGGCACCGCCCGGGGTCGGCCAGCACCGCGCCCACCGCGGACAGATCCACGTCGCCCAGTTCGCTCATCTCTTCACGGTAGGACCGGATCGCTTCGACGGCGATCGAAGGGATCCGTGCCTAGCGTCGGGCACATGAGCGACTCGAGCCGTCGTACCGGATCCGCCGCCCTGGCCCTCGCCGGGACGAGCCTGGGGTACGGCGTCGTCCAACTGGATGTGACCGTCGTGAACGTCGCGGTGTCCTCGATCCGCAACGACCTAGGCGGCAGCATCAGCGCGGCCCAGTGGGTGGTCGACGCCTACACGGTGACCTTCGCTGCACTGATCCTGTCCGCGGGTTCGCTGGCCGACCGGATCGGCGCCAAACGGCTGCTCATCGTCGGATTCGCGGTATTCACAGCGGCATCCGTCGCCTGCGGCATTGCTCCGAGTCTGGGCTGGCTCATAGTCTTCCGCGCCGTGCAGGGCATCGGTGCGGCCGCCCTGGTGCCGTGTTCCCTGACGGTCCTCAACCACGCCTACCCCGACGACGCGGGCCGGGCGCGCGCGGTCGGACTGTGGGCGGCCGGTGCGAGCATCGGACTCTCCGGAGGGCCGCTGCTCGGCGGTGCGCTGATCGCGGCGTCGAGCTGGCGGCTGATCTTCCTGATCAACCTTCCGCTCGGGACCTTGGGCGCAGTGCTTATCGCCCGGTACGCAGAAGAGACCTCGCGATCGCCGCGCGCCTCGATCGACCCGCCGGGTCAACTGTTGGGGGTCGTCACCCTGGGGGCGCTCACGGCCGCGGTCGTCCAGGGCGGGGCACGCGGCTTCGCCGATCCCGTCGTGCTGGCCGGTCTGGTGGTCGCGACCGGTGCGGCGATGGGCTTCGTCCTGGTCGAACGACGCCGCGCCGCACCGCTGTTGCCGCTCGGCTTCTTCCGGTCGCCGACGTTCGCCGCCACGACCGCCATCGGGCTGGTCATCAACATCGCCTTCTACGGCTTGATCTTCGTGCTCGGCATCTACTTCCAGACCGTCCGCGGCTACTCCCCGCTGGCCACCGGTCTGGCGTTCGCACCCACCACGGCGGTCGTGCTCATCGCCAATATCGCTGCGGGCCGGTTGGTTTCCAGCTTCGGCACCCGCATGGTGATAGCCGCGGCGGCGTCGGTCTTCGCCGTAGCGCTCGTGGCGATGCTCTTCGCAGGCCGCAGCACGCCGTACCTCGCGCTCGTCGTGCAGCTCACGCTCCTCGGCGCGTCGCTCGGTGTCATCGTGCCCGCCATGACGTCGGCGCTGCTCGGGTCGGTGGACCGGGATCGGTCGGGCATCGCATCCGGTGCGTTGAACACCGCTCGGCAGACGGGCAGCGTGATCGGGGTGGCCCTCTTCGGCGCGTTCGCCGCGCACTCCGTCGTGCACGGCCTGCGGGTCTCGCTGGTGGTCGCCGCAGTCCTGGCCGTCGTCACGGTTCTGCTCGCACTGCCGCTTCACCCCGCCGCGTCCGCCGTCGGGGACAGACTGGGCCATGACCGATCACACGTCCCCCGACAGGGGTGAGACCGCCACCGAGCGGATGGACCGCAACTGGGAGGAGTTGCTGCAGGAGCTGGCGTCACCCAGACGGGCGTGCAGATCCTGGCCGGATTCCTGCTGACGCTGCCCTTCCAGCAGCGTTTCGGCACGCTCGACCGCCTCGAACGAGGTGAGTACGCCGGCGCCGTCGTCTGCGCGGTGAGCGCCACCATCTTGTTGATCGCGCCGGTCAGCTCGCACCGGCTGCTCTTCCGCCGACACGAGAAGGACGTGCTCGTGGCGCTCGCGAGTCGACTGGCGAAGGCCGGGCTGGCCGCTCTCGCCGCGACCATCGTGTTGGCAGTGCTCCTGGTCTTCAGCCTGCTCGTGGGCCAGGTCGCCGGCCTCGTCGCAGCGGGAGTGGCCGTACTCAGCTTCATCGGGTTGTGGGTGATGCTGCCGCTCAGCGCGAGCCGGTCCGCCCAGCGGCAGCGCTCCTCGGCGCCGTCGCCGGGAGCGTGACCCGCATCGGCAGGGGAATCGGGTGGGTTCTCATCCGCTGTCGAGGTGGGTGCCCGAACTAGAGTCACGCGCGGTGGGTGCCGTTGTTTCTCAGTCGCGCCCGCCGTTTCCGCACCCCTCGTGAAGGGCAGTCCCGCCGTGAATCGTGTGCACCTCGCCGCCGCCACCGCCTTCGTCACCGCGGTGTCCCTGACGCCCGGCGTCACCGCCGCTGCGAGCGCTCCGTCCGCCGGCCGCACGATGTTGGTCGACTCCGGTGTGATCGGTGGCGCATCCGGTGCCCGTGTGCACTTCGGCAGTCCGGCGCCCGATGCGACGCCGATGTCGCTCACGCTGCAGCTGCCCTTGCGCAACCAGGCGCTGGCAGACCGCCTCATCGCCCGCGGCACCGTGCTGAGCCAGGCGCGGTACGCGGCCCTGGTGGCGCCGTCCGCCGCCTCGATCGCCCGGGTGCGGTCATGGGCGACCGGTCGTGGCTTCACCGTCACGTCCGTCAGTCGCAACTCCGGCCAGGTCAGCGTCGAGGCGAGCGTCGGACGGGTCGACTCGGCGTTCGGCGTGCGCGTGCACTCCGCATCCCTCGGCACCCGCCGCGGGCTCGCGGTCACCAGCAATCCGACCGTGCCGAATTCGCTGGGCCTGAGCGGGATAGCGGGCCTGAACGCTCTCGGCCGGGCGCACACGACCCACATCAAGCTCCCGACCCACGCCCGATCGGCCGCTCCCACGAGCGGGCGGGTCGCGCCGAAGGCCGTCTCGGACGGATCCAAGGCGTGCGCGACGTACTGGGGCAGCCACCTCTATCCGAGCGCGTCGGGCCAGAAGTTCGCGCTCGAGTCCAACTACCTGTGCGGCTACCTGCCCGCCGATCTGTCCACGATGTACGGCGTGCAGGCCGCGCAGTCCAAGGCGCCGGCCATCGGGCTGCTGCTCTGGGGCAACGAACCGGCCATGCTCGCGCAGACCAACAGGTACATGAGCGCGTACGGATACCCGCAGCTGAAGACCTACGTCACGAACGTCGCGGCCAGCAACGCCCAGGTCCAGGCCCGCCACGCCGACTGCGACCCCTACAACGCCGGCGGTGAGACCGCACTGGACGTGCAGTCCTCGCACGCGATCTCGCCCAATTCGCCCATCTACTACTACGGCGCGAAGAGCTGCTACGACAACGACCTGTCGACGGAGCTGCAGCTCATGGTCGACCAGCACAAGGTCTCGACCATCTCGATGTCGTTCGGTGGGTACCAGGACGACGCGGGCAGCCTGATGCCCGCCGACCGTGCGGCGTACGACCGCGCGCTCCAGCAGGCATCCCTCACCGGCATCAGCACCTTCGCGGCCAGTGGCGACGACGGCGACAACTCCACGCAGACCACCGATGCCGCCCCGCACGTCGGCTATCCGGCGAGCAGCGCCTATGTCACGGCAGTCGGTGGTACCTCGATCGGCTACTACCAGAACGGAACTCGTGCGGTGACAGCCGGGTGGGAGGATCAGTTCCTCGCGCAGCCGAGCCCCACCGCCGTACCCACCTCCGTGGTCCCGAACCACGAGATCTACGGCGCGGGAGGGGGCGTGAGCTCGGTGTCGACCATCCCGACGTGGCAGAAAGGCGTGGTCTCCGGTTCGACGACGCACCGCGTGGTCCCCGATGTCGCTGCTCTCGCCGACCCCTACACCGGCTACCAGATCCGCGACACCTACTACACCGAGAACGCGAACGGCGTGCCCACCGGCGCGGGCGTGGAGGAGTACGACACGTACGGCGGCACAAGCCTCGCGACGCCGATCGTCGCGGCGATCGTGGCGCTCGCCAAGGCGTACAACAACGTTGCCGTCGGCCTGGCGACACCGAGGCTCTACGCGATGCTCGGCACCTCGGCGCTGCTGGACGTCAACGCTCCGAGCTCGGCGGGGGTCTACTACGAGTCCCCCTCTTACGGCAAGGAACTCGTCGTCCTCGACGGCAAGCCGCAGAATCTGGTCACCAAGGCGGGCTGGGATCCGGTCACCGGGGTCGGAGAGCCGAACGGGATGAGCTTCATCGCCGCGTTCCGCTGAATGGGAGATCTTCTCGGATGGGTTAGGAGCGACGCCCACCGCGAGCCCACTTCCGTGGTTATTGTGTGACTCGCGCAGCCGCGAGTGAGGGGTAGGGGTCGGGTAGGCCTTAGGTGTTCGGCCGCACGAGCTCGCTGCTTTCCGTCATAACAGTCCCGATTAGGAGAAGTGACAGGCAAATGAAACGTCGCAGTCTGGCCGCGGTCACCGCAGTCCTCACGACAGCCTCCGTGGTGCCCGCCGCGGCAGCTCTGGCCGCCACACCCAACGGAGCGAAGACCACGCTCTCCAACTCCTCGGTTTCGACCAGCGGACTTCGCCTCGGCGCGAACGCCCCTGGTGCGACCGCGATGTCACTGACCTTGCAGCTGCCGCAGCGCAACGCGGCCCTGATGGCACGGATGACCGCCGCCGGCGCCGTGGTCAGCACCGCTCGTTATCGCGCGCTCTTCGCACCCACCGCGGCGCAGCTCGCACACGTCACGTCGTTCGCCAAGTCGCATGGCATGGTCGTGGACCAGGTCGATGCCGCAGGCGGCCAGGTCATGGTCCACACCACCGCTTCGCACGTGAGCAGTGCCTTCGGCGTCACCGTCCGTCGGGCCAGCGCCCACGGCGTGTCCGGGGTCGCCGCGATCGGTACGCCGGTCGTCGACCGGTCGATCGGTCTGAGCGGCGTCGCCGGTCTGAGCACCCTGCGCAGGGCGAAGGTCGACAACGCCCACCTGGCCGGGTCGTCGCGGAAGACCATCAACCGCACTCCCAGCAGCAAGGTGTCGGGCGGCCCCCGCGGGCGCATCTCGGCGACCGCCACCGATGGCAGCACCGACTGCGCCACGCACTGGGGCGACCACCTGCAGCCGTCGGCGCAGGTCTACGCCAAGGAGTCCAACCTCATCTGTGGTTACGTGCCGCAGGACCTGGCCAAGATCCAGGGCATGACGACCGCCGTGCAGACGAATGCTCCGTCCATCGGGCTGCTGCTCTGGGGCAACGACCCCAACATGCTGTCGGAGACCAACACCTACATGGCAGCGGCCAAGTACCCGGCGCTGAAGAGTTACACCGCATACCCGGCAGCGACCAATGCGCAGATCCTGGCCACCCAGCCCGGGTGCGACCCGTACGGCGCCGGATCCGAGCAGTCGATCGACGTGCAGTCCTCGCACTCGGTGTCGCCGAACTCGCCCATCTACTACTACGGCGCCAAGAGCTGCCAGGACGCGGACCTCACCTCCGAACTGTCGAAGATGGTCAACGACCACAAGGTCTCCACGATCTCGATGTCGTTCGGTGAGGCCTACGACCAGGGTCTGACCGCCGCCGACAAGGCCGCCTGGGACCGTCCGCTGCAGCAGGCCAACCTGACCGGCATCAGCACCTTCGCCTCCAGCGGTGACAGCGGCGACAACTCCGACGCTGCCGGCAACGACCTCGGTGCTGGCGGCAACCCGGACAACAAGCCGCACATCGGCTACCCGGCCTCCAGCACCTACACCACTGCGGTCGGTGGTTCATCGGTCGGCCTGTCCGCTGCGGGTTCGCTGGTCGCCGACGTCGGCTGGGAGGACGCCTACTACCAGCAGAAGAGCCTGAGCTCGACGGCCAAGACCCGTATCAACTTCCCGGTCGACGGTGCCGGTGGCGGCGTCAGCCAGGTCTCGACGATCCCGACGTGGCAGAAGGGCAAGGTCACGACCTCCACCACGATGCGCGCCGTGCCCGACGTCGCCGGGCTCGCCAACCCGTACACCGGCTTCACGGTGCGCGACACGGCGTACCCGGAGTCGAACGGTGTCCCCACGGGCCCCGGCGTCCAGGAGTACGACACCTACGGAGGCACCAGCCTGGCCTCGCCGATGGTGGCTGCGACGGTCGCACTCGCCAAGGCCTACAACAAGGTCTCGATCGGCAACGCCGCGCCGCGGCTGTACGCCCTGCTCGGCACGTCGGCACTGCGGGACCTGAACGGCGTCAACACCGCCGGCGCCTTCGTCCCCAGCACCAAGTACCCGGCAGGCGTGATCATCAGCCTGGACGGTCACCCGATCAACTCTCTCGGTCGCCAGGAGAACCTGGTGACGGCCAAGGGTTGGGACAATGTCACCGGCGTCGGTGAGTTGAACGGCCTGAACTTCATCAAGGCCTTCAAGTGACCCACTGATCCATCTGGGAGGGGCCCGCGAGTAACTACTCGCGGGCCCTTTCCGCGTCCCCACCCAACCCGGCGGCGGCGCGGATCGTCGTAGTGAATGAGGGCGGCCGGCGATGACCGGCAGGTCACGGGTGGGCCGTCCACGAAGGAGCTTCATGAATTCGTTCCGCGCACTGCCCTGCGCAGCTGCCATCGCCCTGACCGCCGGCGTCCTCGCGGGGTGCGGATCCGCGAACGCACCGGGCGGCTCCACGACGACCACATCCTCGTCGGCACCATCCTCAACATCGTCGAGTGCGACGTCCTCGCCCACGGCCGGCGGATCACCAACGGCCAAGGACGTCACCCTCACCGGCACGGTCAGCGGCGACCGGTTGCCGTGCGTGCGGCTGCATACGACCGACGGGCACCAGTACGTGATCACCGGTGCTGTGCCGGGGAAGCTCTACACCGTGGCGCACTCGGGCGGATCCCGCACCTCGATCACCGCGCAGCCCTCGCCCCCGCAGACAGCGACGGTCACGGTTGTCGGCCACACCGCATCGGGGCTGATGAACACGTGCGGGGGCACCACGTTCGTGGTCAGTTCGGCGACCATCCACTCGATCACCACCGGTTGAGCGCGATGACAACGCCGACGACCCGCGCGATCGCACTGGGCGCGTTCGGCGTCGTCCTGCTGGCTGGCTGCGGCTCGGCGTCCGTGGGAAGCCCCTCCACATCGGGCGTTCCGACCTCGAACGCACCGACCTCGGGTGCCACCACGTCGCCCGGCCGCCCGAGCACCCCGCGGTCCTCACCGCGCGACAGTTCGCCCGGCGACGTCACGTTGCGGGGCACTGTCAGCGGCGACGGTCTGACCTGCGTGGGATTCAGGACGACGGACGGCAAGAGGTACGCGCTCGCCGGGCCGGGGCTGCCGGCCAAGCTGGTCTCGGTCGCGCACTCCTTCGGCCGTCGTACATCGCTCAGCTCCGCACCCGGCGCCGCGCAGATCGCCACGGTCACGATCGTCGGTCATCCGGTCGAGGGTGCGATGAGCACCTGCAGCGCGACCGTCTTCTCCGTGACCTCGGCGCAGATCGACTCTGTCAGGACCAAGTGACGACACCGGATCCCCGGAGGTTCGGCGGTTAGGATTCCCAGCGTCGCGGGCTCCCGCGACCGCGGCGTGATGAGGGGCAGATGGCAGGCAGGTTCGGTCGTGACAGCGGGGCGGCCCAGCGCATGGGTGTGCGCGTCGCAGGGGTGATCGCAGGATTCGTGGTGCTCGCACTCGTCGTACTCGGGGTGCACGCTCTGCGGGGTGGCTCCGGACCGGATGCCGCGACGTCCACGCCACCCTCCGCCGGCTCGTCGTCGGGTTCGGGCGGCTCCAGCTCCGGTGCCACCTCGTCCGCCGTGGTGCCGGTGCCGCCGGTGAGCGCCGCGCAACTCGCCGCGCTGCCGCGATCCACCACCTTCACCACCGTGCACGGACTGCCGAGCTCATCGGGGGCGACCAGCGACGGGAACGTCGTCCGGATCGCGCACGCCCAGGTGGGATTCGATGCTCCCGGTGGCAGCCCGAAGGTCGTCATACCGGCAACGCAGCTCGGTCTGGACACCTGGCTGCCGATCGTCGACCGCAGGTCGGGTTGGTACCAGGTGCGGCTGCCGTCGCGCCCGAACGGTTCACTCGCGTGGATCCCGGCGGCCGGCATGCGGACGGCGCAGACCGACTGGCGGGTGCACATCTCATTGGCCGCAGGACGCATGACCGTCATGAAGGGCACGTCGCAGATGGGGGAGTGGACCGTCGGCCACGGGAAGGACGCGACCCCGACGCCCGTGGGACAGACGTTCCTGCTGGCCGGATTCGTGGATCCGAGCGAGACCTTCTCGCCGGTCATCTATGCGTTGGGCGCGCATTCGGACTCGTTGGACACCTTCGGAGGAGGTCCGGGGACCGTCGCCGTACACGGGTGGCCGACAGCGGCGGGTCGAATCGGGAAAATCTCTCACGGTTGTGTCCGCGTTCCAGCCGCTGCGCTCTCAATGTTCGCTAAGTTGCCTACGGGGACACCCGTGGACATCACTGCCTCCTAACACTCAGAAGCACTTTCAGCACCGAGAAGGGAAACTCGATGAAGCGCAATACCGCGCTCTTTGGAGCCTCAGCTGCCGTGGGCATCACGGCCGCAGCCGGTCTCATCATCACCAGCGCGACCAGTTCCGCCGCGACCGCGACCGTTTACGGCGTGGCGTACGCGACCGACACCGCCTCGCACGGCTTCGCATTCGGCAACATCGCTGATCCTGACGGGCAGTTCGTCGCCTCCGCGAAGGAGCAGGACGGCGTCTCGGTCGTCGCGTATTCGATGCCGTTGCTCAATACCCCGACCATCGGTGTCGCGACCGGATGCACCAACGGCAAGCCGGCTGTCGTCGTCAGGGGCGGGGGCGCCGCCGGCACCTACACCGCGAAGACCACCGTCTCGGCCGCCAAGTTCACGGGCAACGCGAACGCGGTCGGCACGGTCACCTTCCTCGCGAGTGCGGGCAGCATCACCGTCGGTGCCTACTACAGCCCGAACCAGCCGGGTCAGTACGTCGAGATCGGCGGTGTGAGCGGCTGTGCGGCTGCCACCACCACGTCGACGAGCACCAGCACCTCGACCTCGACCTCGACCTCGACGAGCACGTCACCGACGTCCACGTCGACGGGCACGTCGACCTCCACCTCGACGAGCACGTCGACCGGCACCTCCACGCCGACGTCGACCGGCACCTCGACGGCCACTCAGCCGCCGACCCCGACGGCCACCACCACCACGCTGCCCGTCACCGGCTGACGCACCGCACCTGAGGCTTCGGCCCCGGGCGAGGCCCCCGCACGCATCGCGCGGCGGGGGCTTCGTCGTACCCGGATGGGTCGCCGGCGCCCGCCGTAGAGTGCTGCCATGCCGACACCCCCACCCCAACCGACGCTGCGCGACGGATCCCTGGTGCTGCGCCCGTGGACCGACGCCGACCTCTCCGGGCTGCGCCGAGGTGCACTGGACTCGGGCTGGTTCGAGACGGATTCGGTCGCGGGTGGCAGCGCTGACGCAGGTGCGGCCGAGGCTCTCGTCCGCTGGCAGGCGGGCTACGACGACGACCGGTCGCTCAACAGCGTGCTCATCGAAGTCGACGGCAACGTCGTCGGCGGGATGCTGCTGCGCTCCACCGGCGCTGACACCGCCGAGTTGTCCTGGCAGCTCTTCAAATCCGATGCCCAACTGCTCGGCGCGCAGGCGGTGCAGGTCTTCCTGCGGCATGCCTTCGACGATCTCGGCGTGGTGCGCATCGAGACGCGGATCGCCGCGGACGACCTGGGCTCCGGGCGGATCGCGGCGCGCGCGGGGATGCTCAAGGAGGGCACCGCCCGGGCGGCCGCGGCGACCGCCGACGGCCGGGTCGATCAGGTGATCTTCGCGCGGCTCGCCACCGACCCCAGCGTGAGCGAATGGGGATCGTTCGCGCGGGTGCTCAACACGACGCTGCCGATGAAGCGGGCGATCGCGCAGGCCTTGATCCGCAACGACGCGGGCGAGGTGCTGCTGTGCCAGCCGACCTACAAGCGCTTCTGGGATCTGCCCGGCGGCGTGGTCGACCCGGCGGAGTCCCCGGCCACGGCCGTGCTGCGCGAGGTCCACGAGGAGTTGTCGCTCGACGGGACCGTGCGCTCGCTCGCCGCGGTCACCTGGCTGCCTCCGTGGCGCGGGTGGGACGACGCGACGCTCTTCGTCTTCGACGTGCGCGTGACCTCCGAGCCGGGGGCGCTGCAGCCGCGGGAGATCAAGGCCGTGCACTGGCGCGCCGTCGCCGACGTCGGGGCGCACACCGCCGACTACACCGCGCGTCTGATCGAGCGGTCGGTGCGCGCGATCGACGACGGGACCGGCGCCGTCTACCTGGAGAACGCCCACGACCCGACCTGGTGAGCGCAGTCTTCGCGGGCCGAATGTGGGTGGGCAGGCGCGGGACTCGATGAGAGACTGACGGCATGAGCAATCAGAATCCGATGCAGGCAGCCCGTGCGTCGCTGCTGGCCCTGGAGTACCCGCAGTCGCTCGGGGTGTACGACGACTACCTCGGCGCCCAGCGCGCGGTGGACTTCCTGTCCGACCGGGAGTTCCCGGTCGAGAACTGCATGATCGTCGGCACCGACCTGAAGCAGGTCGAGCGGGTGACTGCCCGCCTCACCTGGGGCCGGGTCATCGCCAGCGGACTCGCGTCCGGCGCCTGGATCGGCCTGCTCTTCGGTCTGCTGCTCTCCCTCTTCGACGCCGGCAGCAACAAGCTCGGCGTGATCATCGGCGGCATCCTCTTCGGTGCGTTCTTCGGTCTGGTGTACGCCGCGGTCGGTTACTCGATGTCGCAGGGACGGCGCGACTTCACCTCCGTCAGCACGATCGTGGCCACCCGCTACGAGGTGCTGGTCGAGCACAAGTTCGCCGAGCAGGGACGCGACCTCCTGTCCCAGCTCGACGCCGGCCTGCAGCGGCCCCAGGCATGACCGTCGAGCAGGAGCGCGCGTCCGACACCGTCGCGCTCCGCCGGGCGCTCGACGCGGTCCCGGCGTACCGGCCCGGGAAGCCCGCGGCGGCACGGGCCGATGTGACGTCGTACAAGGTCAGCTCCAACGAGAACCCCTACCCGCCGCTGCCGTCCGTGCTGAAGGTCGTGCAGGAGGCGGCGACCCAGATGAACCGCTACCCGGACATGGCGGTCACCGCGCTCACCGACCGGCTCGCGCAGGAACTGAACGTCTCGGCCGACCAGATCGCCACCGGCACCGGCAGCGTCGGTGTGCTCGCCCAGCTGCTGCAGATCACCTGCGACCCGGGTGACGAGGTCGTCTACGCCTGGCGCAGCTTCGAGGCGTACCCGATCGTGGTCGCGCTCGCGGGCGCCGTGTCGGTGCAGGTGCCGCTCGACGCCGACGCCCGGCACGACCTGCCCGCGATGGCCGACGCGATCACCGACCGCACCCGGCTGGTGCTGGTCTGCACGCCCAACAACCCCACCGGGCCGGCGGTCGGCGCCGCCGAGCTGGAGGAGTTCCTGGCGCGGGTGCCGCGTGACGTCCTGGTCGTCGTCGACGAGGCCTACCTGGAGTTCGGCCGCGACGAGTCGGCGGTGCGCGGGCTGGACGTCCTCGCCCGGCACTCCAACGTCGCGGTGCTGCGGACCTTCTCCAAGGCGTACGGGCTCGCCGGACTGCGGGTCGGGTACGCCGTGGCGCAGCCCCGCGTCGCCGAGGCGCTGCGCAAGGCCGCGACGCCGTTCGGGGTCAGCGACATCGCCCAGCGCGCGGCGATCGCGAGCCTCGACGTGCGCCACGAGCTGCAGGAGCGGGTGGACGACCTCGTCGCCGAACGCGACCGCGTCGTGGCCGCACTCGCCGAGCAGGGCTGGACGATCCCGGACTCGCAGGCCAACTTCGTGTGGCTGCCGCTCGGCGAGGACACTCTCGACTTCGCCGCCGCGGCGGACGAGGCCGGGCTGACCGTGCGACCGTTCGCCGGCGACGGCGTCCGCGCCACGATCGCCGAGCGTGCGGCGAACGACCGGCTGATCGAGGTCGCGGCGGCGTTCCGCAATCGCTGAGCCCGCTCCGCCGAGTGGCATAGAAATGTGCCGAGTGGCGCACCTGTACCGGGTGCACCCGAAATATAGGTATGCCACTCGAGAGGGGTAGGACGATGGCCGTGCTCGACCGGACCGATCAGCCCCGCCTCGGGTACGCCGCCGTGCTGCGGGTGACCGGCGCGCGTCAGTTCCTCTTCGGCTCGGCGATCGAGCGACTGGGCGGCGCGATGTTCGGCGTCGCCGTCGTCGCGATGGTGTCCGCACGGACCGGGTCCTACTCGCTCGCCGGCGCGGTCTCCGCGGGTGCGCTGGTGGTGCTCGCGATCACGGCGGCGATCATCGGCCGTCTGGTCGACCGCTACGGCCAGCGGCGGGTGACCCTGCCTCTGGTGGTGTGGTCGACGCTCTGGTCGGTCGCAGTGGTCGCCGTCTCGATCACCGGTGCGCCCGCGTGGACCTTGTTCGTCACCTACGCGATGTCCGCCGTCGTCGGCACCACGGGCACCCTCAGCAGGGCGCGCTGGTCGCACCTGCTCGGCGACCAGCCGGGCATGCTGCACACGGCGATGTCGCTGGAGCAGGTCATCGACGAGCTGGCGTTCGTCGGAGGGCCGGCGATCGCGGTGGTGCTCGCGACGACCGTGCTTCCCGAGGCCGGCTACATCGCGGCCGCGTTCTTCTTCGCTGTCGGTGCACTCGTCTTCCTGGCCCGCACCGACACCGAGCCCCCGGTCGACCAAGTCACCCACAAGAGCACGAGGTCGGTGCTGCGCATCCCGGGCGTGCTGGTGGTGTGCGCGGTGTCGTTCATGATCGGCGGCATCTTCGGCGCCAACGAGATCGTCACCATCGCCACCGCCGCCGAGCTCGGCCACAAGGGCGCTTCGGGCCTGATCCTCGCGCTCTACGCATTGGCCTCGGCGCTGGCCGGCGTCGTCTACGGGGCTCGCGAGGACGCCGTACCCGCGCATCGCGCGCTCTGGATCGGGGCCCTGGCGATGTGTGTGCTGGAGGCACCGGTGCTCTTGGTCGACAGCATCCCGCTACTGGCCGTGGGCCTCACCCTGGCCGGGATGGCCACCGCGCCCACCCTGATCGTGACGATGAAACTCGCCGGATCGCTCGTGCCGGGCAACCAGGTGACCGAGTCGATGGGGATGGTCTTCACCGCCATGATCATCGGCATCGCCGCCGGATCCTCCCTCGGCGGGATCGTCGTGCAGAGCGCGGGCGGACACGCGGGGTACGTCGTCCCGGTCGTGGCAGCGGGGCTGGGCGCGGCGCTCGGATTCGTCTTCAACCGCCGGCTGCGCTGACCCGCAGGCCGTGGCGAGCGAGCGTCGAACCCGGGGGTAGCCTTCCACCTGTGACCGGCGCTACAACGGCGTGGCGCCGTCATCACCGGACGGCGACCCTGGACGGTGGTGACGAGCCGACCGACCACCGACACCACCGTGCCGGAGCGAAGAGGAGCGAGCGTGACCCAGATCCCGGACGTCGCCGTGCACCACGAGACCGTGGTGCCACAGGCCCAGCAGGACATCACCGACGGCGGACCCGACATGGTCCAGTTCGTCGACGGCGAGGGGACCCGCCTCGAGCGGACGCCCGCCAACACCCCGTACGCAGACATCGTCGAGGCGCTCACGCCCGAGGACGGTCGCTCGATGTACCGCGATCTGGTGCTCGTACGACGCCTGGACGCCGAGGGCCACGCGCTGCAGCGCCAGGGCGAGCTCGGCCTGTGGCCCTCGCTCCTCGGCCAGGAGGCCGCCCAGGTCGGAGCCGGCCGCGCGATGCGCTCGCAGGACTTCGCCTTCCCGGGTTACCGCGAGCACGGCGTCGCCTGGTGCCGCGGGATCGAGCCGGAGCAGCTGCTCGCGCTCTTCCGCGGAGTGGACAACGGCGGGTGGTCGCCCTCTGAACTGAACTACCACCTCTACACGATCGTCATCGGCAACCAGATGCTGCACGCCACCGGCTACGCCATGGGCATGCAGCGCGACGGAGTCGTCGGCACCGGCGACGAGGAGCGCGACGCCGCGGTCATGGCGTTCACCGGGGACGGCGGCACCGCGCAGGGCGACTTCAACGAGTCGCTGGTCTTCGCCGGCGTCGCGAACGCGCCGCTCGTGATCTTCGTGCAGAACAACCAGTGGGCCATCTCCGAGCCGAACTACAAGCAGTTCCGCGTGCCGCCCTACCAGCGCGCGCAGGGTTTCGGCTTCCCCGGCATCCGGGTCGACGGCAACGACGTCCTCGCGGTGTACGCCGTGACGAAGGCCGCGCTCGACAACGCCCGGTCCGGACAGGGCCCGACGCTGATCGAGGCGTTCACCTACCGCCTCGGCGCGCACACCACCTCCGACGACCCGACCAAGTACCGCTCGGCCGCGGAGGTCGACATCTGGCGCGAGAAGGACCCGATCAAGCGGATGCGCGGCTTCCTCAGCCAGAAGGGCTACGCCGACGACGCGTTCTACGAGTCGGTCGACCGGGAGGCCGACGAGCTCGCCGTCCGCGTGCGGACCGCCTGCCAGAACATGCCCGAGCCGAGCCAGGAGCGGATGTTCGACGAGATCTACGTCGACCCGCATCCCGTGGTCGAGCGGGAGAAGGCTCAGTTCCTGGAATACCAGGCAGGTTTCGAGACGGAGGGGGCGCGCTGATGGCCGCGCAGAAGATGACCCTGGCCAAGGGCATCAACGCCGGGTTGCGGGCCGCCATGGAGGCCGACCCGAAGGTGCTGCTCATGGGTGAGGACGTCGGCAAGCTCGGCGGCGTCTTCCGCATCACCGAGGGCCTGCAGAAGGACTTCGGCGAGGACCGCGTCGTCGACACCCCGCTCGCCGAGTCCGGCATCGTCGGTACGGCGATCGGGCTGGCCATGCGCGGCTACCGCCCGGTCGTGGAGATCCAGTTCGACGGCTTCATCTACCCGGCGTTCGACCAGATCGTCAGCCAGCTCGCCAAGATGCACGCCCGCTCGCGCGGCGCGCTGCGGCTGCCCATCGTCATCCGCGTGCCGTTCGGCGGCGGGATCGGCGCGGTCGAGCACCACAGCGAGTCCAACGAGGCCTACTTCGCGCACACCGCAGGCCTGCGGGTCGTCGCGTGCTCGGACCCGGCGGACGCCTACTGGATGATCCAGCAGGCCATCTCCAGCGATGACCCGGTGATGTTCTACGAGCCCAAGCGGCGCTACCACGAGCGTGCCGAGGTCGACCTCGACCCGCAGTCCGGGTCGCGACTCGGCCTGCACGACGCGCGCGTCGTGCGCGACGGCACCCAGCTCACCCTGCTGGCCTACGGCCCGACCGTCAAGACCTGCCTGCAGGTGGCGGATGCTGCTGCGCAGGAAGGGATCTCGCTGCAGGTCGTCGACCTGCGATCGCTGTCCCCGCTCGACACCGAGACCATCGACCGGGCCGTCAAGAGCACCGGCCGCGCCATCGTGGTGCACGAGGCCAGCACCTTCCTGGGCCTCGGTTCGGAGATCGCGGCACACATCCAGCAGGAGTGCTTCCACCACCTGGAGGCTCCCGTGCTGCGAGTCGGCGGGTACAACATCCCCTATCCGCCGAGCCGCTTCGAGGAGGAGTTCCTGCCGGGACTCGACCGCATCCTCGAGGCCGTCGACCGTTCTCTCGCTTACTGATCCGCTGGAAGGGGCCTTCGTGGCTGTGCAGACGTTCAACCTCCCCGATCCGGGTGAGGGACTGGTCGAGGCCGACATCGTCTCGTGGAAGGTGCAGGTCGGCGACGAGGTGTCGACCAACGACATCGTCGTAGAGATCGAGACGGCGAAATCGTTGGTGGAGTTGCCGATCCCGTGGGCCGGCAAGGTCACTCAGCTGTTGGTCGACGAAGGTGCGACCGTCGAGGTCGGCAGCCCGATCATCACCGTCGACGTGGCCGGCGCCGCCACCAGCGAGCCGTCCGAGGTGACGACGCCGTCGGCGGAGGAGCCCGAGGAGCGCACCCCGCATCTGGTGGGGTACGGCGCCGCGCCCGCGCAGACCGCCCGGCGGGCCCGCAAGGGGGCGAGCGTCGTACCGGCGGCTGCCCCGGCACCACCCGCTCCTGCAGCGGTGGCCGCGCCGCCCGCGCCTGCTCCCGCTTCCGCCGCGCCTGCTCCCGCTTCCGCCGCGCCTGAGGTCGCGGCGCGCCCTATGGAGCGCGCGGCGACTCCACCGGCTGCCGGCGGCAAGGTGCCGGCGAAACCGCCGGTCCGTAAGTTCGCGAAGGACCACGGCGTGGACCTGTCGACCGTCGCCCCGTCGGCCGAGTCGGGCATCGTCTCGCGCGCCGACGTCGAGCGTCACCTGGCGAACGGCGCTGCGCCGGCGAGTGATTCGGCGCCAGTCGCTGCGTCCGCGAGTTCGCAGGAGCGTGAGACGCGCATCCCGGTGAAGGGCGTGCGCAAGTTCACCGCCGACGCGATGGTGGCGTCGGCGTTCACCGCCCCGCACGTCACCGAGTTCGTCACGATCGACATGACCGCGACGATGGAGCTGGTCGACCGGTTGCGCTCGGACCGGGAATTCACCGGTCTGAAGGTCACTCCGCTCACGGTGCTCGCCAAGGCGCTCTGTGTTGCGGTCAAACGCAATCCGGGCATCAACTCCTCGTGGGCGCAGAAGCCGGACGGCTCGGCCGAGATCGTCCAGAAGCGCTACGTCAACCTCGGTATCGCCGCGGCGACCCCGCGCGGACTGGTGGTGCCGAACATCAAGGACGCCGACGCCATGTCGATGCGCGACCTCGCGCGGGCGCTCGGCGAGCTGACCGCCACGGCACGCGAGGGGCGTACGCCTCCCGGCGACATGTCCGGCGGCACGATCACGATCACGAACGTCGGGGTCTTCGGTGTCGACAACGGCACGCCGATCATCAACCCGGGCGAGGCGGCGATCCTGTGCTTCGGCGCCGTCCGCAAGATGCCCTGGGTGGTCACCGACGCCGACGGCAACGACACGATCGTGCCCCGGCACGTCACCCAGTTGTCGCTGTCCTTCGACCACCGGATGGTCGACGGCGACCTCGGCTCGCGCTTCCTGTCCGACGTCGCGGCCCTGCTGCAGGACCCCTCGCGGGCACTCGTCTGGGGCTGACGCTCCACGATCAGGGTCGCCGCGCGCTCTATACGGCGTGCGGCGACCCTGATCGCTATCCGGACAGGTGGGAGGCGAGGAGCTGCGCGAGGTGCGTGCCCCACGACGCGCCGCCGGGGAGCGTGCCGAGCAGGTCGTCGAGCTGGGTGCGGCAGGAGAAACCGTCGGCGAGCACGACGTCACCGGGCTGCGCGGCGCGTACGGCGGGCAGCAGCTGCTGCTCGGCGACCGCCACCGACACGTCGTAGTGGCCCTTCTCGACACCGAAGTTGCCCGCCAGCCCGCAGCATCCACCGAGCCGCTGCACCTGCGCGCCGGCTTGCTCCAGCAGCGCCGCGTCGGCCGCCCAGCTCATCACCGCGTGGTGGTGGCAGTGCGGTTGCGCGATGATCCGCACCCCGTCGAGGGACGGCGGTGACCAGCCCGGCGTACGCGCGAGCAGCTCGGCCAGCGTGACGGTCGCGTCGCGCACCTTGCGGGCGTCGTCGGTGGGCACCAGCTCGGCCGCGTCGTGTCGCAGGACCGCGGTGCAGGACGGCTCGATGCCGACGATCGGCAGTCCGGCGTTGGCGGCGGGAGCCAGGCCCGCGATGGTGCGTTCGAGCTGCCGGCGGGCGCCGTCGAGCTGACCCGTGGAGATCCAGGTCAGACCGCAACATCCGGCTGCGGTCGGCAGGACCGGACTGAAGCCGGCGTCCCGCAGCACCGCGACCGTGGCGGCGCCGATGGCCGGAGAGAAGTTGTCGGTGAAGGTGTCGACGAGAAGGACGACCTCGTCGCCGGTGGTGTGAGCGGCGTCGTACGGTCGCAGTCCGTGCTCGCGTGCCCAGCTGCGGAACGGGTCGGCGGCGACCTGCGGGATGCTCCGCCGAGCGTCGACGCCCACCGCGGACTTCGCGAAGGGCACCCGATCACCAGCGCGCAGAAGGGCGTTCGCAAGCTTCGGTGCCCGCGCGCCGGCGCGCACCCAGCGCGGTAGCTGGCCGAGCACGTAGTGCGAGATGGGCCGCAGCCGCCCCTTGTAGGACTGGTGCAGCACCTCGGCCTTGTACGACGCCATGTCGATGCCGGTCGGGCAGTCCGAGGCGCAGCCCTTGCACGACAGACACAGGTCGAGCGCGTCGTGCACCTCGGGCGCGCGCCAGCCGCCGGTGACGACGGAGCCGTTGAGCATCTCCTGCAGCACCCTCGCGCGGCCGCGGGTCGAGTCCTTCTCCTCGCGGGTGGCGAGGTAGGACGGGCACATCACCCCGCCGCTCGCGGTGTTGTCCGCGCGACACTTGCCGACGCCCGTGCAGCGGTGCACGGCCTGGCTGAAATCGCCGCTGTCGGCGGTCCAGGAGAACGCCAGCGGTGTCGGGGTCCGCCGCGCGGGGAAGCGCAGGTCGGCGTCGAGCGGTGCGGGGTCGACCAGGACACCGGGGTTGAGCAGGTTGTCCGGGTCACACGCGTGCTTGGCCGCGGCGAAGAGATCGATGACCTCGGGGGAGTACATCAGCGGCAGCAGCTCACTGCGCGCGCGCCCGTCCCCGTGTTCGCCGGAGAGCGAACCGCCGTACGTCGCAACGAGCTTCGCGGCGTCCACCACGAACTCCCGCAGCTGAGCCGGACCGTCGGGAGCGTCGAGGGGGACGTCGAGGCGCACGTGCATGCAGCCGTCGCCGAAATGCCCGTACGGCGCGCTGCTGAGGCCGTGCGCGACGACCAGCTCGTCGAAGTCGCGCAGATACGCACCGAGCGACGTCGGGGGGACGGCGGCGTCCTCCCACCCGGGCCACGCCGGCTTGCCGGCAGGCGAACGGCCCGCGAGCCCGGCGCCGTCCGCGCGGATCCGCCACAGCGCCGCTGCCTGCGCCGGGTCCGTGACGATCAGGCTGGAGTGTGCGCCGAGACCGGCGTCGTCGACCATGGCCTCGGCGCGGGCGAGGACCTCGCCGCGGTCCTCGCCGGACACCTCGGTGAAGAGCCATGCGGGCCCGGGCGGAAGCGGCGGTGAGGTGCCGCCCCGGCTGTGCAGCACGTCGAGCAGTCGTTGATCGAAGCCCTCGCAGGCCGTCGGCCGGTGAAGGAGCACGGACGGGGTGGCATCGCCGGCGACCGTGATGTCGGGGTAGCCGAGCACGATCATCACGCGCACAGCCGGGTCGCGCACCAGCCGCACGGTCGCCTCGGTCAGCACCGCGAGGGTGCCCTCGGAGCCCACCAGGAAGCGCGTGAGGTCGACGTCCCGCTCGGGCAGAAGGTGCTCCATGGAGTAGCCGGACACCTGACGGCCGAAGCGCGCGAACGACGTGCGGATCAGCTCGAGGTTGTCCGCCCCCAGCCCGGTCAGCTGCTTCGCCACCGGCCCCGAAGGGCGGGTGCCCGAGGCGAGGTCGAAACGGTCACCGGTGCCCCAGAAGCCTTTCAGGGCAACGACGTTATCGACGGTGCGGCCGTAGCCCAAGGTCCGCGAGCCGCAGGCGTTGTTGCCGAGCATGCCGCCGATCGTGCACCGCGTGGACGTCGACGGGTCGGGTCCGAATCGCAATCCGTGCGTCGCGGCGGCGGCCTGCAGACGGGCCTGCACGACCCCGGGTTGGACGACAGCCGTGCGAGCCTCGGGGTCGAGGTGCAGCACCTGGTCGAGGTGCCGGGAGAAGTCGAGCACCAGCCCCGCGCCGATCGAGTTGCCGGCGATCGACGTGCCGGCGCCACGGGTGGTGAGGGGTACGCCGAGGTCGCGCGCGACGGCGTACGCCTGCTCGACCTGTACGGTCGACCGGGGGAACGCGACGGCGGTCGGTGCGATCCGGTAGAGCGACGCGTCGGTGGTGTAGAGCGAGCGGGTGAGCGAGTCCGCGTGCGCCTCGATGCCGCCCGCCGTCAGTCGCCTCACCAGTTCGTCCACGGGCACATCGTCCCTCACCGCACCTCGCCCACAAACGCCGAGTGCGCGTTCCGCGGAGCCGAAGCTCTGCGGAACGCGCACTCGGGAGGTGACGCTCGAGGCGGATCAGTCGTGCACGTGCCTCGGGTGGTAGTCCGCGTCGACGGACGCGTGCTTGGGCAGCTCGTCGCCCGGGTGAGCCGGCACGGTCGCCAGCGCCTCGTCCCGCGCGCGGTGACGCGGCGGCTCGTCCTCGGTGGCCCCGTGGGCCGGCGGACCGACCAGGTCGGCCACCGACGGCTCCGGCTTCTGCGCCGGCTGCGCGCCGCTCGCCTCGGCCTTGGCGGCATCGGCGGCCGACTGACCGCGCAACTCCACCTTCGGCATCAGCAGCAGGACCAGGAAGCCCAGCACCATCACCGCAGCAGCCACGATGAAGATGATGTGGATGGAGTCAGCGAAGCCGACCTTGAACGGGTGCCGCGCGTCCACGGGCAGCTTGTTGATGACCGAGGAGTCGTTCTGGATCTGCGCCACGACACTGCGGTTCTGGGCGATCTGCGCCTGGACGCCTGCAGGTGCCGCCGAAATGGCCGAGGTGATCTTGTCGCCGACCGTGCTGAAGAGGATCGACAGGAAGATCGCGACTCCGAGCGTGCCGCCCATCTGGCGGAAGAACGTTGCCGAGGACGTCGCCACGCCGATCTCCTTCGCCGGCACGGCGTTCTGCACGATGATCGTCAGCGGCTGCATGCAGTTACCGAGGCCGTAGCCGAAGACGAACATGAAGGCCATGACCTGCCAGACCGGGGTGTCCGCGTCGACGAACAGGAACAGCAGGAGCAGGCCCACGGTGGCGATCGCCGTACCGAAGATCGGGAACTCCCGGATGCGCCCGGTGCGTGCAGTGATCTGACCGGAGATGATGGCGGCGATCATCAGGCCCGCCACCATCGGCAGCATGAGGAAGCCGGACGTCATCGGCGATGCGCCGTGCACGATCTGGAAGTAGAGCGGCAGCACGGTGATGCCGCCGAACATGCCCATACCGACGATGATGCTGGCAACGATCGTGACCGAGGCCGCGCGCAGCTTGAAGATGCGCAGCGGGATCAGCGCGTCGTCGGCCATCGCGCGCTCGACGAGGACGAACATCGCCAGGCCGAGGACCGCGATGACGTATGCCGCGATGGAGCGCCCCGAGGTCCAGCCCCAGGTGCGGCCCTGCTCGGCGACCGTCAGCGTGGGCACCAGACCGATGACCAGCGCCACCGCGCCCCACCAGTCGATGCGCGCCTTGCGCTGGACGTGGTCCAGGTGCAGCGTGCGCCATACGACGAAGAGGGCGATGATGCCGATCGGCACGTTGACCAGGAAGACCCAGCGCCAGCCGGAGATGAACAGGATCGAGCTGGTCTCGGCGAACAGACCGCCGATGACCGGGCCGAGGACGCTGGAGGTGGCGAAGGTCGCCATGAAGTAACCGGTGTACTTCGCGCGCTCACGCGGCGGCACGAGGTCACCGATGATCGCGAGCACCAGGGTGAAGAGGCCACCGGCGCCGAGGCCCTGGAACGCGCGGAACGCGGCGAGCATGTACATCGACGTCGCGAACGAACAGGCGGCGGAACCGATCACGAAGACGGTGATCGCGAACATGAACAGCTTCTTACGGCCGTACATGTCGCCGAGCTTGCCGTAGATCGGCGTGGTGATCGTCGAGGTGATCAGGTAGGCGGTGGTGACCCAGGCCTGTACGGACAGGCCGTGCAGGTCGTCGCCGATGGTACGGATGGCGGTGCTGACGATGGTCTGGTCGAGTGCGGCCAGGAACATGCCGAGCATCAGGCCGCCGAGGATCCGCAGGATCTGTGCGTGCGAATACTGGCCGCCGGATGCTGCGGGCGCGTTGGCCGCGCTGGTCTGGGCAGTCACATCGACTCCTTTCCGGTGGTTGACGGGTGTGACGGGGGTGACGGGGTTGTCGTGGTGCAGGTGCTCGAGCTGGCGAAGGTGCGGGTGAGGTCGTCGTGCAGGCGGCGCAGTGCGAGGTCGAAGTCCTTGGCCTCACGGCTGGACCAGTCGGCCATCAAGGTGGCGAACATCTGCCCCCTGCTCTCGTGGATGTCCTCCAGGAGCTGCTTGCCGTCGGGTGCGAGGGCGATGTTGAAGGCACGCCCGTCGCCGGGGTCGGTCACCTTCTCCAGGATCCCCGCCTGCACCAGGTGACTGACCTGGCGACTGACGGTCGATACATCGGAGTGCACCCGTTCGGCGATCGACGACACCCGCAGCGGACCCGTCGATACGGCGAAGATCACCGGGTAGGCGGAGGTCTCGACGTCGGGATGCAGACGCGGCACGTGGTGTCGCAGTGCGCTCATCGCCTTCATCAGGTGCACCAGGTCCTCACCGACCCGCGATGCCACCTCGAGACTGACGGCCATATCCCCTCCATAGTTGCTTGACTCATACAACTATATGGATAGCCACGCGATCTATCAAATCGGCTGGGAGATCCCGTTAGGGCGTGATGGTGAGTACGTCGAGCACTCGGGCCGCGGCGGCCTCGTCGCCCTCGACGCTGTAGCGCAGGTCCGCGGTCGAGATACGTCCGGCACCCCGGCGGGTCAGCGACTCGGTGCTGAGCCGGATCGTGGTGATCTTGCCCAGTGGTAGGGGGATGATCTCACCGGTCTGGTCATCGACCTTGTCCACGTGCGCGGTGCCGGAGAAGAGCGACTCGGCGTACGGCCGACCGTCGGACCCCTCCACGATGCGGATGCCCTGACGCGCCATGACCGGGCCGGTGCACTCGATGATGACCACGCTGCCGACCTCCAGGTTGGCCCGGCGAGCGGCCCGCGCGGGGAAGGCGGCGAGGACGTCGCTGGTGAAGGCGGCGGCACCGGCGGAGTCCAGGTTGCCCATCGAGTGCAACGCGTCGCGCAGGTCCTGCTCGTGGCACCAGAGGTCGATGAGCCGCAGGTGGATCATGGCGGTGAGCTCCATGGGCCCGAACGGGCCCTGGATGACGGTTTCGGGAGTCAGCGTCGGGTCGCGGTAGGACGCGATCCGCTTGGGCAGCAGGTCGCGCCACTCGTTGACGATCTCTCCGCCGGAACGACCGCGTCGCGCCTCGACGGCCCGCTCCATGAACCGGCCGGCGTCGTTACGGACCCACTCGTAGTCGGGGACCTCGACCTCGCGGTCCTGACCGCCGTTCATCAGGTGCTCGGTGCCGGCGACGTGGGCGAAGACGTCCTTGACGGTCCACCCCGGGAGAGCGGTCGGCTTGTCGAAGTCCTCGGGGTGACACGTGAGCCCCAGGTCGAGGATCGACTGACCGGTGGCGGCGAACGCATCGACCAACTCGGGAAGCTCTACCGGAGGCTGGGGATGGGTCTGCATGGCGACCAACCTACTTGGAGCGCGGACGGTGCGCGGGGGCGCTGCCCATGATGTCTGCCTACCCTGGGTGCATGGCGAGCGACACCGGCACGAGTCCTGCGACCGTAGCGGCACCCGTGCGTGCGCGCCGGTCGACGTGGATCCGGGCCGTCGTCCCCTTCGCTCTCGTGGTCGTCGTGCTCGCCGTCCTCTTCTCCCACGCCGCGTCCCCCTTGGAGCTCGGCGACCCCGGCGCGGTCGTGCGCTGGGGCATCCCGCTGCTCAACGTCGTACGCGATCTGACCGCCGCGCTCACCGTGGGGGCGCTGCTGCTCGGCGGGTTCCTCGTGCCGGAGGGCGCGACCACCCGACGGCGGGAGTCGCTGGCCCGCTATGCCGCGTGGGCCGCGACCGGCTGGGCGGTCGTCGGCGCGGGGAGCGTCGTCCTCAACTTCGCCGACGTCTCCGGCACCCGGCTCGGCGCCACCGGCTTCGCATCCGAGGCATGGGCGTCGATCTGGCAGCTGGAGATCCTGCGCGCGCCGGCGATCACGGCGCTGATCGCGGCGGCCGTCGCGCTGCTCGCGTTCACCGGGCCGGGCGCTCGCGGGATGGCGTGGCTCTTCGGGATGGCGCTGGTCGCTCTCTACCCCCTGGCCCTGATCGGCCACGCCGCCGGATCGGACGATCACGAGGCGTCGGTCGACTCACTGCTGGTGCATCTGCTGGCCGTGACCGTCTGGGTCGGCGGCCTGCTCGCGCTGCTGGTGATGTGGGGGCGGCTCGGCAAGGGCACCGCCGACGTCGTACGCCGCTACTCCACGGTCGCGTTGTGGTGCTTCGGTGCGGTCGCCGTGTCCGGCGTGCTCAACGCCGTCATCCGCGTCGGCTCCTTCTCGGGTCTGGCGTCCCGCTACGGCGTGCTCGTGCTGATCAAGGTCGTGCTGCTGCTCGCGCTCGGCACGTTCGGTGCGCTGCACCGGCAGCGGGTCATCGGTCACCTGGACGGCGTCGATGCGCCCGGGCGCGCGCTCTTCGCGCGGCTGGCCGGCGTCGAGTCGCTCGTGATGGGCGCAGCCGTCGCCGTCGGTGTGGCGCTCGCGCGATCGGCTCCGCCCGTCGCCGAGGTGCACGGGCGAGTCGACACGGCGTACAGCCTGACCGGATATCTCGCGCCCGCGGCGCCGCACGTCGCGACCTGGTTCACCCTGTGGCGCGTCGAATGGCTGTTGAGCGCGATCTCGGTGATCGCCATCGCCGTCTATCTGAGCTGGGTTGTGCGACTGGCCCGACGCGGCGACCGCTGGCCGGTGCTGCGCACGATCTCCTGGTGCGCCGGCTGGCTGATCTTCCTGTACATGGTCGACGGCGCTCCGGCGGTCTACGGCCGGGTGATGTTCTCCGTCCACATGCTCGAGCACATGACGGTCTCGATGCTGGTGCCGATCCTGCTGGTCCGCGGTGGCGTGGTCACCCTCGCGCTGCGGGCCCTGCCCAAGAGGCACGACCTGACGCTCGGGCCGCGCGAGGTCATCCTCTCCGTCGTGCACTCCCGCGTGGTCGCCGTGGTCGCGAATCCGGCCATCGCGGCGATCTTCGTCTTCGTGTCGCTGATCGTCTTCTACTACTCGCCGCTCTTCCACCTGGCGCTCACCACCCACACCGGGCACCTGCTGATGATGGTGCACTTCATGGCGTCGGGGTATCTCTACGCGTGGGCTCTCGTCGGGATCGACCCCGGCCCGCGACGCTGGGCGCCGCCGATCCGACTGGGCATCCTGCTGATCGCCATCGCGTTCCACGCCTTCTTCGGAGTGGCCCTGATGACCGGCAACGACCTGCTGGGTGGCGACTTCTTCCAGCTGCTGCACCTGTCCTACGTGCCCAGTCCCATCACCGACCAGCAACGCGGCGGCACCATCGCGTGGGGCTCGGGCGAGGTGCCGACGTTCATGCTGGCCATGCTGATCGCGGGTGAGTGGTACCGCAAGGACACCGCCGAGGGCGAGCGGCAGGCGCGGCAGGCCGACCGCGACGACGATGCCGAGCTGCGCGCGTACAACGACTATCTGGCGGCGCGGTCCGGCCGCGGGAAGCAGGCCTGATGCGGGTCGCGCTGATCCAGCTGGCGTACGACGACGCCGAGACCCTCGATGCGCGCGTCGAGCGGGTGGTCGCGCTGGTCCGGGAGCAGGCCGGGCACGACCTGGTGGTGCTGCCGGAGCTGTGGGGCGCCGGCGGATTCTCCTACCGGGAGTGGAGCTCACGCGCCCAGGACGTGACCGGGTCGATCGGCACGGCACTGTCGGCCGCCGCGCGCGACGCGGGCGTCTTCCTGCATGGCGGGTCGATCGTGGAGCGACCGGCGTCCGGTGAGACCGGCGAGGAGGGCCATGACCTGTGGAACACCTCGGTCGTCTACGACGCGAGCGGGACCCTCGTGGCGACGTACCGCAAGATCCACCGGTTCGGTTTCGCCGGCGGCGAGCCGAAGCTGATGGACGCGGGGACGGAGCTGGTGCGGGTCGACGTGCCGGCCGGATCGTCTTCTCTCGCCGTCGGCCTGTCGACCTGTTACGACATCCGCTTCCCAGAGATGTACCGCGCGCTGCTGGACCGGGGAGCTGAGGCGTTCGTCGTCCCAGCCGCGTGGCCGATGGCGCGGGTGGACGCGTGGCGGCTGCTGCTGCGGGCACGGGCCGTCGAGGACCAGTGCTTCGTGCTGGCCTGCAACACCGCCGGCACTCACGCGAAGACGCAGATGGGCGGTCACTCCGCCGTCATCGCGCCGGGTGGTGAGGTGCTCGCCGAGGCGGGCGAAGAGCAGCAGGTGCTGTCGATCGAGATCGACCCGTCGGCCGTACGGGACGTCCGCGAGTCGTTCCCGGTCCTCGCTGACCGCCGCCTCTGAGCGGATGAAACCTGCAAAGGCCGGCACGACCGGACGACGCTGCCGGTTTGCGTTTGCGGCCAGGGCTGCAGCACTGACCGCGAACGCAAACCAGCGGTGTCGTGGGGAAGGCCGTCACGCCCCGGTCTGCAGTGCGGGCGGGGTGAGCAGCGACAGGACGCGGCCGGGGTCGGCCAGGTCGTCCCACACGACGCGCACCACCCGGTAGCCGAGCCGCTGGAGCGCCAGTTCGCGCCGCTTCTCGTTGACGAGGGCTTCGCTGTTGCCCGCGCCGCGGTACTTCAGGAGGCCGTCGAACTCCACGATCGTGCGCGTGCCGTCGACGAGCAGGTCGACCCGGGCGACGAAGTGGCCGTCCCCGTCGCGGATGACGACCTGCGGCGTGACCGCCACACCGGCGGCACGCAGGAGCAGGCGCAGCCGACTCTCGCCTGGCGACTCCGACCGGGGATCGACGAGGTCGAGCAAGGTGGCCAGTCGTGTGCAGCCGGGGGTTCTCCGTGACTGTCGGATCGCCTCCGCCAGATCGGTGGGTGAGGCGAGGTAGTTGCGCAGCGCGGCGTCCGCGGGAATGACCGCGGCTTCCACTCCGATGCCGGCGCCCACCTGGACGATCGCGTACGCCGCCGAGACGGCCGGCATACCGGACGCGGTCGTGACCGGGATCGGTTCCGGCACCCGGTGCAGCCGAACCCCTGGCCGGCGCGACCATCGATGCCCCTCCCGGTGGCCCAGGTGGATCTCCGTGGTGTCGCAGGACGGGTCTGTGGGCAGGTCCCAGGCGAGGAGCGCCGACTGGTGGGTGACGAGGTACCCCTCGCCCAGCACGAGCAGCAGAGCGCGGATCCGTCGTCTCTGGGTCTCGGCGGCGCTGGTGATCGTGTCGAGGTCGCCGGGCGGCAGGAAGTAGCTGCCCTGCGCGCCGCTCACCACGTCCTCTGCCCGGCACCACGCCCGGAGCTGCTCGTCCGAGGCACCGAACTCCAGGGCGTCGCGGCGGGTGAACGCGTATCCCTGCTGGCGGACCCGGATCCGCAGCGGGTAGCTCATGGCGACAGGAAAGGCCTGGTACGGGGTGGTTGCGACGTCCATCGGGTGATCGTGGCGGCTGCGCCGACGGGTGTCTGGTCGCCGCGGGCGGGGTGTGGAGAGCGGGTGGGGATGTGGACAGTTGGGTCGAGGTGGGGGTTTTGCGTTTGCGGCCAGTGCTGCAGCCCTGGCCACGAACGCAAACCCCCACCGGGCTGTCGGGGCCGCGCTCGTGGAATGACCGCACGGATGGTGTCGTTGGCCTCTGCGTGAGCGAGACGGTGGACGGGTCAGTGAGGGCGAAGGTGCGGGTACGCGCGCCGGAGTTGGCAGGACGGCGGTGGCTCAACACCGGCGGAGCCGACGTGACCCTGAAGGGCCTGCGCGGCAAGATCGTGGTCCTGGATTTCTGGACCTTCTGCTGCGTCAACTGCCTGCATGTGCTGGACGAGTTGCGGCCGCTGGAGCAGGAGTTCGCCGACGAGCTGGTGCTGCTCGGCGTGCACTCGCCCAAGTTCGAGCACGAGGGCGAGCCCGCCGCGGTCGAGGCGGCGGTCGAGCGTTACGCCGTGGGCCACCCGGTCCTGGACGACCCGGAGCTGACCACATGGCAGGCGTACGCCGCGCGGGCGTGGCCGACGCTCGTGGTGATCGATCCCGAGGGCTACATCGTGGCTCAGCTGTCGGGGGAGGGCCACGCGCACGGTCTCGGCGTCCTCGTCCGTGAGCTCGTCGCCGAATACGAGGCGAAGGGCACCCTGCGGCGGGGGGATTCGCCGTACGTCGCACCACCTGCGCCGCAGACTGCGTTGCGATTCCCCGGCAAGCTCGCAGCGGCCCCCGACGGCAGCTACCTGCTGTCGGACACCGCCCATCACCAGGTCGTGCACCTGGAGCCGGATCTGACCACCGAGCGCGCGAGGTACGGCGGTCCGGGTGTCCTCGAGGAGCCGCAGGGTCTGTGCGTGCTGCCCGCCGACGTCGCCGCGCGGGTGGGGTACGACGTGCTGGTCGCCGACAGCGTGCACCACCAGATCGCCTCGATCCAATTGTCGGACGGGCAGATCCGTGTCGTCGCGGGAACTGGTGACCAGCTGCGCGAGCGGTCGGGGAGCGGGCTCGCGCTGAGGCAGGATCTGTCGACCCCGTGGGACATCACCTGGTGGATCGACCGCGCGGTGATCGCGATGGCCGGGGTCCACCAGCTGTGGGTCCTGCACCTGGCGACCGATCCTGCCGACAACACGGTCGCGGTGCTCGCCGGCACGAGCTCCGAGGGCATCCGCGACGGGGCTGCGCACGACGCATGGTTCGCGCAACCGTCCGGCCTCAGCACGTCGGCCGACGGCTCGCGGGTCTGGGTCGCCGATTCTGAGTCGTCTGCACTTCGTTCGATCACGTTGCAGGACAGTGGCTTCGAGGTGAAGACCCACATCGGGCAGGGCCTCTTCGACTTCGGCCATATCGACGGCCCGGCCGCGGACGCGCTGCTGCAGCACCCGCTGGGCGTCGCGGAGCTGCCGGATGGCAGCGTGGCGATCGCCGACACCTACAACGGCGCGATCCGCCGATACGACCCCGTGGTCGACGAGGTCTCGACCCTTGCCACGGACCTGGCCGAACCGAGTGACGTACTGGTCGAATCCGACGGCGACACGGTGCGATTGCTCGTGGTCGAGTCGGCAGCACACCAGGTCACTCGCGTCGCCGTGCCGGCGCGGGCGCAGCGTGTAGCGGGCATCGCACACCAGACTCAGCGACCGGTGACACCGTTGGCGCCGGGGGCGGTGGAGCTGCGCATCGCGTTCGAACCGCCGACCGGTCAGAAACTCGACCACCGCTACGGCGACCCCACCCGGCTCATGGTGATGGCCACCCCCGGTGCCTTGATCCGGGACGGCGACGGCACCTCGACAGGGCTGACCCGCACTCTGCAGCTCGACCCGGCGGTCGGCGACGGCACGCTGCACATCTCGGTGCGCGCGGCCGCGTGCGACGGCGACCCGGATACCGGCGAAGTGCCGGAGTACGCCGCCTGCCATCTCTACCAACAGGATTGGGGCATCTCCGTGGTGCTCGAGTCGGGTGGGCCGACCGAGCTGCACCTCGATCTGCGCGGCGTCTGAGATCACCCTCCGCTCGACGGGAAGGGTCAGGCGGACGCGACGAGCAGCACGTCGAGGGTGCGCGGACCGTGCACCCCTTCGACACGCTGCAGCTCGATGTCGCTGGTGGCGCTCGGCCCGCTGATCCAGGTCTGCGGACGGGTCGCGTCCAATGCCGCGACGGCATCCGGGACAGCCGCGACCACCTGGTCCTCGCGCACGACCACCAGGTGGTAGTCGGGCACCAGGGTGAGCACGCGCGGACCCTGCCCGGGGCCGGCATCCAGCACGATGGTGCCCGTCTGCTCGATGCCGAGGCTGCAGGTGGTGAGCACCGCCGAGATCCGATCCAGCTCTTCGACGCTCACGGGTTCGTCTGCAGTCCGCACCGTCGGCACCCACTCCGTCGGAAACCCTTGCGGTACGACGATTTCCGTGATCGAGCGCGCCCGCAGGATGTTGGACAGGCGCTCCTGCACGACGGACGCGCCACACCGGTGCACTGTCGCGCGGTAATCGGCGACTCGCTCGGCGAAGACGTCGACGTCCGCCAGCCGCGAGCCGGCCCGGTGATAGTCGCGAACGACGGGTGGCGCGGCGGGGCGGTCCGCCAGCGCCGTCCGCACCCGCTGCAGGATCGTCTCGCGCGCGTTCATCACGCGTCCTCCTCCGGCGCTGCGGGCGGGACGTCGCTGCCTTCCCTCACCCACCAGTCGCGCAACGTCTCGCGGGGCATCTGCGGCAGGTCGCGTGAGCGCGCCCAGGACGACAGCGGTGGCGGAAGCGCCGGCATCCGCCGGGCGACCCGGCCCAGCGACAGGCTTCGCAGTGCCGCGGTCCACCGACGCCGTGAAGTCATCGTCCACGCCGCAGCGGTCATCGAAGCAGCCTCGGCGGTGGGCACCCGGTGCTCCTCGCGCTTGGCCGCGACGACCTCGGCGCGCAGGTGCACCAGCATCGTGGGGATGTCGATGGCCACCGGGCACACGTCGTAGCAGGCTCCGCACAGCGACGACGCGAACGGCAGCGACGGGTTGTCCTTCACCCCGGTCAGCTGGGGCGAGAGCACCGCCCCGATCGGGCCGGGATAGACCGATCCGTACGCGTGCCCGCCGGCGCGCTCGTAGACCGGGCAGACGTTGAGGCAGGCCGAGCAGCGAATGCAGCGCAGCGCCGACCGGCCGTGCGGATCCGCCAGTGTGGCGGTGCGCCCGTTGTCGAGCAGGACGACGTGGAAGTCCTGTCCTTCGGTGGCACCGGTCCACATCGACGTGTACGGGTTCATCCGCTCACCGGTCGAGGACCGGGGCAGCAGTTGCAGGAACACCTCGAGATCGCGCCACGTCGGCACCAGCTTCTCGATGCCCATCACCGTGATCAGCGTGCGCGGCAGCGTGAGGCACATCCGCCCGTTGCCCTCGGACTCGAGCACACAGAGCGTGCCGGTCTCGGCGACGCCGAAATTCGCTCCGCTGATCGCCACCTTGGCGGACAGGAACCTGCGTCGCAGGTACAGCCGGGCAGCCCCCGCCAGCGCCTCCGGGTCGTTCGTCAGACCCGGGTCGACGTCGTCCATGTGGTCGCGGAAGATATCGCGGATCTCGCTACGGTTGCGATGGATCGCAGGCACCAGGATGTGGCTGGGCCGATCGTCGCCGAGCTGCACGATGAGCTCGGCGAGGTCGGTCTCGGTGGCGGTGATGCCCGCCGTCGCCAGCGCCTCGTTGAGGCCGATCTCCTCGGTCGCCATCGACTTCACCTTGACCACGTCGGTCTCGCCGGTGGCCTGGATCAGCCGGGTCACGATGGCGTTGGCCTCGTCGCCGTCCCGCGCCCAGTGCACCGTGCCGCCGCGCTCGGTGACCGCGGCCTCGAAACGCTCGAGGTGGTCGGGGAGCTCGGCGAGGGTCGCGTCCTTGATGGCGGCCCCGGCCGCGCGCAGCTGCTCCCAGTCGTCGAGCTCGGCCACGACACCGGCGCGCTTCTCGCGGATGGTCGTGGTCGCTACCCGCAGGTTGTGCCGCTGCTGGCTGTCCGCCAGGCCGGTACGCGCCGCGTCGGGGAAGGACTCCCCGGTGCGCAGGTGCACGGTCGGCGATGCGGTCGGCATACCGAGGAACGTCGTCATCGCGCATCCTTGGTCGAGGCGAGGATCTGCGCCAGGTGGACGGTCTCGGTGCCGACGTCGAGGCGCGACATGCCGCCCCCGATGTGCATGAGGCAGGACGCGTCGGTGGCGGCGCACATCTGCGCGCCGGTGGACTGGATCGCGCGCATCTTGTCGGCGAGCATCGCGGTCGACGTCTCGGAGTTCTTCAGCGCGAAGGTGCCACCGAAGCCGCAGCACGTCTGCGCCTGAGGCAGCTCCACCAGGTCGATCCCGTCGACGGCGCGCAGCAGGCGCAGCGGCCGGTCGCCGACGCGCAGTATCCGCAGCGAGTGGCACGTCGGGTGGTAGGTCACCCGGTGCGGGTAGCTCGCGCCGACATCGGTCACCCCCAGCACGTCGACGAGCAGCTCGGACAGCTCGTAGCTGCGGGCGGCGACGGCCTCGACCCGCTCCACCAAAGCGTCGTCACCGAATTGCCTTGCCACCTGTGCGTGTTGGTGACGTATGGCGCCGGCACAACTCCCGCTGGGGGTGACGATCGCGTCGTACGGCTCGAAGGTGTCGGCGTACCGCCGAACCAGCGGCAGGGCCTCGCGCGGGTAGCCGGTGTTGACGTGCATCTGCCCGCAGCAGGTCTGCTCCATCGGGAAGACCACCTCGTGGCCGAGCCTGCGCAGGACGGTCACCGTCGCCTTGCCCACCTCGGGGAAGAGCCCGTCGACCAGGCAGGTGGCGAACAAGGCGATGCGCACGGGTTCCTCCTGCTGACGGTCCGACCGGTCCCGTCACCGAACGTACCCCCAGCGACCAACGGAGGGGTCCGACACCGATCGGAGGGGGCACGTCCCCTCCGTCCGACGCCGGACCCCTCCGCTCGACGGGTCGATCAGAACGCGGCTTCGGGCAACTCCACGAGCGCGTTGTCGGTGGCCTCGACGACGGCGCGGTCGGCGGCGAGCCGGGGCAGCACCGTCGTGGTGAAGAAGTGCGCGGCCGCGACCTTGCCCTGGTAGAACGCCTGGTCCTTGCCGGCATCCCCCGCGTCGAGCCGGGCCTGCGCGACCTCGGCCTGCCGCACGAGCAGCCAGCCGATCGTCAGGTCGCCGGCAGCGAGCAGCAGGCGGGTGGTGTTCTGGCCCACGGTGTACGCCGCCTGCGGCTCTCCCTGGATCGCCTTCATCGCGGTCATGCCCATGTGCTCGACCATGCCCTGCACGTTGTCGACCGCCTGGCCCAGGAGCTCGCGCTCGCGGCCGAGTGTGTCGTCGCCGGCCCCGCCCTTCACGGTCTGCAGGATCTGCTCGGCCAGCGCACCGAGCGCGGCGAACTGGTCCTTGACGATCTTGCGGAAGAAGAAGTCCAGGCCCTGGATCGCGGTGGTGCCCTCGTAGAGCGTGTCGATCTTCGCGTCGCGCACGTACTGCTCGACCGGGTAGTCCTGCAGGAAGCCGGACCCGCCGAACGTCTGCAGCGACTCGGTGCCGAGCAGCGTCCACGCGCGCTCGGAGCCGACACCCTTGACGATCGGCAGCAGCAGGTCGTTGAGCTTGCTGGCCATGATCGCGGGGGAGCTCTCGTCGAACTCCTCCGATCCGGTGCGCAGCACCTCCTGGTCGACGATGTCCTGCTGGGTGGCCGCGAAGATCACCAGCGCGCGCAGGCCCTCGGCGTAGGACTTCTGGAGCATCAGCGAGCGGCGTACGTCGGGGTGGTGGGTGATGGTGACGCGCGGCGCGTCCTTGGCGCCGTCGGTCATGTCGGCGCCCTGCACGCGCGCCTTGGCGTACTCCAGCGCGTTCAGGTAACCCGTCGACAGGGTGGCGATCGCCTTGGTGCCGACCAGCATCCGTGCGTGCTCGATGACGCGGAACATCTGCGCGATGCCGTTGTGCACGTCGCCGAGCAGGGTGCCGACGGCCGGCTCCTTGTCCCCGAAGGTGACCTCGCAGGTCGTGGAGACCTTGATGCCCATCTTGTGCTCGACGTTGGTGACGTAGGCGCCGTTGCGCTCGCCGAGCTCGCCGGTGGCGAGGTCGACGTGGTACTTCGGCACCACGAAGAGCGACAGGCCCTTGGTGCCGGCGCCCGCTCCCTCGGGGCGGGCGAGCACGAAGTGCAGGATGTTCGAGGACATGTCGTGCTCGGCGGAGGTGATGAAGCGCTTCACGCCGGTGATGTGCCAGGTGCCGTCGGCCTGCTGGACCGCCTTGGCGCGGCCCGCGCCCACGTCGGAGCCGGCGTCCGGCTCGGTCAGCACCATCGTGCCGCCCCAGTGGTTCTCGACCATGTACTCGGCCAGCTTCTTCTGCTCGTCGGTGCCGAGCATGTAGAGGATCTTGGCGAAGGAGTAGCCCGCGGCGTACATGAAGACGGCCGGGTTGGCGCCGAGCACCAGCTCGCCGAGCGCCCACTTCAGGGACGGGGGTACGACGGTGCCGCCCAGCTCGGCCGGTACGTCGACGCCCCAGAAGCCGGACGCCTGGTAGGCGGCGTAGCTCTTCTTGAAGCTCTCGGGGATCTTCACCGAGTTGGTCTCGAGGTCGAAGACCGGCGGGTTGCGGTCGCTGTCGACCAACGACGCCGCGAGGTCGCCCTCGGCGAGCGTCGCCATCTCCGACAGCATCGCCTTGGCGGTGTCGGTGTCGACGTCCTCGTAGGGGCCCGAGCCGAGCACCTCACCCCGGCCGAACACCTCGAAGAGGTTGAACTCCAGGTCTCGCACGTTGCTCTTGTAGTGGCTCATCGGCCGGCTCCTCACATGATGGCGCTCGGGTGTTTACTCGTCAGTAACATATTGTGCTACCGACGAGTAGCGCTATGCAAGCTCCTCGGCATCGCAGCAGGTCAGCGCCGCGATCCCGGCCGCGTGCGACGATGCCGCGATGACTCTCACACCCGGCCCGACGAACTCGCTCGGCGACGTCGCCGGCGTCCGGGTGGGCCACCACCAACGCGTCGGTGACGGGTGGCTGACCGGTACGACGTGCGTCCTCGCCCCACCGGACGGCGCCACGGGTGGCGTGGACATCCGCGGCGGTGCGCCCGGCACCCGGGAGACCGACCTGCTCGACCCGCGCAACGTCATCGAGCAGGTGCACGCCGTCGTCCTCTCGGGCGGGTCGGCGTTCGGGCTGGCGGCGGCGACCGGCGTGATGGACGCCCTCGCGGAGGACGGCGTCGGTTTCCGGATCGGCGAGCCCGACCAGGTCGTGCCGATCGTGCCGGCGGCCGTCGTCTTCGACCTGCTGCGCGGCGGCGACTACCGGGCACGTCCGGACGCCGGGTTCGGGCGGGCGGCGTACGCCGATGCCCTGGCCGGACGCGCGACCGCCTTTTCGGGGTGTGTCGGCGCCGGCACCGGAGCGCGCATCGGCGGTCTCAAGGGCGGCATCGGCTCGGCCAGCCAGCTCCTGCCCGGCGGGGGTGTCGTCGCGGCACTGGTGGTGGCCAACGCGTTCGGCTCCGCCGTCGATCAGGCCACCGGGGAGCTGTACGCCGCTCGCTTCGGTCTGCCCGGTGAGTTCGACGGGCTGGATCCCCACCCCGCACCGAGCGACGCCGAGTCCGGCAACGCGCCCAGATGGCCCGGTGCGGACGACGTCCGCCCCGGGAGGGCCACCACCCTCGTCGTCATCGCGACCGATCTCTCGCTGACCAAGGCCCAGTGCCAGAAGACCGCCGGCATCGGACACGACGGCCTGGCCCGAGCGGTTCGTCCGGTGCACACGATGCTCGACGGCGACTCGATCTTCGCGCTCGCGACCGGTCAGCGCGCGGCGCCCGACGCGGTGGCGTACCACCAGCTGCTGGAGGGGGCTGCCGACTGCGCGACGCGGGCGGTCGGCCACGCAGTGCTGGCCGCGGACACCACGGCCGGCATGCGGTCCTATTGCGATGTGCACTGCGCTGCGACCCAGGAGGATGCGCGAGGATGACGGGGTGACATCGCCGTTCGTGCAGGTGCAGACGACGGTCGCCGATCAGACCGAGGCGACCCTGATCGCCGATGCCGTGGTCGGAGAGCGACTCGCCGCGTGCGTGCAGCAGATCCCGGGCGTCGGCTCCACCTACCTGTGGGACGGGCGGGTGCAGCACGCGACCGAGGTGCTGCTCATCATGAAGACCACCGCTGCGGCGTTCGAGACGCTGGCGGCGCGGGTGCGCGCGCTGCACTCCTACGACGTCCCGCAGATCGTGGCCCTGCCGCTGGAGAAGGTCGACCCGGACTACGCCGAGTGGTTGCGCGCCGCGGTCGACGACCGCCCGACGTCGCACCTGGAGATCGAGCGCAAGTTCTCCTTGGCGAACGCGACGCTCCCGCCGGATCCGGCCGACTGGCCAGGCGTCGGCACCGTTGCGGGCGAGCGCCGATTCCATCTGGTGGCAACGTATTTCGACACCGTCGACGTGGCCCTCGCCTCGCGCGGGATCACCATGCGCCGCCGGGTCGGCGGCACCGACGCGGGGTGGCACTTGAAGCTGCCACGCAGCGAGGACGCCCGCGAGGAGATCTGGCTGCCGTTGGACGCCACGAAGGACGACACGACGGTGCCCGCCGTGTTCACGGCACACCTGACCGAGGTGCTGGGAGAGCGGGTGGCGCAGCCGGTCTGCGTGGTCGAGACCCGGCGTACCGAATGGGACCTGCGGGCCGGCGGCCTGCACCTCGCGACGACCTGCGACGACTACGTGACGACCCACAACCTCATCGACGCCGGCCTGGACCGGGAGTGGCACGAGATGGAGGTGGAGCTCGTGCAGGGCGACACCGATTTCCTGGAGGACGTCACGGCCTACCTTGAGGCGCACGGCGTGCACCAGGCGAGCATCGCGTCCAAACTGCGAGCGGCGATGGGCGACCTGATGGACCGGACGTCCTCGTGATGCGCGAATCGGCGGCGGTCAGTGGTGCGGTGGAGCGACTGCGGGAGTCCGGGGAGCGGGTCACGCCGGCTCGTCGCGCGGTGCTGGAGGTGCTCGACGAGAGTCGCGACCATCTCGACGCGGAGACGGTGGCGGCCCGTGTCGACGCCCGGGAGCCGGGGGTGCACCGCGCGACCGTCTACCGCTCGCTGCAGTCGCTGGTGACGCTCGGGGTCGTGGCGCACACCCACGTACCGGGCGGCCCGACGATCTATCACCTGACGGCGTCGACCCGCGCCGACGGCGAGCAGGGCGAGCACGGCCACCCCGGCCGTCACGGCCACGCGCATCTGCAGTGCACCAGGTGCCTGCGGTTCTTCGACATGCCCGCCGCCTGGCTCGATCAGGTGCGCGAGAAGACCCTCGACGCAATGGGTTTCGAGATCGCGCCGGATCATGCCGCGCTGCTCGGCGTGTGCGCGAGCTGTCGGCAGTCCAGTGAGCCGCACGAGGGCGGGACGCACGTCCACTGAGTCGCTAGTGCAGTGAGTCGGAAATGGAGCAGGTGCGGATGCAGGCGAAGTGGCTGGTCGGGCGCGGACCGACTGTCCAGAAACTTTGCACGCACCGCACTACTGTCGCGGGTATGCCGAGTCTCGAACGCCCCGTGTCCCCCAATCCGTACGAACTGCTCCCGTCGGTGCCGTCGTTCACCGTCACGAGCGACGACGTCACCGAAGGGCAGCCGCTGAAGGCCGACCAGGTCGCGGCCTCGGGCGACAGCTCACCCCAGCTGTCCTGGTCCGGTGCCCCCGAGGGCACCAAGTCGTTCGTGGTCACCTGCTTCGACCCGGACGCGCCCACCCCGTCCGGCTTCTGGCACTGGGTGCTCGTGGACCTCCCTGCGTCCGTGACGTCCCTGGACGCCGGTGCCGGCGCCGAGGGCGGATCGACGCCCGGATCGTCGTTCCACGTGCGCAACGACGGCGGAACGCTCGCGTTCACCGGCGCCGCGCCGCCCGAGGGAGACATGCCGCACCGCTACTACTTCGTGGTGCACGCCGTCGGCGAGGACAGCCTCGGCGTGGACGACTCCGTGTCGCCCGCCGTGGTGTCCTTCAATCTCGCCTTCAAGACCCTGGCGCGCGCGATCGTGATGGGCACCTACCAGGCCTGAGCATGACGAAAGGCCCGCCCGAGATACGTTCTCGGGCGGGCCTTTTCGCGTCTGGAGCGAGTGACGAGAATCGAACTCGCGTATTCAGCTTGGGAAGCTGATGTTCTACCATTGAACTACACTCGCGCGGCCCCAGACGATACACGTCGGCGGCCACCGGCCCGTTCAGGGCCCTCCCACGAACACCCCCTGGGGCGCCTCGCGGCGCCCCGCCCGTGACCTTCGCGCGACTCTCACCGCAGCGACACTGTCGCGCCGTCGGAGAAGAACCACGTGTCGTGCAACTCGATCGACACCGGTGTCGCACCGACGGGCATGTCGAAGGCGAAGACACCGTGCGTGCTGTTGCCCGGGTTGATCTGGGAGAAGAGCACCTGGTTGCCGGTGATGTAGAGGTCGGCGGTGCTGTCGGCCTTGAACGTGCGGCCCTGGGAGTCCTTCACCTCCTGGTCGGAGTCGGACAGCGTCTGGGAGTCCTTGCCCAGGTTGGTGACCGTGACGGATACGAGCACGTACCGGCCCTGCGCCTTCTGACCCAGGTACTGGTCACCCACGCTGGACACGCCGGTGCGGACCTTGGTCACGACGAACTGCAGCTTGCCGTCCTTCACGGGGGTGTTGAGGCCCGGTGACTTCGTGGTCGCGCTGCTCTTCTTCGCCGAGGACTTCGGGGAGCTGGACGAACTCGAACTCGATGCGAAGGCCGACGACTCCGCACTGGTGGCAGAGGACGACGCGGCGGTGCCGGTCGCCGAGGGATCCGACGCCGAGCTCGACCCGCCTCCGTTCGCGACACCGGCGATGGTCCCGATCACGACCACCGCGCCGATGACGGTGATCACCTTGTGGCGCACGAACCAGTTGCGTTTCGCGTTCGGGGGCGGTGGCGGCGCGGGCGGGTTCCAGCTTCCGGGTGGTCCGCCCTGGCCCCCCTGCCCTCCCTGGCCGGGGTAGCCCGATCGGCCTGCGCCCGAACGGTCGTCGTGCGGCGGTGGGTAGTTCTGCGACATGGTGGTCTCCCCTGTGGAGTCGGTGACTGGATGACGCCAGTCCACTGCCGGCAGGGGGCACCGCACATCGCCCGACCGGGCACGACCCACCAGCCGATCGGGTGACTGGTCCGCGCGAAGACCATCCGATCGGTTGGCCACAGGTGTCGGCGGCGCCACCTAGATTGAGCGCGTGATCGCATCGGGGGAGTCCATGTCGTGGTGGCGCGCCCGACTGCGCTGGAGCGTGCTGCGCACCACCCTCGTCATCATCACTGCGCTCGGTTTAGGCGCACTTTCTCTGTCGGCGACCGGGGCGCGGCGCGTGGGCAGCACGCAGCAGGGGGTCACGCCTCCGATGAGCAACCTCGAAGCGATCGCCTTCTTGATCGACCTGGTGTTGCTGGTGCTCTTCGTGTGGCGCCGCCGGTGGCCCGTGCCGCTGACCCTCGCCGCCTGCGTGGCGACCATCGTGTTGCCGCTCGACGGATTCCTGCCGGTGGTCGGGCTGGTCTCGGTGCTCGTGCTGGTGCGCGACTGGCGGGTGCCGGTCGCCGCGCTCGCGGTGAGCGCAGCCGAGGTGGTCTGGGTCGTGCGCGACACACAGGGTCGGTATCCGGTCCAGTCCTTCTGGCGGAGCATCTTCACCTACCCACCGGGTCGCGAATTCCCCTGGTGGGTAGCGCTTATCATCGCGCTGGTGCTGGTGGCCGTCTCGATCGCCACCGCCGTCGGCATCACCGCGCGGCGGCAGCTCGACGCGGCCACCGAGACCGGCAACGCCTCTCAGCTCAAGCTGGACATCCTCGGCACCGAAGTCGCCCGGCAGGCCGAACGCGAGCGCATCGCACGAGAGGTGCACGACGTGCTCGGCCACCGCCTCTCCCTGCTCTCCCTGCACGCAGGTGCCCTCGAGGTGTCGGCGGGCAGCGACCCGCGAATGGCGCAGAGCGCGGCACTCGTGCGCGAGGGCGCCCAGCAGTCGATGGCCGATCTGCGTTCGTTGCTCAACGTGCTGCGGACACCCGACGCTCCGGACGTCACCCGGCAGGTACGCACGGTCGCCGACCTGCCGACGCTGGTCACCGAGTCCCTGGATGCCGGCAACCCGGTGCTCTCCTCGATCTTCGTGGACCAGGCGGCCACCCTCGATCCGCACATCAGCCACAGCGCCTACCGCATCGTGCAGGAGCTGCTCACCAACGCGCGTCGGCACGCGCCGGGCACACCCGTCCGGCTGGAGGTCCGCGGTGGTCCGCAGACCGGCGTCGAGGTCGTGACCACCAACTGGTGCCGCCAGCACCCGCCACGGGCTCTGGTCGTCGGCAACGGGCTGACCGGCATCCGCGAACGCGTCGAGCAGTACGGCGGTCAGTTCCGGGCGGTCATCGATCCGCAGGGTGCCTTCCGGGTGGCCCTGCTGCTGCCCTGGACGTGGTCCGGCGAGCGAACGGACGCCCGGTCGGCGACCCGTGCTCCCACCTCGGAGCGAAGCGCATGACCGCGAGTGACCGGGCTGTGACCTACGTGCCGCCGACACCCGACGGCCGGCACGTACGCGTGCTGCTGGTCGACGACGACCCCCTCGTCTGTCAGGGGTTGCAGATGATCCTGGAGGTGTCGGGGGACATCGACGTGATCGGTGTCGTGCACGACGGCGACCAGGCCGTCGCCGCGATCCAGCGGTGGACCCCGGACCTGGTCATGCTCGACGTCCGGATGCCCCGACTGGACGGGATCGGTGCCTGCGCGGCGATCCAGCAGCTGCCCTCCCCGCCGCCGGTCATCATGCTGACCACCTTCGATCTGGACGACGTCGTGGTGCGCTCGGTGCGTGCGGGTGCGGCGGGGTTCCTCCTGAAGACGGCCTCGCCGACCCAGATCGTCACCGCGGTGCGCGACGTGGACGCCGGCCGCGGAGCCCTGTCGGCGGCCAGCGTGCGTGCGGTGTTCGGCGAGCTGTCCGCGCCGGCGGCCCACGACCGGGAGGTCGCCCGGACCGCGTTCGCGCAGCTGACCGAGCGTGAGGCCGCCGTCGCCCGGCTGGTGGCGCGCGAGCTCAGCAACGCCGAGATCGCCCGGGAGCTCTACCTCAGCGATGCCACCGTCAAGAGCCACCTGTCCAGCGCCCAACTCAAGTTGGGGGTGCGCAACCGGGTGGGCGTCGCCGTCCTGGCGACGCTCGCTGCGGCCCGATGACCGTAGGCCGGCTCGTCGGCGCCGGGCACGGGTAGCCTCACCCCGTGCTCCTTTCAGACCGCGACATCCGCGCCCAGATCGACGCGGGACGGGTCCAGCTCGACCCCTACGACGCCGCGATGATGCAGCCGTCCAGCATCGACATCCGGATGGATCGCTTCTTCCGGCTCTTCGACAACCACAAGTACCCCTTCATCGACCCGGCCGCCGACCAGGAGGACCTGACCCGGCTGGTGGAGGTGGAGTCCGGTGAGCCCTTCGTGCTCCACCCGGGCGAGTTCGTGCTCGGGTCGACGTACGAGCGGGTCACCCTGCCCGACGACATCGCCGCACGGGTGGAGGGCAAGTCCAGCCTCGGACGGCTCGGCCTGCTGACCCACGCCACGGCCGGTTTCGTCGACCCCGGCTTCAACGGCCACGTGACGCTGGAGCTGTCAAACGTCGCCACGCTTCCGATCAAGCTGTGGCCGGGCATGAAGATCGGCCAGCTCTGCTTCTTCCAGCTGTCCTCGCCGGCCGAGAATCCTTACGGCAGCGCGAAGTACGGGTCGCACTACCAGGGCCAGCGGGGCCCCACCGCCAGCCGTTCCTTCAGCAACTTCCACCGCACGCAGGTCTAGGTGGCGCGGACCGAGGTCGGACCCGAGCACGAGGGTGCGCAGCCGCACCTGGTCCTGCCTGCCGGGCGGCGTGCGCAGGGTGTGGTGCTCGCGCTGCACGGCGGTGCGCCACGCAGCACGGTCGCCACGCCGACGTTCGACCCCGGCTACCTGCGGCTGGTGCTCGCTGCCCGGTCCATCACCACCCGCAGCCGCGGGAGGATCGCAGTCGCATTGTTGCGCAACGCGGTTCGTGGATGGAACGGCGCCACGGGGTCACCGGTGCTCGACGCCGACTGGGCTCTCGACCGCGTGGTGGCGACCTACCCCGGTCTCCCGATCGGGTTGCTCGGGCATTCGCTCGGCGGGCGGACCGCGTTCGCCCTGGTGCACCGTCCCGAGGTCCGCAGCCTGGTCGCACTTGCTCCCTGGATGTCCGACGCGTACGACGCGCACGACTTCCTCGGCACGCCCACGCTGATCGTGCACGGCAAGATCGACACGATGACCGACGCCGATGCGTCGCAGGACCTCGTACGCCGTATCCGAAGCTTGGGGGGCGACGCGCGGTTCGAGTCGGTACCCGGATCGCACCCGCTGCTGTGGCGGTCGGGGCGAATCCACGCGATGGCCCGCTCCTTCTTCTCGACGACTCTGGGGGAGCGCAACAAGGGGGTGTGAGTGAGCGCTCACTCATGCTACGGTCACCAGGTGACCAATGCAGCACGCGCGCACCGCGCGCCGGCCATGAAGCCGGCCGAGCGGCGTGAGGCCATCGTCGTCGCGACGGTGGGAGCGATCCGGGAGTGCGAGACGATGCCGACGACCCGGCAGATCGCCCACGCCGCGGGCGTTGCGGAGGGCACCATCTTCCGGGTGTTCGACACCAAGGACGACCTGCGCACCGCGGTGCTGCAGCGCACCTTCGACCCGGCCCCGCTCTTCGAGAAGCTCGCGCAGATCGACGCCGCACAGCCGCTGCGCCAGATCCTGATCGACATCGTCGACCTGCTGCACGAGCGACTCACGAGCACGTTCACAGTGATGCGGGCACTCGGACTCGGCGCCCCGCCCACGGAAGCGGTCGGCACCTCGGCGGAGAAGATCCGCGCGGACACCGCCGGACTGCTGCGGCGCCTCCTGGCGCCTCACCAGTCCGAACTCACCATGCCTGTGGAGGAGTTCGGGCACATCGTGCGCCTGCTCGCGTTCGCTGGCAGCCATCACGAGATCGCGCACGGGCGGACGCTGACGGCCGAGCAGACGGTGGACGTGCTGCTCTACGGCGCACTCGTGCGCACACAGTGTGCCCCGTCGGAAGCGGTTCCGGCACACCTCGAGCTCCAGGAAAGGACCTGATCGATGCTTCTCGGTCTCCTGCGCCGCCATCTGCGGCCGTTCCTCGGCCTGCTGGGTGCCCTCGCCGCCGCACAGCTGGCGAGCGTCGTCTGCCAGCTGTATCTGCCGAGCCTGAACGCCGACATCCTGGACAAGGGCGTCGCCCGCGGCGACACCACCTACATCTGGCATCTCGGTGGATGGATGCTGGCGATCACCGTGGTCCAAGTTGGCGCGGCGATCACCGCCGCGTTCTTCGGGTCCACGATCGCCATGTCGTTCGGCCGCGACGTACGAGGCGCGATCTTCGCCCAGGTCTCACGGTTCTCCGCGCGCGAGGTCAACCAGTTCGGTGCTCCCACCCTGATCACCCGCAACACCAACGACGTGCAACAGGTGCAGCTGGTGGTGTTGATGGCGTGCACGCTGATGGTGTCGGCGCCCATCATGATGGTCGGCGGCATCTTCATGGCGTTGCGCGAGGATGCTCCGCTGGCGCCCCTGATGGTGGCCGCCATGGTGGTCCTCGGCATCGCGGTCGGGCTGATCGTGCGCCGGATGATCCCGGGGTTCCGGCTGATGCAGAAGCGCGTCGACGGGGTCAACCGCGTGATGCGAGAACACCTCTCGGGAGTTCGGGTCATCCGGGCCTTCGTGCGGGAGCCGTACGAGAAGGAGCGCTTCGCTGTCGCGAACGATGAGCTGACGCAGGCCTCCATCCGCGTCGGCCGGCTGATGGCCGCACTGTTCCCGACCGTGTTCATGGTGATGAACGTGTCGACGGTCGGCGTGTGGTGGTTCGGCGGGCACCAGGTCGACGCGGGCACGATCCAGATCGGCTCGCTCACCGCGTACATGACCTATCTGATCCAGATCCTGATGTCGGTGATGATGGCGACCTTCATGGTCATGATGGTGCCGCGGGCGGCGGTCGCCGCGGAGCGGATCGAGGGGGTGCTGCGGACAGAACCGTCCGTGCACCCGCCCGCTCACGTGGTCGAGCCGGAGCAGATCCGCGGCGTGGTGCGCTTCGAGGACGTCGAAATGCAGTATCCGGGCGCCGACAAGCCGGTGCTCTGCGGCGTCGATCTCGTGGCCCACCCGGGTCAGACCGTCGCGATCATCGGCTCGACCGGCTCTGGCAAGTCCACTCTGATCTCCCTGGTGGCGCGGTTGTTCGACACCACCCACGGCACGGTGAGTATCGACGGCGTCGACGTGCGCGACATGGACCCCGACAAGCTGTGGGGACACCTCGGCATCGTGCCGCAGCGGCCCTATCTCTTCAGCGGGACCGTGGCCTCCAACATGCGCTACGGCAACCCCGACGCCACCGACGAGCAGATCTGGGACGCGCTCGCCATCGGCCAGGCCACCGGCTTCGTCCGTGGGCTCGACGGGCAGCTCGAGGCGCCGGTGAACCAGGGCGGCACCAACCTGTCCGGTGGTCAGCGCCAACGACTGTGCATCGCGCGGGCGCTGGTCGCGCATCCGCCGATCTACCTGTTCGACGACGCGTTCTCCGCGCTCGATCTGGCCACGGACCGCCGGCTGCGCACCGCGCTCGCGCCGCACGTGCGCGACGCCACGGTCTTCGTCGTGGCACAGCGAATCTCCACGATCGCCGATGCCGATCAGATCGTGGTGCTGGACGGTGGACGAATGGTGGGGATCGGCACCCACGAGGAGCTGGCGCAGAACTGCCCGACCTACCAGGAGATCGTCGAGTCGCAGCGAGCCGAGAAAGTGGGGAGCGTCGCGTGAGCACACAGCCGAAGGACGCACCGATGCGTCGGCCGCGGGGACCGTCCATGGGAGTGGGCGCCGGGGAGAAGACGCAGGACTTCACCGGGTCGGGTCGCCGCCTGCTCGGACTCCTCAGACCCGAGCGCCGCACCATGTATCTCGTCCTGGTGCTCACCGTCTGCACCGTCACCCTCAGCGTGATCGGACCGCGGATCCTCGGGAAGGCCGTGGACGCGATCAACTCCGGCGCCATCGCGCGGCACCTGCCGGCGGGGTCGAGCAAGGCGGCCGTGGTGGCGGGCCTGCGGGCGAGGGGCCAGTCGACGTACGCCGACATGATCGAGCGACTGCACCTGGTGCCGGGCGTGGGCATCGACTTCGGACACGTGGCACGCATCCTGCTGCTGGTCCTCGCGTGCTACCTGGTGTCGGCGGGCACCCAGCTGATCCAGGCGCGGCTGCTGAACCGGGCCATCCAGCTCACGATGAACCGGCTGCGTCACGACGTCGAGGACAAGGTTGGCCGGGTGCCGTTGCGGCACCTGGACGGTCAACCGCGCGGGGAGCTGCTCTCACGGGTCACCAACGACATCGACAACATCGGCCAGTCGATGCAGCAGACGCTCAGCCAACTGCTGGTCAACGGGCTCACCATCATCGGCGTGATCGTGATGATGCTGACCATCTCGTGGTGGCTCACGCTCATCGCGATGATCGCGATCCCGTTGGTGCTGCTCGTGACCCGCCAGGTGATGAAGCGCTCGCAACGCTTCTTCGTGGCGCAGTGGAAGCACACCGGCGAGCTGAACGGGCAGATCGAGGAGACCTACAGCGGGCACGAGCTGGTCAAGGTCTTCGGGCGGACCCCGCAGGTGCGCGCGCGTTTCGATGAGAAGAACGGCGAACTGATGCGGGTGAGCCAGCGGGCTCAGTTCGTGAGCAGCCTGGTCATGCCGATCATGATGTTCGTGGGCAACCTGCAGTACGTCGTGGTGTGCGTGCTCGGCGGACTGCGCGTCGCGTCCGGGACGATGACGCTCGGTGAGGTCACGGCGTTCGTGCAGTACACCCGCCAGTTCACCCAACCGCTCACCCAGTTGGCGTCGATGGTCAACCTGATGCAGTCGGGGGTGGCCAGTGCGGAGCGGGTCTTCGAGGTGCTGGACGCACCCGAGGAGACCGACGATGGGTCGGCTTCGCTGGGCACCACCCAGGGCCGAGTCGAGTTCGACGACGTGTCGTTCGGGTACGAGCCCCCGCGGCCGCTCATCGAGCACCTGTCGCTGCAGGTCACCCCGGGCAGCACGGTCGCGATCGTCGGCCCGACCGGTGCGGGCAAGACCACCCTCGTCAACCTGGTCATGCGGTTCTACGAGTTGACCTCCGGGCGCATCCTGCTGGACGACGTCGACATCGCGACGGTCCCGCGAGCGGAGCTGCGTTCCCGGATCGGCATGGTGCTGCAGGACACCTGGCTCTTTCACGGCACCATCTGGGACAACATCGCGTACGGCCGGCTCGGTGCGAGCGATGAGGAGATCCTGGCGGCGGCGCAGGCGACGTTCGTGGACCGTTTCGCCCGCGCGCTGCCGGACGGCTACGACACGGTCATCGACGAGGAGGCTTCGAACCTGTCCTCCGGCGAGCGGCAGCTGATCACCATCGCACGGGCATTCCTGGCCGATCCGGCGTTGCTGATCCTGGACGAAGCGACCTCCTCGGTGGACACCCGCACCGAGGTGATGCTGCAGCAGGCCATGGCGGCGCTCCGCTCCGAGCGCACGAGTTTCGTGATCGCCCACCGTCTCTCGACCATCCGGGACGCTGACACCATCCTGGTGATGGAGCACGGCGCGATCGTGGAGCAGGGCAGCCACGATGAGCTGATGAAGGCGCAGGGCGCCTACTACCGGCTCTACATGTCGCAGTTCGAGGGCGCGGTCACCGAGCAGGAGAGCGAGCCGGCCGGCGTGTGAGACCTGCGGTCCGCATCGATCTTCCCGCGTCATCGGTGCAGTTCGTAGTCGTAGCGGACATCGGTGCCGTCCATGAATCCCTCGGTGTCGGCGTACCACCGCTTCACCAGGGGATCGGTGCTGTCGCGGCCCAGATGGCGACGGGCGCTGTCGGCGTAGAGGTCCGGGTCGTGCTGGTCGATGGGGTCGTGGTCGCCCGGACGCATGCGCGACCTGGGGTCGATCCGGATGTACGTGCGGTTGACGGCGTCCGGTTCCCCTGCCGCATCGAGGCGGGGGACCAGGTCGGAGGTGTGCTCGATGGACAGCGCCCGAACCGATCCCGGCACGGCGATCCGGGACGTCGGGGCCGCGACGGTGATCAGTCGGGTGACCCGGAACCTGGTCCGGAACTGCGGATTCTGTGCGAGGCGCGCGGCCACGATGCCGCCCTGGCTGTGGCCCACCAACATGACCGGTTCCGAGCCGGGCGTGACGCCTTGGGCTCTCATCGCGGCCGCGAGGGCAGCGCTGATCGCCGGGTAGAGGCTGCTCGGCACATCGGCCATGCTGCGTACGTTCGCCGTGGCGTCCGACGGGTCCTGCGGCATCTTGACGCCCCAGTTCTGAGTGCCGGGGAGGTCGACCACCCAGTGGCCCGTGCCCTGCGCGTCGATCCGACGATGCACGCTGAGGAGGGAACGGTGTGCGTTTCCGGCTCGCTCCGCCCATGCATCGTCGGCGACCAGCGTGCCGATGCTGCCCTTGGTGCGGGGACCGGCACTCGTGTGGGTGCCCGCCGCCGTCACCGTCAGCCTGGTGGAATCGAGCAGGTATCCGTGGGCGGTCGCGACGCCCAGGATCGCGGCGACCTGGTGGTCGAAGTCGCCCCTGTCGCCCAACACGTAGGCCACGAGGCGTGCCGACCGCACCGTGTCATCGGTCAGGGACGGATCGTCATAGGCAGCACGGGAGATCGCGGAGGTGAAGTACCGCTCGTACGCCGTCACCGGGTCGATGCGCGGATGTGCCGGGTCCCGCAGCGTCGCGAGGCTGTAGTCGCGGTAGGTCAACGCCGCCGCCACACCTGCCGCGCTCCCGACGGCGGACACAACGTGCGGTAGGGCGACCCCGAAGTGGTAGGCGGTGAGGGCATCGGCGACCGCGGCGTCCCGCGTCCGGTAGTAGTCGACCGACAGGCGCACCCCGCGCGCCATCAGCTCCAGATCGGCGCAGAGCACGACGAGCCCGTGCGGGCCGACCGTCAGGGCCACCGTGCGCTCGCCGATCCGGACGGCGGTGCCCGGCGACATCAGCGTCCCGGTGACCGGCAGGCGGGCGATCGTCATCGTCAGATCGGTCGACAGCGCCCGGGCGTGGTCGCCGGCGGTGTCGAGCAGTCGGGCGCTGGTGAGCATGTCGTCGTAGTGGGCATGGGTGGATGCCGCCCCGCCGCCGGAGCGGTATGCCCCGTCCCCGGATGCCGACATCACCGTGTCGAGTTCGCCAGCGCGGCTGCCGCCAGACAGACGTCCCGCAGCTGCGTGCCGACCTCGATCAGCCCGGCCGGTCGCATCGACAGTCCGTCGTGGGTCTCCTGCAGGTGACCCCAGCCGCACGGCAGACCGACCAGGTGGACGCCCAACCGGGTCCGGTCCTCGTCGCTGACCAGCACCAGGAATGCGGCGGACACCCCGTGGGCCAGGTCGCCCAGCCACGGGGGTACGCGATCGAGCCGCGCCGACCGCAGGGCATCGAGCACGCCCTCGACGCCACCCGTCCGGACGTCGTCGACGAGCACGAGGGCGTCCGGCACCGGCACCGGGCGGCCCACGAAGCGCGGCGTGGACGGCACCGAGGTCGCCCGACCGAGCGCTGCCAGCATCGCGGACAGTTCCTCCGGCAGTTCGTGCGCCGGCCCGATCATGGCGGTGACCGTCTCACCGCCGATCACGCCGCCGGCCATCACGAAGTCGTCGCCGTCGTACGCCGCGTTCATCGTGATCGCCCGGGTCTGCGTCGCCGCGATGACGCGCACCTGCGGGACCGCGGACCCCAGGAACGCGATCACCCGGGCGGCCTCGTCGCCGGCTGCCGGCAGTTCGACGGCCTCGACACTCACCACGGCGGGCTCACCGCATGCAGCACCGAGCCACCCGTGTCGTCCCACACGTGTCTCGCGTCCCTGGCCACCGTTGCGGCATCGTGCACCGTCCTACGCGCGTCGTCCACGACGGTCTGGGCCGTGTTCGTCACCGCGAGAGCGGCCTTGGCCAGTGCCGCTTCATGCGACTCGACGTGGAGGGCGTGGTTGAGCAGCAGGGTGCCGAGGTCCTCGAGTGCGCCGGCGCACCGCAGGAACGCGCCGTGCTGTACCCCCAGCTGGGTCCGGAAGCGCTGCGCGCCCAGGCTCTCCCACCGCGCGTGCCCGGCTCCGGTCACGGCGACCGATGCTGCCCGGGCTCGGGAGGCCAGGCCGCTCACGATGCGGGCCGCGGCCCTGATCTGCTCCGGATCTGTTGACATGGCCGAGAGCCTCGCCCCGGGCCACAGGCCCGCGCACTCACGAATGCTGCGGGTGTGGACGACCGATCTGCCGTGCCGGGGATGTGCACGAACCCTTCGCCCCTGAGGGACCGCTCACGCGGGTTGCGGTGCGTCCTCGCTGCGCTCCGGGCGCTCCTGCTGGCCGTCGCCCCCGCGGCGCACAGCCGCCAGCAGCATGTTCGCCACGTCCACCACCTCGACCTCTTCGCGGGCGTCGCCGTTGGCCTGTTCCGCGGTCAGACCGTCGGTCATCATCACCCGGCAGAACGGGCAGCCGATCGCGATACGGTCCGCCCCCGTCGCGACGGCCTCCTTGGTGCGGTTGAGGTTGATGCGAGTGCCGAGCTTCTCCTCCATCCACATGCGTGCGCCGCCGGCGCCGCAGCAGAAGGAGGTCATACCGGAGCGCTCCATCTCCTTGAGCTCGACACCGGGCAGCGCGCCGATCAGCTCGCGCGGCGCGGCGTACACGTTGTTGTGCCGGCCGAGGTAGCACGGGTCGTGGTAGGTGACGGTCGACGCCGTCGAGGCCACACCCGAGGTGTCGGCCTGGTCCGGGCGCGCCACCGGCACCAGCTGCTTGTCGCGCACCAGCCGGTTCAGCAGCTGGGTGTGGTGTACGACCTCGTAGTCGCCGCCCATCTGCGGGTACTCGTTCTTGAGGGTGTTGAAGCAGTGCGCGCAGGTGACCACGATCTTGGTCGCGCCCGCCTCGTTCAGCACCTCGACGTTCTGACTGGCGAGGGCCTGGAAGAGCATCTCGTTGCCCGCGCGGCGTGCGGGGTCACCGGTGCAGGACTCGCCGTCACCGAGGACGGCGAAGGAGACGCCCGCCGTGTCGAGCAGCTCCGCGACCGCGCGCGTCGTCTTCTTGGCGCGGTCCTCGTACGCGCCTGCGCACCCGACCCAAAAGAGGTAGTCGACCTCGGACAGCGACTCGACGTCCTGGCCGAAGACCTTGACCTCGAACGGCAGACCTTTGGCCCAGTCCAGCCGCGCGCGGGCCGACATACCCCACGGGTTGGCCTTGTTCTCCAGGTTCTTGAAGAGGCCGGACAGCTCGTTCGGGAACGCCGACTCGATGAGCACCTGGTTGCGCCGCATGTCGACGATGTGGTCGACGTGCTCGATGTCGACGGGGCACTGCTCGACGCAGGCGCCGCAGGTGGTGCACGACCAGAGCACGTCCTGGTCGATGACGGCGTCCGGTCCGTGCGGGTTGTAGGCCGTCAGCGGGTTCGCCACGTCGTACCCGGTCTCGCCGATGAGCGGAAGGTCGGCCAGCGCAGCGGTCGCCGCAGGGAGGTCGGCGCGCGCCGACTCCGCCGCCAGCAGGTACGGCGCCTTGGCGGCCGAGTGGTCGCGCAGCGTCATCATCAGCAGCTTGGGCGACAGCGGCTTCTCGGTGTTCCAGGCCGGGCACTGGCTCTGGCAGCGGCCGCACTCGGTGCAGGTCGAGAAGTCCAGCAGGCCCTTCCAGGTGAAGTCCTCGATCTTGCCGACGCCGAGCACGGCGTCCTCGTCGAGCTCCTCGAGGGACTCCATCGTGACCGGCTCGCCGTCGACGACCATCGGCTGCAGCTGGGCCAGGGCGGTGCGGCCGGTGGCCTCGCGCTTGAACCAGATGTTGAAGAACGCCAGGAAGCGGTGCCAGGCGACACCCATCGTCGTGTTGAGGGAGATGGTGATCATCCAGGCCATCGAGATGACGATCTTGATGGTCGCGATGACGACGATCAGGGCCTTGATGGTGTGGTGCGGCAGACCGCCGAACGCGTCTCCGATGAAGAACGTCAAGGGGTAGTGGAACGCGCTGGCACCCGCGTCGACCTTGTACTCCAGGCCGCGCAGCGCGAGCACGCAGAGCACGACGCCGAGGATCGTGAGCTCGACGTAATAGGCCTGCCAGAACGTCGACCCGAAGAAGCGCGACCAGCGCCCGTCGCGGCCGGTGGCGCGCGCCGGGTGCAGCTTGCGGCGGTTGTAGATCAGGTAGCAGATGCCGATCAGGCCGCCCCAGGAGAAGAACTCCGCGAGCCACTCGTAGAGGAAGAAGTGGCCGAGCACCGGGATCGTCCAGGTCGGGTCGAAGATCTGGCCGTACGCGGTGAGCAGCGTGAAGAAGAGCAGCCCGAAGGAGATCATCGTGAACCAGTGGGCCGCGGCGACCACGGGCAGCCGCGTCATCCGGGTGTGCCCGAGGAACTCCCGCAGCAGCGTCACCGTGCGCGCGCCCGGCCGGTCGGTGCGGGTGACGGGCCGTCCGACGCGGAACGTCGTGAGCATCTGGCGTACGGCGCGCACCAGCAGCACCAGGCCCGCCAGCGAGATGGCGATCACGATCACGCCGGCCACGATCTGCAGTGCTGACATGGTCGCGATCCTACTGACGAGCTACTGAGCGGTACGTCGGGCACCGGGCTGGTGGGCAGATGGACCCGGCAGTAACCCGCCCCCGCGAGGCCCCAGCTTGCGAGGGTGATAACGGCCTGTTGGAATAGGCATAACCACGCGGCGGTTGCCGCAGATGCAGGCCTCAAACGCCCCGTGATGGGGCCACGACACGAAGGCGGATCGCATGCCCATTCTCGACGACGTCACCCAGGCGATCGGCAACACGCCGCTGGTCCGGATCAACCGGATCATCGACACGGCCGACAGCGGCACCGTCGTCGCGGCGAAGCTGGAGTTCCAGAACCCCGGTGCCTCCGTGAAGGACCGCATCGGCGCGGCCATCATCAAGGCGGCCGAGGACAGCGGCGAGCTGAAGCCGGGCGGCACGATCGTCGAGGCCACCTCCGGCAACACCGGTATCGCACTCGCCATGGTCGGCGCCGCCAAGGGGTACGACGTGGTGCTGGCCATGCCGGAGAGCATGAGCAAGGAGCGCCGCGCGCTGCTGCGCGGCTTCGGCGCGGAGCTGATTCTCACCCCCGCGGGCGAGGGCATGAAGGGCGCCGTCGCCCGCGCCGAGCAGATCGCCCAGGAGCGCGGCGGGGTCCTGGCCCGCCAGTTCGCCAACAAGGCCAACCCCGAGATCCACCGTCGTACGACCGCCGAGGAGATCTGGCGCGACACCGACGGCAAGGTCGACATCGTCGTCGCCGGCATCGGCACCGGTGGCACCATCACCGGCGTCGGTCAGGTGCTGAAGGAGCGCAAGCCGAGCGTGCAGATGATCGCCGTGGAGCCCGAGGAGTCCCCGATCCTGAACGGCGGCCAGCCCGGCCCCCACAAGATCCAGGGCCTTGGTGCCAACTTCGTGCCGGAGATCCTCGACCGCGAGATCTACGACGAGGTCATCGACATCAACGCGCAGACCTCCGTGGAGTGGGCTCGCAAGGCCGCCCGCGAGGAGGGCCTGCTCGTCGGACTGTCCTCCGGCACCGCGCTCGCCGCCGCCGCCCAGGTGGCCGCCCGGCCGGAGAACGCCGGCAAGACCATCGTGGTCATCATCCCCAGCTTCGGTGAGCGCTACCTGTCCACCATCCTCTTCGAGGGTCTGGTCGACTGACCGTGCCCACCCTCACCGACGGCCAGCTGTCCCGCGGGCTGCGCGGCACGTACGCCGCGTTCCTGCAGGACGTGGACGCGGCGATCGCCCGGGACCCGGCCGCCACCTCCCGGGTGGAGATGGTGCTGACCTCGCCCGGCCTGCAGGCGGTCTGGATGCACCGCGCGGCCCACCGGATGTGGTCCCGCGGCGGTCGCTGGCGGCTGCCGGCCCGGTTGGTCTCGCAGGCTGCCCGGGCGGCGACCGGGGTGGAGATCCACCCGGGCGCGACGATCGGCAAGCGTCTCTTCATCGACCACGGGATGGGTGTGGTCATCGGGGAGACCGCCGAGGTGGGCGACGACGTGCTGCTCTACCACGGCGTGACGCTGGGCGGTCGTTCGCTGAATCGTGTCAAGCGCCACCCGACCGTCGGGGACCGCGTCACCATCGGTGCGGGCGCCCGGGTGCTCGGCGCGATCCGGGTCGGTCCGGAGGCGCAGATCGGCGCGAACGCCGTGGTGGTCAAGGACGTTCCGCCGCGGGCGGTCGCGACCGGCATACCGGCCAAGGTGCGGTTCGTGCACTTGGGCGACGACCCCTACGACGTGTGGGCGGATCCGGCGATCCACATCTGAGCGGGATCCGGGCGGCTGGGGAGCACGGTCGCGCCGATCAGCCGTCGGCATCGACCGCCGTCTCCACGTCCCGGCAATGGGAACGGCAAGGGAAGCGGGTTCAGCGGTCGGGGGTGATGGTCGGCGGGTTCTGGCCCGCTGTCGACGATGCGAGGACAGCTGCAACATCCGGCAAGCTCATCGCGCCTTCGACGTAGGTGGCGCACAGGTGGCCTTGCGGGCTGCGAAGTTTCTGGGTATTCGACGCTCCAGAAGAAGGCACCGGTTGTTCGGTGCAGACGGTCTCGTTCTTTCTCGTCCGAACGCTCGGGGGGTAGACCAGCACGCGGGTGCCCTTGGCCGGACCCGACGAGACTGTCGTCACCTGGCCGGTCCACTGCCCCGTCTTGGGGTTGACGTGCACTGCCCCGGTGAGCGCCGACATCACCCCGCCCAGAACCGACACCGTGACCGTGTTCTCAGCTGCGTGCGAGCCGTCAGCGGAGGGGACGTCGACGCGAACGAGTTGTATTTGATCCCAGGTCGGCTCGAACCGGCCCCCGACGAGTGCGCCCCCGTTGCTCGCGGAAGAGGTCTTGGGGCGTTGTGCCCAGCCGTTGGGCACATACCCGACGTGAATCATCCACGCGTTCGGGGCGGGGATGAGCCTGTGCGTGGCGGGTGCTGCTGTCTGCTCGCCCTGGTGATGCGGGAGCAGTGTCAGCCCGCCGACCACTGCGGCGACTGCGACACCAGCAGCGACGACTCCCGCGGTCCCTTGGCCGAAACGGCGCCGGCGCAGGGCCGCCCGACCACGTCTTACGTCGTCGGCCGGATTGAAAGGTCGCTGATCCGACCCGTCGCTGGCCAACTCCAGCAAGCTCTTCAAGTCGGTCATCGTTCGCTCCTTGCCCATAGGTCGTCCGATACGGCGGAGAGTGAAACCTTCAGTGTCTTCAACGCTTTGGATGTCTGTAACTTCACGGTGCCGGCGCTGCAACCGAGCATCCGTGCCGTCGTCTCCACGTCTTGATCGAGCCAATGCCGCAGCACGATCACCGCCCGCTGGCGTGGTGGCAGCTGCGCGAGCGCGGACAGCACGGCCGCTCTGGTGGCCAGGTCGGGTGCGGGTGCGGGCGGCAGCGGGAGCTCGGCATCCGTAGTGCGCTCCCGTCTCATCCAACCCTGGCGCGTCTGGTCGATGAAGGCGTTGGTCAGCGTGCGCCGGGCATACCCGAGCGGGGTCTCCATCGCCCCTACGGCGGACCACCGCACGTACAGCTTCGTCAGCGTCGTCTGCACCAGGTCCTCTGCAGCACTTTCGTCACCGACAGTCAGTAGCACCGCAGCCCGCATCAGGCCGCCACGGTGCGCTACGACGAACGCCGTGAACTCAGCCCTGTCCGGCATGTGCTCCCCTCCCCGTTCCGGCCATACTCCTAGAACGTCACCAGAGCTCGATCAGGTTGCCCCGCGTGGCATCGCGGCGCCAGTAGCGGTGGCCGCGGAGATGTCGAACGCGTCGTATTCGGACGGGATGAGCATCTTTGCGTGATGCTTGCGCGACATCTACGAGCAAGGGGCACGCCATGCCATGGGGAAAAAGCGACGAAGAGAAGCAGGTCGAGGCCGCGCAGAGGAAACTGCAGGCGCAGCAGGCCGAAGAGCAGCGGGCCCGGGAGGCATTTCTGCGCACACCGGTCGGGCAGGCCACAGAGGCGAAGAAGCGTGGCGACCGGTTCTTCGAGGCGCAACTCGACGCCGCGCAACTGAAGGGAGCAGCCAGCGCGTTCGGGTCATCGGACAACACAGTGCGGCGACACGCTGGTGCCCCCGACACCCTGGGGCAGATCGAGGAGATCGGGTGGCGGCTGGAACACGTCAGCCACGCGTTCATAGAAACGGGCGCCACGACGACGAACCGGATGCTCGGAACGGGTCAGGGCATGGTGACCCGGGGCGTCGTCACCGGGTTCTACCTGTTCCGTAACGCCGACTGACCACCGTGCCCGGTGATGGGCCGGGTCAGTCGAATTTCGGGCGCGCTCTTGCACTCCCGAGGATTCGCTCGAGTACGGATGGCGTGCTGGCGTGCCCGCGCGCCGATCCCCACGGACGCCCACGGGTATCGCGTCGGGAAGGTCGCGATCAGGTGGCTGAGCGCTCTGCGGCGGGGCGTCGGCGCATGGTCTGGTCGCCGACCGCAGGCCCGCGGTAGACCATGTCCATCGCGCCGATGCTCTCCCCGGGTGGGACGATCGCGTCGATACGGTCGAGCACGTCGTCCGAGAGCTCCAGGTCCACCCCGGCGAGGGTGTCCTCGAGCTGCTCCATCGTGCGTGGCCCGGCGATGGCGGACGTGACGCCCGGGTGGGCGATGGCGAACGCCATCGCGAGGTGCGTGAGCTTCACGCCGAGGTCGTCGGACAGCGCGATGAGCTGCTCGACGGCTGCGAGGCGCCGTTCGTCCCGGAAGTGGCGCATGCCGGTACGCGCCGAGCGGAAGTTGTCGTTGTCCTGGTTCGCCCGGTAGCGGCCCGTGAGGGTGCCGCCGGCGAGCGGGCTGTAGACGAGCGTGCCCATTCCGTAGCGTTCAGCAACCGGGAGGATCTCCCTCTCGATCTCGCGGTCCAGGATCGAGTAGTTCGGCTGTTCGGTGCGGAACCGCTCGAATCCCCGCCGCTCGGACATCCATTGGGCCTCGACGATCTCCGACCCACGCATCGACGACGTGCCGATCGCGCGGACCTTTCCCTGACGCACGAGGTCGGTGAGCGCTGAGAGGGTCTCGTCGATGTCCGTGTCCGGGTCGGGCCGGTGCAGCTGGTAGAGGTCGATGTGGTCGGTCTGCAGGCGGCGCAGCGAACGCTCGACGGCCTGCATGATCCACCGACGGGAGGCGCCCCGATGGTTGACGTCGTCGTCGACAGGTCCCCAGAACTTCGTGGCGAGAACGACCTCGTCGCGCCGGCCCTTCAGTGCCTCGCCGACCACTTCCTCGGAGTCCCCGTAGCGGTCGGCGGTGTCGACGAAATTGATGCCGGCGTCCAGCGCTCGGTGGACGATGCGGATCCCGTCCTGGCGGTCGGGGTTTCCGAGCGAGCCGAGCATCATCGCGCCGAGGGCGTAGGGAGTGACCTTGATGCCGGTGCGGCCGAGTGTGCGGTACTTCATCCAGTGCTCCTGGAGGTGAGTCGTCAGGCGTGGGCGGGCATGTACTGGCCGTCGCGCATCGTGGACACTGCAGTTCTCACAAATGCTGCGGCTTAGCGGAACGTCGTTCCTCTAAGATAGCAGCCTATTCGGAATCATGTTCCTTTTACAGAGGAGATCTCGCGTGCCTCGCACCACGGACGGGGACGGCGGGGAGCCGCGCCGCCAGCGCGCGGACGCCCGGTTGAACGTCGACGCGCTGGTGGAGGCGGCCAAGGCGGTTTTCGCCGAGTCGGGTGTCGACGCGCCGGTGCGGTCTATCGCCGAGCGGGCCGGCGTGGGTGTGGGCACGCTCTATCGCCACTTCCCGCTGCGTTCCGACCTCATCTCGGCGGTCTTCCGACGCGAGATGGACGCCTGCGTCGCGGCGGCCACCGACCTCGAGGCCGCGTACCCTCCCGGCGAAGCGTTGGACCGTTGGGTCATGCGCTACACCCAGTTCGTCGCCACCAAGCGTGGACTCGCGGGAGCTCTGCACTCGGGGGATCCCGCGTACGAGCCGCTCGCGGAGTACTTCTCGACGCGCCTGGCTCCGACTCTCGAGCGTCTGCTCGACGCAGCGACCGAGTCCGGGGACATCAGCCAGCATGTGGTCGCGGGGGAGTTCCTGGGCGCCGTGGCGAACCTGTGCCACGACGGCGGCCCGACCCCGAGCCGAAGTGGCGGACGCGCGGAGCGGATGGTGCGGCTGCTGCTCGCCGGACTTCGGTCGCAGGACGTCGGCTGATCACGACCGGGCACAGATATCCCACGTGCAGCGTCACTGAGGACAGATCTCTCGGGGAATCATCGAGACACGAATACGCACGACCGTCGCGACGCAGTGTCGACGGGCGGCTGACGAGGGTGAGCTAGGGCACGACGGTGACCGGCCACTTGGCGTCGCGCACCAGGTGGACCGCGAGCGAGCCCACGAGACGGTGGCCGGCCTGGCTGGAGGCACCGACCACCACTGCGTCGGCGCGGCGCTCGATGGCGACCGCCACGATCTCCTTGTAGGGATTGCCGTGCCGCTCGACCATCTCGAAGTCGAGGTCGTCGACGACCCCGGACTCGGCGATCTGGCGGCGCATGTCGGCGACCACTCCGGCCTGGGTCTCCCGCAGCAGCGGGATGGCGGCGGGTGCGGCAGCGGCGTACACGCCGAGGGTGTGGACGTAGACGGCGACGAGGGTGGCGTTCATCCGGCGGGCCATGCCGACGGCGTACGCGCCCGCATGGGTCGCCGACTCCGACCCGTCGACACCGACCACGATCACGACCTTGGGTGGAGCGCCGTCCTGCGTCATCTTCGGACGGTATCGAACCCGCACCGGATCGCGGGAGACCTACCGGTCACGGACCTCCACGCCAGTGATCGATCCGTCGATGGTCGGGTGAGAAGCCGTTGTCGACGCCCCACAGCACGGCCTGGGTGCGGCTGGACACATCGATCTTGCGATAGATCGCGCGGATGTAGGACTTGACGGTGTTGGGGCTGAGGAAGGTGCGTGAGGACACCTCCGCGTTGCTGTGGCCCTGGGTGATCAGGGCCAGGATCTCCGACTCCCGCTCGGTGAGCCCCTCTTCGCGGCCGGGCCAGTCCAGCCCGGTCACCGGGCGGGCGCGGCCTGGCGGATCGCTGACGACGATCTCGCCCGCGTGCACCGCCTCGATGGCCGCGATGAACTCCCGGGCGGGAAGCGCCTTGGACAGGTAGCCGTGCACACCCTGCCGCTGCGCGCTCTCGACCAGCTCGGGGTGGAAGTTCCAGGTGTAGACGATCACCTTGCGCGCGCAGGGGCTGCGGATGAGAACCCCGATCTCCTCGCGGTCGGACTCCGGCTGGGCGAACGCGTCGTAGAGCACGACATCGACGGTGTCCTTCAGTGGTTGGTTGGTATCGATCTCGGCGATGATCACCCGGTCGCGGTACTGGTCGATGATCTTCGCGACGCCGAGCAGGACGACGTCGTAGTCGTCCACCAGGGCGACGGTGATGGGGGCTTGGGGCACTCCTCCACGTTAAACCTCCCTAGGGGTGTGTTGCAGCAGCCCTAGGGGTGAAAATCTCTAGCAGTACACAGTTCCTCTATCGGAAGGCTCGCCATGTTGGGTCTCATCATCACCATCGTCGTCGTCGGACTGATCGCGGGCGCGATCGCCCGCCTCATCGTCCCGGGCAAGCAGGACATCTCCATCCTCATGACCATCGTGCTCGGCATCGTCGGCTCGTTCATCGGCGGATTCCTCGGCTACGTGATCTTCCACAAGGACGCCGGAGGCGGCTTCCTGCAGCCGTCCGGCATCATCGGATCGATCATCGGCGCCGTCATCGCGCTCCTGATCTGGACTCGCGTCGGCAACCGCCGCAGCTCGGTTCGTGCCTGACACCAGGACACGTGCCTGCCATCCGGGGAGGCAACGAAAGGCCCCTCACCATCACTGGTGAGGGGCCTTTTGCAGGTGTGGAGCGGTCAGCCCTTCGCGGCGGCCTTCAGCTTGCTGCCGGCAGTGACCTTCGCCGCGTGCGACGCGGGGATCTGGATCTCGGCGCCGGTCTGCGGGTTACGGCCGGTGCGAGCCGCACGCTCGACGCGCTCGACGGTCAGCAGACCGGGCAGCTGCACCTTCTCGCCGCGGCCGATGGCCTCGAGGATGACGTCGTTCAGGCCGGTGATCACCGAGGTGGCGTCCTTGACGCTGACGCCGGTGCGCTGCGCAATGGTGCTCGCAAGGTCAGTGCGGTTCATGGAAGTCCTGTTCTGTTCGTTCGCTTGAAGAGGGATCGGATCCGGCGCTGGCCGGATCCGCCCGCCGGCGCGTGACCGGCGGAGCTGACGGTACTGACGGTGCACGGCATACCCACAATTCAGCGGTATTCCGCGGCACGCGATCGTTCTTCACCGTAGACGCCTGCGGCCCGGTGTCAAAAGCCCACACCGCCGGGCGCGTCGGAAAAACGCGTCCTCAGTCCAGTTTCGACTCGCCGCTGTCGGTGTCGGCGTCGACCGGGTGCGCCTCGGCGGCCTCGGCCGCGGCGCGCGCGGCGTCGGGCTGCGACGACACCGGCGGTGCGTCGACCGTGTCCGCGTCGACCGGTACGCCGCCCGGAGCGTCGGCCGAGGCGCCTTCGGCGATGGTCCCCTGCACGACGGGCCCCTCCTTCTTGCCGGTGGCTGCGTGCAGCGCGGCGGTGGCGGCGTTCTTGACGGCCTGCCCCGCACCCGCGGCGGCTGCCTGGCCGGCCGCGGCGGCTACCTCGGGACCGCGCTCGCGGATCTGCTCGCTCGCCTTGGTCACCTGCTCCTGCACCGCCGGGTGCTCCCAGGCCTTGGCCGCCTGCAGTTTGATCTGCTCGTAGCGGCGCTCGCCCGCCTTGGCGCCGAAGACGTACCCGGCGCCGAATCCGACGAGAAACGACAGCTTGCCCATGTCTGGTCTCCTAGCGTGTGATGTCGCGCTCGACCCTACCGGCGGCGTACCGGTCAGCTTGCGCTCGTTCGTGACACCGGGTGAAAGCGCCGTGACACCGGCGTGAAACCGGATGGCCGCACGGTGTCCCCATGACCACACAGATCACCCACCTTTCCACTGCGCCGACCGGCCCGCTCGCCGTCGAAGCGACCGGTCTGGTCAAACAGTTCGGCGCGGCCCGCGCGGTCGACGGCATCGACCTGCAGGTGCGGCCGGGCGAGATCTACGGCGTGCTCGGACCCAACGGTGCCGGCAAGACCACCATGCTGAAGATGCTCGCCACGCTGCTGCCCATCGATGCCGGTACGGCGCGCATCCTCGGGCACGACGTGCAGGCCTCACCGCACATCATCCGGCAGCTGATCGGCGTCACCGGGCAGTACGCCTCGGTGGACGAGAACCTCACGGCTGCAGAGAATCTGCGGCTGTTCGGCCGGCTGCAGGGACTCTCGCTGCGGGACGCACGGGCGCGGGCCGCCCGACTGCTCGAGCAGTTCGGGTTGTCGGAGGCGGCCAACCGGCAGATCGCGCAGTTCTCCGGCGGCATGCGCCGTCGGCTCGACCTGGCGGCGAGCCTCATCACCAGCCCGCCGGTCATCTTCCTCGACGAACCGACCACCGGTCTGGATCCGCGCACCCGCGGCCAGATGTGGGAGACGATCCGTGGCCTGGTGGCCGACGGGTGCACCGTCCTGCTCACCACCCAGTACCTGGACGAGGCCGACCAGCTGGCCGACCGCATCGCCGTCATCGACCACGGTCGGATGGTCGCCGAAGGCACCCCGGACCAGCTCAAGGCGAAGGTCGGCGGATCCAGCCTGCAGCTCGGCGTCCGCGACGTCGGCCAGGTCGCCGAGGCGGCCCGGATCGCCGAGCGCCTCATCGGCGACACCGCCGTACGCACCCCTGACCGCGCCGGCTTCACGATCCCGCTCGCCGACGCCGACCGCGCCGGTGGGGTGCTGATCGCGCTGCGCGAGGCCGGCATCGCCGTCGAGTCGCTCTCGGTGCAGAAGCCGACCCTCGACGAGGTCTTCCTCGCGCTCACCGGCGAGGACACCCAGCACGACTCATCCCGTTCCACCGACCAGGGAGTTGCCTGATGACCGCCGCACAGCTCGAAACCTCAACGACGGCAACACCACTCGCAACGAAAGTCGTGCAGCCGCGTCCGCACGTCGGCACCCGCGCGACGGTTGAGCAGACCTTCAGCATGGCGTGGCGAGCCCTGATGAAGATGCGCCGCAACCCCGAGCAACTCGTCGACGTGATGGTGCTGCCGATCGTCTTCACGGTGATGTTCACCTACGTGTTCGGCGGCGCCGTCTCCGGCAGCGTCGGGCGCTATCTGCCGCTGATCATCCCCGGCATCCTGGCGCAGACCGTCCTCACCGCCTGCGTGGCGACCGGCACCCAGCTGCGCGAGGACATGGACAAGGGAGTCTTCGACCGCTTCCGGTCCTTGCCGATCGCGCGGATCGCACCGCTCGCCGGCCCGATGGTGGCCGACCTGGTGCGCTACCTGATCGCCTCCACGCTCACCGTGCTGGTCGGTCTGGTCATGGGCTACCGGCCCGGCGGCGGCGTCTTCGGGGTGCTCGCCGCGGTCCTGCTGCTGGTCATCACGGGATGGTCGATGGCCTGGGTCTTCACATGGGTCGGCACCGTGATGAAGTCCGCACAGAGCGTGCAGGGCGCCTCGATGATGATCATGTTCCCGCTGACGTTCCTGTCCAACGCCTTCGTGCCGGCCGGGTCCATGCCCGGGTGGCTGCGCGCGTTCGTCGACGTCAACCCGGTCTCGCACGTGGTCACCGCGGCGCGCGATCTGATGAACAACGGCAGCGTCACCCCCGAGGTCGGCTGGGCCCTGCTCGGCTGCGCCGCCGTCATCGCGATCTTCGCGCCGTTGTCGGTGCGGTCCTACCGCCGCAAGCTCTGAGCCGACCGCAGCCGGTCGACCGTCTCGCGCAGTTGCGTGAAACGTGCGGCGGAGTCGTCGCCGATCCCAGGTCGTGCCCGGTCGATGAGACCGGGCGCGACCTGCTGCACGTCGTGAACCGCGCGGTCCCAGTCCATCGAGGGATAGACCTGGTTGTAACCGGAGGCATGCGCGAGCACCATCAGCCGGGCGCCGCCGTTCGCGGCGTCCGGCTCGTACGTCACGGCCCAGCGACCGACCGCGAACGCCAGGGCTCCGGCTGAGGGGTGGTCCAGGTCGGCCAGCGTCCCGGCGAGGGCGTCGTGCAGCGCTGCAAGCGCCTCGGCGTACGCCGTGCAGCTGAGGACACCGGCTCCGCCGGGTCCGTCGGCCAGCATGATGCTGTGCAGGTACGCCGCACGGCCGAAGAGCAGCCATGGTGCCGTTCGGTCGAAGGACGCGATCAACGGCATCGTCACCCGCTGCATGAGGGTCCACCCATCCGCGTGCAGGCCTGCGCCCCGCTGCGAGTCACCCTCCGCCAGCGCCAGTTCGGCTCGCAACGGGTCGAGTGAACTCCACCCGGGCAGCGCGCTGTTGGTGTCGTCCTCCTCGAGGTACCGCAGCTGCGCCCGGGCTGCGGGCAGATCGCCGGCATCGATGTCGCCGAAGGCGATGATCATCCGCTGCTGCGCGGCGTCCTCGATCGCGTGCAACCGTGCGAGGACGTCGACCGCTTTCTCCGCCTCGCGCGCCGCTTCGATCCGGCGGCCGCCCTGTACCAGCAGCCCGGCCCGCTCGGCGCGCAGCGCGTGCGACTGCCAGGGCCCGTCCTCGTCGGCGCTGTTGGCGAGGGCCAGGTCCACGGCATGCAGTGCCGAGTCCAGGTCACCGGCATTCTCCGCGATGTGCATCCACCACCGTGCCGCGAGCCCCGCCACGTGCCGGTCCGGCGACGTCGACATCGCGATGAGCCGGTCCACGGCGACGGTGGAGTCGCGGTCGGCGATCTGGGCGAGCACGGTCGAGGTCTGCACCAGCGCGGAGGTGCGCGGGTCCGAGCCGTGGCCGAGCAGGTCCAGCGCGTCGCGCAGACCCTCTTCGGCGGCGCCCCGGAACAGGCTGTGGAACATGGCGGCCCACGCGAGGATGCCGCGCGCGGCATCGGCCTCCTGTGGCCTGATCGGGTGTTGCATGATCACCTGTGCGGCACTGTCGCACGCATCGATGGCCCGCAGGAAGTTGCCGCTCACCTGCCAGAGGGTGACCAGGGTCGCGCCGATCACGGCGGTCGCCTCGGCGTCCTCGGCCGCGATGGCCCTGTCCAGCTCGACGGCCAGATTCCCCTCATCGCGGCTCAGCGCGTCGATGGTCTCGATCTGATCCGGGCCGAAGAACCGGGCGGCAGCGGTCCCGCTGACGTGCAGGGCCCATCCGCGCAGGGCCTGCCGCACCTGCTCGCTACGGTCGGTGCGGGCCAGCGCGTCGCGGCCGAACTCGCGCACCGTCTCCAACATCCGGTAGCGCACCGTCTCGTCCTCGACCACCGTGAGCAACGACTGCGAGACCAGGCTCTCGACGTGGATGAATGCCGTTGCACCCACGACCCATTCGGCGCCTTCGAGGTCGAACCCGTCGTGGAACGCCGACAATGCGGTCAGGGCGTCGCGGTCGTCGGCGTCGAGCAAATTCCAGGACCAGTCGATGACGGCCTGCAGGGTCTGATGGCGCTCGGGCACACCACGAGTGGCGCCTCGCAGGAGCGCGAAGCGCTGGTCGAGGCGCTGCGCGATGGCGGAGACCGACATCGCACGCACCCGGGCCGCGGCAAGCTCGATCGCGAGCGGCAGCCCGTCGAGCCGGTCGACGAGCGGCCCCACGTCCTCGTCACGCAGCTCGACGCCGGGTCGGGCCGCCTGCGCCCGGTCGCGGAACAGCGTCGCGGCGTCGTCGTGGTTCAGCTGGGGGAGGGCGTACACCCGCTCCGCGCGGATGCCGAGCGCCGTCCGCGAGGTGGTGAGGACGGTCAGCGCCTGCACCTGGGTGATCAGCGCCGCTACGAGGTCGGCGACGGCGTCCACCACCTGCTCGCAGTTGTCCAGGATGAGCAGGGTCGGCGCCGACCCGAGGCGGTCCACCAGCCGCGTCCGCAGGTCCGCAGGTCGCGAGCGCGCCGGCCTGTTCGTCGTACTCTCCCGGACCCCGATAGCGCTGGCCAGGGTGGGCAGAACGCCGTCACCGGAGACGACTCCGGCGAGTTCGACGAAGTGCACCGCGGGCTGTGCGGCCCCCCGCCCGATGACATGTGCCAACCGGGTCTTGCCGAGGCCACCCGGCCCGAGGATGGTCACGACCCGGGTGGTGCGGGTCAGTTCGCGCACCGCGGTCACGTCGGCGGCGCGACCGATGAGATCGGTCTCGTCGTAGCGCACTCCCGTGCGCTCGGGATCCTCCAGGGCGAGCAGCTCGGCGTGCAGCGCCCGCAGGCGCTCGCCCGGCGTGGTGCCGAGCTGGTCGGCCAGCGTTCGCCGGTACGCGTCGTACCCGGCCAGCGCCTCGGCGGTGCCTGCCGTCTCGGACACACTGCGCAGATAGGTCTCCAGCAAGGGTTCGGCGGGAGTCGGGCCGGCGATCAGCGGCCGGAGGATCGGTACGGCGCGTGCGTGATCACCCAGCCGGCTGGCCGCCTCACCGAGCACCGCGCGGGTCGAGTCGATGTCGTCGCGGGCGCTCTGACGCAGATCTCCCAGCGCGCCGGGTTCGGCGCCGCCGACGGGCGTGGCGAGGACCTCCTCGGCAGTGCTGCGGGCCGCCGTCCAGTCCTGGGCGGCGGCAGCGCGGCGCGCGGAGCGGACCGAGTGCTGCAGGCGCCACGCATCGACCCGGTCGACCTCCAGGCCGCAGCGATAGCGCGTGCCGAGGAGCTCGACCACCTCGGGCGCGGTCTGCTTACGGGTGCGGGAGACGATGACCTGCAACGCCTTTCGCGGATCGGCCGGCGGATCCTCCGGCCAGATGAGCTCAGCGAGCCGGTGCGTGCCGACGCCCTCACTGCCGGCCGCGACCAGGGCGGCCAGCAGGGTGCGGACCCGGTCGCCCGCGATGTCCTGCCCACCCCAGGCGACCGCGTCGAGCAGCCGGAGCGTGAGGGTCACCTCGCCAGCATAGAAGCGGGTGCCCGCCCGTCGGAGTGACTGGCCGCGCGGGGGGCTGAGTGGCGCGCGCGACGTACGTCGGCGTGCCCACCATGTGAAGGTTCTGCGTCCATGGCCAGGGCTGCAGCACTGGCCACCGACGCAAACCGACCACCTGGTCGGTCACGCGGGCCATCCATCGACGACCGGCGAGCGCCACTACGATGGCGGCGGCTCGGCGTACGCCGGCCTGGAGGGCTCGCATAGTGGCCTAGTGCGGCGGTCTTGAAAACCGCTATGTCGGCAACGGCATCGTGGGTTCGAATCCCACGCCCTCCGCAGCCCGGCGGCATCCACCCGAGGGATGAGTCGCCCCCTCGAAAGACCGTCCTGACGGGCGACGCGCGCCGACGCTGGCCCACCTAGCGTCATACCCATGAAGCGGATGAGTGGCGTGCAGTGATCGAGGTACGGAACCTGAGCAAGCAGTACGGCGACAAGACGGCGGTCGACGACCTGACCTTCACCGTGCGCCCCGGCATCGTGACCGGTTTCCTCGGCCCGAACGGTGCGGGCAAGTCCACGACCATGCGGATGATCATCGGATTGGACGCGCCGACGACGGGTTCGGTGCGGGTCAACGGCAAGCCGTTCGCGCAGCACGCCCGGCCCCTGCACGAGGTGGGCGCGCTGCTGGAGGCCCGCTCGATCCACCCGGGCCGGTCCGCGCGCAACCACCTGCTGGCGATCGGCGCCACCGCGGGCATCGGTCGGTCCCGCGTCGACGAGGTCCTCGATCTGGTCGGGCTGAGCGACGTGGCGACCCGCCGGGCGGGATCGTTCTCACTGGGGATGGGTCAGCGCCTCGGAGTCGCCACCGCCCTGCTGGCCGATCCACGCACTCTGATCCTGGACGAACCGGTCAACGGTCTGGATCCGGACGGGGTCCGGTGGATCCGCACCCTGCTCAAACAGCTCGCCGCCGAAGGCCGCACCGTCTTCCTGTCCTCCCACCTGATGAGCGAGATGGCCCTGACGGCGGACCATGTGATCGTCGTGGGGCGAGGCAGGCTGTTGCGCGACCAGTCGATGGCCGACTTCATCGCCGACGCCTCCGTCGCATCGGTGCGGGTGCGCAGCCCCCAATCGACAGTGCTGGCAGTCCTGTTGGCTTCGGACGGCGTCACCGTGCGCGACGTCGCGCGGGACACCCTCGAGGTCGAGGGCCTGTCCACCGACCGGATCGGCACCATCGCCGCGGAGGCGTCCCTGACCCTGTTCGAGCTGGCGAGTCGGGACGCGTCGCTGGAGGACGCATACATGGCGCTCACCGAGGACTCGGTCGCCTTCCGCTCGCGCACCTCCCCTCAGCACGACGACGAAACGGTGGACGCAGCATGAGCAGCCCCGCGATCGACACAGACCGCCCCGCATCCGACGAGACCACATCGATCCGCAGTGAACCGGTCTCGTTGCCACGGGTCGTGAGGTCGGAGTTCATCAAGTTCCGGTCGCTGCGGTCGTCCTGGGCGGTCCTCGGCGGCGCCGTGCTCGGCATGCTGGTGGTGGCCCTCATCGTCGGATACAACACCCGCCACCTCACGAAGAACCTGCAACCGGACGATGTCGTGGCCTCCTCGCCGCTGCAGGGGTACTACCTCGGCCAGTTGCTCATCGGCGCCCTCGGCGTGCTCTTCGTCTCCGGGGAGTTCTCCACCGGCATGATCGCCTCGACGATGGCCGCCGTACCCAAGCGCCTGCCGGTCCTGTGGGCCAAGCTGCTGGTCTTCACCTCGATCGTCCTGGTGTCAATGACGACCGCCTCGGTGATCGCCTTCCTGCTCGGGGAGGGCGTGATCGGTCATTTCCGAGCGTCGTACGGACTCGGCGACCCGACCGCGCTGCGGGTGGCACTCGGCACGGGTGTCTACCTCACCCTGGTCGGCGTGATCGGCGGTGCCCTCGGGTGGATCGTGCGCAGCACCCCGGGCGCGCTCGTCGCCTACTTCGCGACCGTCCTGGTGGTCCCGGTGCTCTTCAACTCGGTCCTCGGCACCTGGGGGAAGGACGTGGGCAAGTACCTCCCGAGCACGGCCGGTGCGAGCTTCGTCTCCAGTCTGCGGGAGCCCCAGACGCTCACGCCCTGGGTCGGCCTCGTCGTGCTGGGTGTCTGGGCCGTGGTCGCCGTAGCCGTAGCGGCCGCGCAGCTGAGGCGCCGCGACGCGTGATGCCACACTCGGTGCCATGACTCCGGCGTCCGCGACGGTGCCACCGGCAGCCCCGGTGGCGCGGCCGACGCGGACCCCGGACGCCCGGCGGTCCGGGTTCGGACGTCTACCGCAGGCGCTGCGTACACCCCAGGTGATGGACGTGGGCATCGCGGTCGCGGTCGGTGCCGCCACGGTGCTGATGGACACCCAGGGTCCGGATGCCCGGGTGTCCGCGGCGGTGTGGTGGGACCTCGCCCTCGCCGCGCCACTGATCGTCCGCCGTCGCTACCCGACGGTGTGCCTGGCGCTGGTCTCGGTGCTGTGTTTCGGTCAGTGGCTGCAGGACGTACGCGCCTCGGGGCCGCTGGCGTTCCTCATCGCGCTCTACACCTTCAGCAGCAGCGAGGTACGCCGCGCGACGATGGCCGCCGCCGTGGTCGTCGCCGGGCTGGGCGTCGCCTTGGTCATGATCCGTTGGGCGCCCTCGAGCCAGCGCCCGCTGCACACCCTGATGTTCACCGCGGTGGTCGCCGCGGCCTGGATCGCAGGTGTCTACGCACGAACCCGGCGGGCCTACCTTCGCGCCACCCTCGAGCGGGCGGAGACCGCCGAGCGCGACCGGGACCGGCAGGCCCAGATCGCCATCGCGGCGGACCGCGCACAGATGGCGCGCGAGATGCACGACGTCATCGCGCACAGCCTGTCGGTGATGATCACCCTCAACGACGCCGCCGCGGCCGTCGCGTCGCCGGAGGCGATGCGCACGACGGTCGTGCAGGCATCCGACGTCGGCCGTCAGGCGCTCAGCGAGATGCACCGCATGCTGCGCGTCCTGCGCGAGGATGCCCAGGCCGATCTCTTTCCCCAACCCGGCCTGGCGCAGCTGGGGGATCTGGTCGCGATGGTGCGCGACGCCGGCCTCGACGTGCGGCTCAGCATCACCGGCGACGTCCGCGTGCTGCCTGCGACCGCCCAGCTGGCGGCGTACCGCATCGTGCAGGAGAGTCTGACGAACGTGCTCAAGCACGCCCGGTCGGTGCAGCATGTCGACGTGGCACTCACCGTGGGGGAGGACGAACTGCGCGTGCAGATCGAGGACGACGGGGCCCGTATCGATGAACACGGCCGCGGGCGGATGGGCCACGGGCTGCAGGGGATGTCGGAGCGGGCGGCGCTCTTCGGCGGTACGGCGGTGGCAGGCCCGAGCGCCCCGCGAGGCTGGACGGTGCGCGCCGTACTGCACACCGACCCGATGCCGGACCCGCAGTGACGATCCGGGTGTTCCTCGTCGACGACCAGCCGTTGCTGCGGCAGGGGTTCTCCATGATCCTCGGGGCGCAGGACGACATGGAGGTCGTGGGGGAGGCGAGCGACGGTGCCCAGGCGCTGGTGGACATCGGACGGGCCGCGCCCGATGTGGTCCTGATGGACGTGCGCATGCCCGGGATGAACGGCATCGACGCCACCCGGGCGATCGCGACGAACTGGCCGGACGTGCGGGTCATCATCCTGACCACGTTCGACCTGGACGAGTACGCCTTCGAAGGGCTGCGGGCCGGTGCGAGCGGATTCCTGCTCAAGAACGCACAGACCGACGAGTTCGTGCGCGCCGTGCGCGCGGTGTCCAGGGGCGATGCCGTGATCGCGCCCAGTACGACGCGCCGCCTGCTGCAGAGCTATGCCGGCGCGTTCACCGCGTTGCGGCCCTCGCGGGTGCAGGACGACGCCATCGCCGAACTGACGGCACGCGAGCGTGACGTGTTCGACCAGGTCGCCGCGGGCCTGTCCAACGGGGAGATATCCACCCGTCTCACCCTGTCCGAGGCGACCGTGAAGACGCACGTCGCACGGATCCTGCGCAAACTCGGTCTGCGGGATCGCGTGCAGGTCGTCATCTACGCCTACGAGTCCGGGCTCGCCCGGCCCCGGTGACCGTCCCGCCACCGCCGGATGATCGGCGTCGCTCATTCGACGCCGATCATCACTTCGGTGGACTTCACCAGGGCGATGGGCCTTGCTCCCGACCGTCAGTCCGAGCTCCTCCACGGCCTCCTTGGTGATGCTGGCGGTGACCTGCTGACCGCCGCCGTCGAGCCGAAGTTTGACGGTCGCCATCACGGCGCCGACGGTGACCTCGGTGACCGTGCCGGCAAGCTGATTACGGGTGGACAGGCGCATGGTTCATCTCCCTGAGTTGATGCGGGTGATGGCGCTTCAGGATCCCGCCGAAGAGGGGTGGGACAGGCACCCCGATCCGTGCTAGCGTCAGTCGTGGTTGCAGTTGGAGTTTCTCGCAGGACGATGGAGTGCCCGCAGCAGGTAGGCGGGCATTTTGCATGTGGGCCACGGTTCATGACTTGTGGGTTCGGCCGAGGCAGCCGGAGCTTTGCATCCGCGAAGCTCCACGCCGGAAATAGATAGAGAGTTACCCCGAATGGCACAGGGCACCGTCAAGTGGTTCAACGCTGAAAAGGGCTTCGGCTTCATTGCGCAGGACGGTGGGGGCCCGGACGTTTTCGTCCACTACTCCGCCATCCAGACCAATGGATACAAGAGCCTCGACGAGGCGCAGCGCGTCGAGTTCGAGATCACCCAGGGCGACAAGGGCCCGCAGGCGACCAACGTCGTCGCGGTCTGATCTTTCGACAGACTTAAGGAGTCCGCGGCTCGCCGCACCAACTCCTGCCGAGCACCCCGCTACCGAACGGTGGCGGGGTGCTTTGTCATGTCAGCCGGTGCAGGGTGGCCCGCTCGGCCCGAACCCTTCGGAGTGCCGGGCCGAGCCTGCGTCAGCAGGAGCTCGCGGTGTCCGAGATGGGGTTGGCCGGCGCGGTCGAGGACGGAGTCGACGTGCCGGGCGCTGTGGGCGAGGTGGAGGTCGTCGCCGACTTCGGCTTCTTGGTGGTGTGCGGACGGTCGATGGCGGCCTTGATCAGCGCCCGGATCTTCGCGAAGTCGGGGTTGCCGCTCGCGATGGTCGGGTAGCTCAGGTTGACGCTGCGCATGTCGCCCTTCTTCATGCGGTTGACCAGCGTCGCGAACGCGTCCAGGTGGTCCTGGGGGATGTCCATCGTGATGCTCTGACGAGCAACGCTCATCACGTCGGTGAACTTGGTGATCATGGTGAACGGGTTCGCCTGGTTGATCAGGCTGTTGACCATGCACCGCTGGCGGCGCGTGCGGTCGTCGTCGCTGTTCTCCACGCGGCTGCGGGAGTACCACAGCGCCTGGTAGCCGTTCAACTTGCGATAGCCGCCGGGCACTCGGCCGGTGATGCTGCCCGGCACGATCTCGCCGTTGACGATGCGTCCGCCGATGGCGATGCCGCCGGCCGGCACGTTGACGTAGACGCCCCCCATCGCGTCGACCAGTTTCTGGAAACCGGCCAGGTCGATCACCACGGTGTAGTCGATCGGCATGCCGACGATGTCGCTGACCACTTCGCGAGTGGTGTCCAGGCCGGGGTTCTTCTCGTCCTTGGGGAACAGGGTCGGATAGTTGGTGCCAGCCTCGGTCCACAGTGCGTCCATCAGGCATTCGTGGCCGGTGCCGCGGTTGGGGCAGTAGAAGCCGTTGGGGTAGATCTTGTGCAACGGGTTGCTGGTCGGGATCGGTACGTGCTCCAGGTTGCGCGGGATGCTGACCAGCGTCGTATCGCCGGTGTGGGTGTCGATGCTCGCCACCATGATCGAGTCAGTGCGGACGCCCGTGCGGTCCGCGCCCGCGTCCGAGCCCAGGAACAGCATGTTGACGCGGGGGACCGACTTCCACGGGTCCGAGCCCGCCACCGGGGTGTGCTGTACGGCGTCGCGTCCCTTGTACCGGGGGACGAAGACATGGCCGAGGGTGCCCTTGGTGACCCACACGTAGTTGGTGGCGACGGCAGCGGGCACAGCGATCACCATGCAGAGCACGGCGGTGAAGAGCCGGTGCATCCACTTGGTCTGGTTCGGCCACCGACGGCCGGAGGTCTCGGCGTACGTCGCGAGGATGCCCCCCAGCCAGATCAACCCGCCGACGACGCACACGAACAGCATGAAGAGCAAGCCACGGGTGGACAGCAGCCGCGCCGCGCCGTGCATGATGCCGCCGCGGGTCAGCAGCCAGGCGAGCACCGCGAAGAGAATTACGGAGAAGCCGAGCAGTATGGCGCCGAGCTTGCGCCTGCGGGTAAGCGTCAGGCCCAGCCCCGGCACGATCGCGCTCATCGTGGTCAGCAGCAGCGCGCGGCGCAGCTCGTGCGCGCGCGTCTCACGAACCGCGGAGCGCTGACCTCAGATGCGCGCGTGGGCCCGTGGCGGTGGCCCCGGCCAGGCGGCCGCGCCGCGAACCGGCGTCGTCCTCGGCCTCGGAGGAGCTCACCGCATCGTCGGTCGTCGACGGACGCGACGCGCGCGGAAGCTGCGCCCGGCGGTGAGGCGCACCGGGTTCGCCGCGTTCAGTCATGTCTGCTCTCGTAAGTTGTGTCGAAAATCAACCAAGCCCACCACATCATCCATCACCTGTGCACATCGCAGGTGCCGGAACAGCAGATCAGCATCGGTTTGGCCCTTCGCTGTCGCGCCGGTAACCTTGCCGTCGCTTGCATTGGAGGCGTCGCCTAGTCAGGTCTATGGCGCCCGCCTGCTAAGCGGGTTTGGGGCTACAACCCCATCGAGGGTTCAAATCCCTCCGCCTCCGCCACAAGGAATCACGTCGGACCCCCATCGAGCCGCGGCTCGGTGGGGGTTTCGCGCGTCCCTCGACATCGTGGACATCTCTCCTGCCGAATGAAGCAGTGTCGCGCCCGCTTGCTGTGTGCTAGCTGTGTGAAGAATGAGGCCGTGAGAGCGCGTCCGCCGCCCCGGTGACGGTGCCCCGAATGACGGGTCGCACCAGGTCGGCCAGCCGGGTCAGATCGCTCTATCGCCAGTGATGGCAGGGTTTTAACCGGCACCACACGTGAGCTCCAGTGCGGCGTTACGCGACCGTGACCATCGTTGTGCCGGGATCTGTTGACAGGCTGCTGTGACCCAGATTACTTTAAACATCACCCGAAAGCCGCACAAGATCACACAATTCTCACACGAACGTGGGTAGCGGTCCGTCGAACGCGGACGACGGGCCGGACGTCGATACAAGGAGAGCCAGGCATGCGTGCAGTCGTTTTCGCCAGTGAGGGCACGTTGGTCCTCCAAGATCGGCCCGAGCCCAAGCCCGGCTTCAAGGAGGTGCTGATCGAGACCGCCGCGGTGGGTATCTGCGGCACCGACGCCCACGTCTTCGACGGCGAGTTCGAGGGGACCGTCTTCCCGCTGGTCCCGGGCCACGAGGCCACCGGAACCGTGGTGGCGCTCGGCGAGGGATGTGACACCAGCATCAACAAGCTCGCGGTCGGCGACCACGTCGCCATCAACCCGAGCACGGTCTGCGGCGAGTGCGAGTTCTGTCTCAACGGCAAGAACAACCTGTGCCGGTCCTGGAACGGCCTCGGCGTGGTGGCCTCGGACGGCGCGTCGCAGGAGCGGTTCGTGGCGCCGCTCGCCAACGTCTTCAAGCTCAAGCCCGACACCGACCTGCATCTTGCCGCTCTGATCGAGCCGTTGGCGTGCTCGATCCGCGGGTGGGACCAGCTGCCGCGTCGGATGGGCGACCACGTGCTGGTCTACGGCGCCGGCACCATGGGCCTGCTCATGGCGCAGCTCGCGCCCTACGCCGGTGCCGCTTCGGTCACCGTGGTCGACGTCAACGAAGGGCGCCTGCAGGTCGCTGCGGACGTCGGCATCCAGCACCGGTACACCAACGCCGACGACGCGGATCGCGATCTGTGGGACGTGGTGATCGACTGCACCGGAAACGTCAAGGCCATCGAGGACGGTCTCAAGCGGCTGAAGCCCGGCGCGTCGTTCCAGCACTTCGGCGTGGCCGCGACCGACGCGGTCGCCCAGTACGCGCCGTTCCGGGTCTACCGCGACGAACTGTCGATCGGCGGATCGATGGCGGTCCTGAACTCCTTCGGTCGCGCGGTGGAGATGTTCGAGGCCGGCGCCATCAAGGCCGCGCCGATGGTCAGCCACTCCTTCAGCCTCGACGACTACTCCGACGCGCTCACGATGTTCCGCGCCGGCACCGGCCGCAAGCTGCAGATCCGGCCCAACGACAGCGAGTCGAAGGTGCTCCTCTGATGAGCACCGCCACCGGCGTCGCGCCCACGCAGGGCGGTGGTCGCGGCGTGCGGCGAGGGCCGGGTGCGCCGGCGCTCAGGCGTTTCGCGCCGCCGGCCGTGCTCGTCGTGGTCCTGGTGCTGATGCTCACCGTCGGCACCACCTACGCGGGCGGTAAGACCGCGAGCGCGGGCGCCAACGGCGGAGTGGTCGCCTTCAGCCCTGCGCAGTGGGCCCAGAAGAACTTCCCAGCCGTGCAGAAGTACATCTCGACGCATGCCATCGCGGCGTCGACTCTGGTGGCCGATCTGAAGAAGGACCCGACCGGCGCGAAGGTCGGCATCACTCCCAACGGAGCGATCGGTCCGGAGATCCCGGTGAAGTTCACCGGTGTCGTCAAGAGCAACACCGGTGGCGGCATATACAACATCGCGGTTTCGGGCGTACCGACGACACAGGTCATCCATCTCGTCACAGGACCCGCGATCTTGAGCACGGATCTGCGCGATGTATCGGGCCAGTACACCCAGAACACGCCGGGAATCAACAACCAGACCGATTTCCTGAACGCCGCGCTGGCGTTGAACAACGTGATGAAGTCACAGGTTCTCGCCAAGGCTGGCGTCTCCGACCTCACGGGTAAGACCGTGACGGTCGAGGGTGCCTTCGGATTGATCAACCCGGCCCTGTGGACCATCACCCCCTCGAAGCTGACGGTGTCGTGAGCGACAACCCGGGCGCCAGTGAACAGCCGGACAAGCCCGCCGGTCAGGACAGCGTCGTCGTGCGAGCACGGGACATCGTCAAGAGTTACGGCGGTACGCAGGCACTCAAAAGTGTCAATTTCGACATCCACCGTGGCACCGTCACGACACTGTTCGGCGAGAACGGCGCCGGGAAGTCGACATTGATGAAGATCTTGTCGGGCGTGGAGAAACCGACGTCCGGCACCATCGAGTTGTACGGGAGAGACGTCGCGTTCTCCTCGACGGTCGAGGCTCGGGATCTGGGGATCTCGATCATTCACCAGGAATTGAGCCTGGCGCCGAACCTGAGCGTGCGCGACAACATCTTCATGGGTCGTGAGATTCGATCCGCGACCGGAATCGATTACGCGGAAGAGACGCGCCAGGCCGCAGCGCTGTTGCGAGAACTGGAAGAGGACATCGACCCCTCCGTCCTCGTGTCGTCCCTGCGACTGGGTCAGCAGCAGATCGTCGAGATCGCCCGAGCGCTCTCGGTCGATGCGCGGATCCTGATCATGGACGAGCCGACGTCGGCGCTCAGCGCAACCGAGGTCGAAGTGCTCTTCAAGGTCATTCATGACCTGACCGCCCGCGGGGTGTCCATCGTCTACATCTCCCATCATCTGGAAGAAGCGCTCCAGATCACCGATTTCGCGGTCGTGCTCCGCGATGGGTCGATCACAGCCACCGGATCGGCCGCGGAGATCGACCTGAGATGGATCGTGCGCAACATGGTGGGGGAGCACTTCGACCTCGGGTCGCCGCCGGAGGGCTACACGTTCGGAGCCGTCGCTCTTGCCATCGAGAACGTCACGGTCGACGATCCGCAGAATCCGGGTCGCGCCTTGGTGGACAACCTGTCGCTGACGATCCACGAGGGCGAGATCGTGTGCATCTACGGCCTCATGGGGGCCGGCAGGACCGAGCTCCTGGAAGCGGTGGCGGGCAAGGAGCCCATCGTCGACGGGCGGGTCATTTTGAAGGGCCGCGATATCGCGGGCCTGTCGATCGCCGAGCGAATATCGGCCGGCCTCGGTCTCGTACCGGAGGATCGCCAACGCGATGGTCTGGTGCCGACGATGACCGTCGGTCGAAATCTTTCCCTCGCCAGCCTCAGGTCGTTCGCGAAGAACCTGCTCATGTCCCGATCCGGTGAGGCCAGCCTGGTGTCCGCCGGTATTCGTGCGGTACATGTCAAGACCTCGGGGGAGGGGCGATGATCGGATCGCTCTCCGGCGGAAATCAGCAGAAAGTCGTCATCGGAAAGATGCTGGCGACCGAGCCTGAGGTGATCCTGCTCGATGAGCCCAGCCGCGGAATAGACATCGGTGCGAAGGCAGAAGTCTTCAAGCTGCTCGCGGAGCGTGCTCGATCCGGCCTGGGAGTCATCTATTCGACCTCCGAGGTCAACGAATGCCTGAGTATTCCGCATCGGATCATCGTGATGCGCAGGGGCAGGATAGTTAGTGAATTCGGACCTGACATCAACAAAGAAGCGATCATGGCCGCCGCCGGCGAGACCGTGGTCGCCTGATATCACAGGGAATGGGAAGAATCTCATGAGTGCTCCCACGACCGACAAGATCGGGTCGGACAGGAAGGCTCCATCGTTCATGCCGAAAGACCTCAGCGTCGGCAAGGTCCTCCTCGAGGGACGTGCGTTCCTCGCATTGATCGTGATCATCGTCGTTTTCGCGTCGTTGTCAGGGAATTACTTCACCACCGGCAACCTGATCACCATGTCATCGCACGTCGCGATCTATGCGCTCCTTGCGATCGGCCAGTTGCTCGTTGTCCTCAACGGTGGAATCGACCTGTCCGTCGGGTCGACGCTCGGTCTGTCCGGAATGGTGGCCGGATACATGATGCAGGGGGTGAAGATACCGGGCACATCGACGACGGCATTCCCATCGGTCTGGGTGGTCGTGATCGTGTGCTGCCTGGTGGGCGCTCTGGTCGGCCTCATCAATGGCGTGCTGGTCGGCCGGCTGAAGGTCGCCGCCTTCGTCGCCACCTTGGGGACGTTGTACGTCGTCCGCGGATTCGCCGAGCTGATGACGAACGGCCAGCCGTACAACAACCTGTCGGGCGACCCGTCACTCGGCAACACGGGGTTCAACTGGTTGGGGTTCAACGACATCCTCGGCATCCCGGTCGGAGTCTGGGTGATGGTGGTCGTGGCCCTCGTCATCTCACTCACCCTCAGTCGAGCAGTCTTCGGTCGATGGCTGTACGCGTCCGGTGGCAACGAGCGGGCCGCGGAGTTGTCGGGAGTGCCGGTGCGCCGGGTGAAGACGTCGGTGTACGTCATCTCCGGTGTCTGCGCGGCCATCTCCGGTCTCGTTCTGTCGTCTGAGTTGACGGCAGCGAGCCCCGTGAACGGCACATCGTATGAATTGACGGCCATTGCTGCCGTTGTCATCGGCGGGGCGTCCCTGATGGGTGGCCGCGGCAACATCAGGGGCACGCTCCTGGGCGCATTCGTTATCGGCTTCCTGTCCGACGGATTGACGATCGTCGGCGTATCCGCCTACTGGCAGACGGTCTTCACAGGCGCGGTCATCGTCCTGGCGGTTCTCCTGAACGGAATCGAGTACCGCTCTCGGCGACCGAGGAAGACGCAGTCACCACGCGAACCCAAAGCCCCGACGGGTGCAGGGCTCTCGGGTACCGAGTCCCTGGGCGGCACCGTCGGCTCACCGCAGACGTAGTGCTCACCTGAAAGTCCTGATGTGCCCTCTGATGTAACCGATGAAAGGAAATCTCGCATGTCCCAGAAGAAGATCGGGGTTCTTGCGACCGGAGCGATCGTCGCTTTGACGATCGCAGGTTGCGGCTCCAGCAGTTCTGCCGCCAAGTCGAGCGGCAAGGGGTCAGCAAGTTCGGCCTCTTCGGGGTCCTCGTCGTCGGCGACGGGTTCGACCAAGAAGGGCGGCCTGATATCCATCATCGTGAACGACCCGTCGAACCCGTTCTGGCTGACTGAGGGGAACGTGGCGAAAGCTGAGGCCGTCAAGCTCGGCTACACCGCGAACGTGTCGGCGTCGAAGGGGGACCTGAACACCGAGAGCAATCTGGTCGACACGGCGATCGCCAACAAGTCCAGGGCCCTGATCCTCGATCCGGCGAACGCGACCGGTTCGGTCGGCAATGTCAAGAAGGCCGAGGCGGCAGGGATCCCGGTCTTCCTGGTGAACGCCGAGATCGACACGCCCGGCGTTGCCAAAGCACAGTTGATCTCCAACAACGCCCAAGGTGCGGCGCTCGGCGCACAACAATGGGTGAAGGACGTGGGGCAGAAGGGCAACTATGTCGAGTTGTACGGTCTGCCCACCGACAACAACGCGGCTATCCGGTCCGACGGGTACGCGGCTGTGCTCGGTCAGTACCCGGGGCTCAAGAAGGTGGCCCAGCAGACGGCGAACTGGATCCGCACCCAGGGTCACGACAAGATGCAATCGATGCTGCAGGCGCACCCGAACATCATTGGTGTCATCTCGGGTAACGATGAGATGGCCCTCGGCGCGATCGCGGCGCTCAAGGAAGCAGGCAAGCTCAACTCCATCAAGGTAGGTGGATTCGACGGTTCACCCGATGCCGTCGCTGCGATCAAGAGCGGGGAATTGCAGTACACCGTCCTGCAGCCGGTGGCGACCTTCGCTCAGAAGGCTGTCGAAGAAGCGGACGAATACCTGAAGACCGGCAAAACCGGTTCCGCTGTCGAGAAGCAGTCGTTCAACTGCATTCTGATCACGAAGGCGAATGTCAGCAAGATGACCGGGCCATTCACTTATACCCCGTGACGATGGTCGTCAGGTGCCGGGACCGACGGTCTTGCGGTTCCGGCACCTGCTGAGCAGAAAGGACCAGGTATGAGTTATCTCCTGAACGACCCCAGCTCGTTCGCCGATGAGATGGTCGACGGCTTCGTGCTCGCCAACCACGAATTGGTACGCCGCGTCGACGGCGGGGTCGCGCGCGCCACGGCCACCCCGCAGGGCCAGGTGGCGGTCGTCATCGGCGGCGGATCCGGGCACTACCCGGCCTTCGCGGGGCTGGTCGGCCAGGGCCTGGCGCACGCGGCCGCACTGGGCAACGTGTTCGCCTCACCGTCGGCGCAGCAGGCCTATTCGGTGGCCACGTCCGTCGCCACCGGGGCCGGAGTGCTCTTCACCTACGGCAACTACGCGGGCGACGTCCTCAACTTCGACCAGGCACAGGAACGGCTGATTGCCGAGGGGATCCCGTGTCGCACGGTCGTGGTCACCGACGACATCTCCAGCGCCTCGGACGCCGAGCGGGGCAAGCGCCGGGGGTCGCGGGAGACCTGGTGGTGTTCCGAGCCGCTGCGTGGGCGGCTGAGCAGGGCCGCACGCTGGACGAGGTGCACGACCTGGCCCGTGAGACCAACGACCGCACCCGCACCCTCGGAGTCGCGTTCTCCGGGTGCACCCTGCCCGGAGCAGATGCGCCCCTCTTCTCCGTCCCGCAGGGTCGGATGGCCGTGGGGATGGGCATCCACGGCGAGCCCGGGATCGATGAGGCCGCCCTGCCGACAGCCGACGAACTGGCCCACCTGCTGGTCAGCCGGGTACTCGAGGCCGCCGGGCGCCACGACGAGACCCGAGTAGCAGTCATCCTCAACGGCCTGGGCTCGGTCAAGACCGAGGAGCTCTTCGTCACCTACCGCACCGTGGCCGCGGACCTGGAGGGTGCCGGTCTCACGATCGTCGCGCCCGAGGTGGGTGAGATGGTCACCAGCTTCGAGATGGCGGGAGTGTCCCTGACCGTCACGTGGCTCACCGACGATATCGAGGCGGCCTGGACCTCGCCCGCCGCGGCGCCTGCGTACCGGCGCGGAAGCGTGGACGCCGCCGGGGAGGCGGCCCGACTGCCCGACGAGACGGGTGCGAACGAACGCGGCTACCCGGCGGCCAGCGAGGAGTCCCGGCGCGTGGCGCGCCGGGCCGCGGCTGCACTGCACGCCGTCCGGGCCACGGTCGAGGAGCACGTCGAAGAGCTGGGCAGGCTCGACGCGGTCGCCGGCGACGGCGACCACGGGATCGGCATGCAACGGGGTGCGCGGGCCGCCGTCGATGCGATCGACGCGACTCTCGGCTTCGGAGCCGGCGCGCAGTCCGCGCTGGAAGCGGCGGGCGACGCGTGGGCCGACAAGGCCGGCGGCACCTCCGGTGCGTTGTGGGGGGTGGCGCTGCGCACGCTCGCGGCGCGGCTCGGCAACCACGAGCGACCGGACGCCGACGTCATCGCCTCCGGAGTGCAGGACGCCGCCGATGCACTGGGGCGCTTCGGCAAGGCCGAGCGCGGCGACAAGACGATGCTGGACTCCCTCTTCCCCTTCGCCGAGGCGTTGCGCACAAACGCCGATGCCGGCCGGTCGTTGCCCGAGAGCTGGTCGGCCGCGGCCGCGGTGTGCACGGACGCGGCGGCCGCCACCGCGGACCTGGTGCCGAAGATCGGCCGGGCCCGACCGCACGCAGAGAAGAGCGTGGGGACACCGGACCCGGGCGCGTTCTCGCTCGCCCTCGCAGTGACAGCGATCGCTGACACGCTCACCTCCACGAAAGCCGAGACACCATGAGTACCAAGCTGCGGATCGTCGTCGGCTCCGACGACGCGGGGTTCCAGTACAAGGAGGCCCTCAAGGCCGACTTCGAGGCCAGCTCGGATGTGGCGTCGGTGCAGGACGTAGGCGTCGACGCCGAGAGCCACACGCCGTACCCGACCGTCGCGATCGCCGCTGCGGAGCTGATCCGCACGGGGCAGGCCGACCGCGCTCTGCTGGTCTGCGGCACCGGCCTCGGGGTGGCGATCTCGGCCAACAAGGTGCCCGGCGTCCGCGCCGTCACCGCCCACGACAGCCTGTCCGTCGAGCGCTCCGTGCTCAGCAACAACGCCCAGGTACTGACCTTCGGCCAGCGGGTCGTCGGTCTGGAGCTGGCGCGGCGGCTGGCGCGCGAGTGGTTGACCTACGAGTTCGACGAGGCCTCGTCCTCGGCCGAGAAGGTCGCCGTGCTCGACCGCTACGAGAGCAGCACCGCTCACCCCGAGGAACGGGCATGAGACGGTTCGCTGCACGCGCGCGGCTGATCCCGCGCCTGCAGTGAGCGGTGGCCCGCGTCCGCCCCTCGTCGGTGTCAGTCTCAAGATGTATTTCGGTCCCGCCCGGGCCGTCGAATGGGCGCAGGACGTGGTGCGGCTCGCGGCCGAGCACGACAGCACGAGCTCCGGCACGGTGGATCTGTTCGTACTACCCTCCATGGCCGTCGTCCCCGCCGTGCTCGACATCGCGACCGGCACCCGAGTGCAGGTCGGCGCCCAGGACCTGTTCTGGGAGGACCGTGGCGCGTTCACCGGCGGCATCAGCGGCGCGGACCTGCGCGACATCGGCTGCACCCTGGTCGAGGTGGGGCACGTCGAGCGGCGTCGGTTCTTCGGCGAGGACGACGCCACGATCGCGCGCAAGTTCGCGGCCGCGGTGCGCAACCGGCTGACGCCGGTCCTGTGCCTGGGGGAACGAGAGCCCGGCGCCACCGACGACGCGGTGGCCGACTGCATCCGGCAGCTGAGCAACGCGCTCGCCGACCTGCCGGACGATGCGCGCGCGGACGTCGTCCTCGCGTACGAGCCCGAGTGGGCCATCGGCCGGGCCGAGCCGGCCGATGCCCAGCACATCGGCGAGGTGACACGCGCCCTGCGCGAGTACGTAGGCGGGCATCCTGTGGTCGCCGGGTCGCGCGTCATCTACGGCGGCAGCGCGGCACCGGGGCTGTGGACCCTCATCCACGATTCCGTCGACGGGCTGTTCCTCGGTCGTTTCGCGCACGACGTCACCGCGCTGCGAGCCATCCTGGACGAGATCACCGCGATAGAGTCCGGTGTTCTGTCCTGACCGAACAACTGAGCAGGTTGCAAACCGGATGTCCATCGAACCCGTCGCCGCCGACAGCCGTCAGAGCCGGCAGATGGCGCGCCAGCGGGCGATCACCGAAGCGGTGATGGCGCAGGGCGCGGTGCGGATCGAAGAGCTCGCGGAGCGCTTCGACATCAGCGTGATGACCGTGCACCGGGATCTGGACGAGTTGGAGAGCCGCGGCATCCTGCGCAAGAGCCGCGGGGTCGCCACCGCGACCGCGACGTCGTTGGTGGAGTCCAGCGACATCTACCGCACGGGCCGTGAGAAACGGGAGAAGGAAGCGATCGCCATCGCGGCGATGGACTTCGTCGAACCGGGGCAGGCGATCCTGCTCGACGATTCGACCACGGTGGCGCACATGGCTCCGCACCTGCAGAGCAAGAGCCCGCTGACCGTCATCACCAACGTGCTCACGCTGATCAACGAGCTGCGCGGTGCACGGGGGATCACTCTGCTGTCACTGGGCGGTGAGTACTACAACTGGTGCAGCGCGTTCATGGGCCGGATGACGACCCAGGCCATCTCCAACCTGCGCGCCGACACGTTCCTGATGTCGACCGCGGCGATCACCGACGACATCGTCTTCCACCAGGCGCTGGAGACCGTCGACATCAAGCGGGCCATGTTCGACTCGGCCAGCAGGCGCATCCTGCTGGTGGACCACACCAAGTTCGAGAAGCGGGCGCTGCACGCGCTCGCGCCCCTGTCGGCGTTCGACACGGTGATCGTCGACGCCGGCACGCCCGACCAGCACGTCACGAGGATGCGCGACCAGGGGATCCACGTGGTGGTGGCGCCGATGCGCGGAGTCGCCGGGGTGCCGCGCGGTCGTTCGGCACGCGGCGAATTCGAGCACTGAGCGAGCGCGTCCGGGCGCGGGATTTCAGAGTGCGGTCGGGGCGGACTCGGCGGCGACGACCTCGGGGGCAGCCGGTGCGAACCACCGCCGCAGCAGGAGGAAGCGGATGACGGTGGCGATCACGTTGCCGACGGCGACCGTGCCGGTCGAGACCAGGCTGTCGGCATGCGGGTCGGTCTGCCGCAGGATCTCCAGCGCACCGGACGTCATGGCGACGGTGATCGCAAGCAGCACCAGGGACTGCAGCTGCACCCGCGCCGCGCCACCCGTCCCGCTGGCGCCGAAGGTGTAGCGGCGGTTGAGCGCGGTGTTGATCACGGTGCAGATGAGCAGCGCCGTGATGTTCGCCCACTGATTGCCGAGTGCGTGCCGGAAGAGGGCGAAGAGCAGCAGATTCAGCACCGTGCTGCCGACGCCGATGATGGCGAACTTCACGACCTGGGCGCCGAGCTTGCGGCGTGCCGACATCAGGGAGCCACCGACGGCATCGAGGCCGGGGTCTCCTGGGGCGAGCGCCGCATCCGCATCGTGAAGGTGGTCCGCCCCGGGACGGACTGCACGCGAAGATCTCCGCCGTGCGCCGTCACGACCGCGTGCACGATCGAGAGCCCCAGCCCGGTCGAGCCCTCCGTACGGGTACGCGCGGAATCGCCTCGCGTGAAGCGCTCGAAGATGTGCGGCAGCAGAGACGGCTCGATGCCCGGGCCGTCGTCGGACACCGACACCACGACGTCACCACCGTCGGCGGCCACGCGCGTGGTGACCTCGGTGCCCTCGGGTGTGTGGCGTCGTGCGTTCGCCAACAGGTTGATCAGCACCTGGCGGATCCGAGCCTCGTCGCCGACGACCTCCATCGGCTCGTCCGGAAGGTCGAGCTTCCACCGGTGCCCCGGGCCCGCGGCGTGCGCATCCGACATCGTCTCCATGGCCAGCAGCGTGACATCCACCGGCTCGCGGTCCAACGGGCGCCCCGAGTCCAGCCGGGCCAGCAGCAGCAGATCCTCCACCAGCGCGGTCATCCGATCCGACTCGGACTCGATGCGGCTCATCGCGTGCTGCACGCCGGTCGGCACCGGTTCGCGCTCGCGGCGGGACAATTCGGCGTATCCGCGGATCGAGGCAAGCGGCGTACGCAGCTCATGGCTGGCGTCCGCGACGAACTGCCGCACGCGGGTCTCGCTCTCCTGACGAGCGGTGAGCGCGCCGTCGACGTTGTCCAGCATCTGGTTGAGCGCTAGCCCCACCTGGCCGACCTCGGTGCGTTCGTCGGTGTCGGCCAGGTCGACCCGCTCGTGCATCACCACCTCGCCGGCGGACAGCGGCAGCGTCGAAACGCGCGTCGCCGTCTCGGCGACCCGGCGCAGGGGTTCGAGGCTGCGGCGGACCAGGTACGCCGTGGCCAGCCCCACCAGGATGAGCCCGGCACCGGAGAGCAGCGCTACGGCGAGCGCGGCCCTGCGGACGGCCGAGTAGGTGTCGGCGAGGGGAAGTCCGACGATCGTGGTGACGGTCTGGGGTGAGTACTGGCCAGTCGCCTGATTCTGCAGTCGCGCCACATGACTCACGGCGATGACGCGGTAGTCACCCGCGCGCCCCAGCCCGATGGTGGAGGGATGATCGCCGATCCCGGCGGTGCGCACGATCTCGATCTGAGCCCCACTCAACGCGGTGGGAGGTGCGCCCAGCCTGTTGATGAGCGCGCTCGGACGAAAGAGTCCGCTCTGCATGTCCTCGACCAGGACGACGTTGCCCCCGGAGAGGTCGACGCGCAGGGAGTTGCCGCCGCCGCCCTGATAGCTGAGCGGGTCGCCGCGATTCGTCGCCGGCCCAGCCAACTGCTGGGCGGACGTGACCAGCTGCTGGTCGATCCTGTCCGCCAGCGTCCTCTGCAGCTGCCAGACGGTCAGGGCGCCGATCGCCATGATGATCACGACGAAGAGCAGCACGACCGAGGAGACCAGCTTCGTGCGCAGGGTCCAGCGCGAGGGGCGCAGCGCCGTACTCATGCGGTTCAGGCCGCGGGCTTGAGGACGTACCCCGCGCCGCGCATGGTGTGGATCATCGGCGACCGACCGGCGTCGATCTTCTTGCGCAGGTAGGAGATGTAGAGCTCGACGACGTTGGCCTGGCCGCCGAAGTCGTAGTGCCACACCCGGTCGAGGATCTGGGTCTTGGAAAGGACGCGCTTGGGGTTGCGCATCATGAAGCGCAGCAGCTCGAACTCCGTTGCGGTCAGCGCGATCTCGGTCCCGCCGCGGATCACCTCGTGGCTGTCCTCATCCAGCGACAGGTCGCCGACCGTGAGGGTGGAGGAGGACTCCTGGGTCAGCTGGACCGACCGGCGCAGCAGCGCGCGCACTCGCGCGACGACCTCCTCCAGGCTGAACGGCTTGGTGACGTAGTCGTCGCCGCCCGCGGTCAGCCCCGCGATGCGGTCCTCGACCGCGTCCCGGGCCGTGAGGAAGAGCACCGGCAGTGTCGGGTCGTCGTCGCGCAGCCGCCTCAGCACCTCCATACCGTCGAAGTCGGGCAGCATCATGTCGAGCACGACGGTGTCCGGCTTGAAATCCTTCGCCACGCGTACGGCGCTCGAGCCGGTGCCGGCGGACTTGATGTCCCAGCCCTCGTAACGCAGGGCCATGCTCAGCAGTTCGGTCAGGTTGGACTCGTCGTCGACGACCAGCACGCGTACGTTGCTGCCGTCGGTGTGCTTCAGAGTGGCCGCGTTCGTAGGCATGACACTCAGTACACCGGTCCGCCCTGTCCGCCGTCCAGGCTCAGCCTGTGTCTTCTCTGTGCGAGACCTTTGCGGGACACCGAGACGGTCGCGCGGGTATGGTCGGTGTCGGCCCTCCGGCGGCCTGCCCCCTGCCTCGACGGTGAACACCGGTGGATCCGACTCTGGATGATCCGACGCACTTCGCGCGGCATCCGGCAACGCAGGGACCGGACGACGCCGCGCGGACAGGATTTGTCGTGATCACCACCACCCAAGCCAAGGCACTGGCCCGGGAGCTCTCCACGCAGGGAAGCATCTCGCACTCCCAGGTCCTGGAGGCGGTCGCCCATGCGGCCGGCCACCGGGACTGGAACACCTTCCACGCCACCGCGCCCGATCACCGGGACGACCCGGTCGGCCGCCAGCGGGTGATACCCGTGCTGCGGGTCTTCGATCATCAGCTCGCCCGTGGGTTCTACTGCTCCTTCCTCGGTTTCACCTGGCGCTGGGAGCACCAGTTCGAGCCGGAGACCCCTGTCTACGCCGAGGTGGAACGGGAGGGGTGCATCCTGCACCTGTCCGAGCACCACGGCGACGCCACGCCCGGCAGCGGGGTGATGATCACGGTGGACGATCTGGCGGCGTACCGGGAGGGTCTGCTCGCCCAACGGCACCGCAACGCGCGGCCGGGGATCAGTCGCGACGCATGGGGTCAGACGATGACGGTGCTGGACCCGTTCGGCAACCGGATCGTCTTCTGGCAGCGCAGCTGAGCGAGGCGGTCCTTCCCCTCAGTCCCGGGGGAGGTGGGCGGCGATCCAGGCCAGGACGTCAGCGGTGACCTCGTCGCGGTTGGTCTCGTTCAGCAGCTCGTGCCGGGCACCGGGGTAGAGCGTGAGGGTGACGTCGCGGACCCCGGACTTCTCCAGCTGCGCCGCGACGGCCTTGACGCCGGCGCCGCCCTTGCCGCCGACCGGATCGTGGTCGCCGGAGATCAGCAGCACCGGCAGGCCGGCCGGGATGCGCGCTACCTGGTCGTCGCGGTTGATCCGGGCGAGGGCGCCCAGCAGATCGACGTAGAAACCGGCCGTGAACACCTCGCCGCACCGAGGGTCGGCGATGTACGCGTCGACCTCGGCCGGGTCGCGCGACAGCCAGTCGAAGTCGGTGCGGGTCGGTTTGAACGCCGCGTTGTACTGACCGAAGGTCAGGGTGTTCATCACCTTGCTCGTGTGGCGGCGTCCGAGGGTCCGCGCCTCGAGGGTCGCCACGCCCTTGCCCACCGCGCCGAGCGTGCCCGGGTCACCGGCTGTCCCGCACAGCACGAGGCCGGCGAGGTCGGAGCCGTGGACCATGGCGTACGAACGCGCGAGGAACGAGCCCATGCTGTGCCCGAAGAGCACCACCGGCAGGTGGGGGTGCTCGGACGAGGCTCGCGCGGTGACCGCGGCCAGGTCCTCCACCACCACGTTCCAGCCGTCCGAGTCGGCGAGGTAGCCGGTATCCGCACCCCCGGAGGTGCGGCCGTGGCCGCGGTGGTCCTCGGCGTAGACGGCGTACCCCGCCGCGGTCAGCGCCTGCGCGAACCGCTCGTACCGGCCGGAATGCTCGGCCATGCCGTGGGCCACCTGGACGACCGCCGTGGGGTCGCCGTCGGGCAGCCATCGACGTACGTGCAACGGGGTGTCGTCGGCGGACTGCAGGAGGAAGGTGTCGGCGCGCATGGGGACCTCGGGGATCGCGGAGAGAGGGGTCGACCGTCACCGTAGTGGCCCGACGGCAGACTGGCGGGGTGAGCACACCTGCGGACAGGACCTGCGTGTCCTGCGGACGCCGGATCGAGTGGCGGCGGAAGTGGGAACGGGACTGGGAGCAGATCCGCTACTGCAGTGCCGCGTGCCGGCGCCGTGGGGTCACGCAGACCGACACGCTGTTGGAGGAGGCGATCCTGGATCTGCTCGCGTCGGGAGCGCGGTCCGGCACCGTCTCACCGAGCGACGCGGCCGACGCGGTGACCGCCCGGAACGACACCGGGGAGGACCTCGCGGAGCCGGCCCGGCGCGCAGCGCGACGACTCGTGCACTCCGGCCAGGTCGTCATCGTCCAAGGGAGCCGCGTGGTCGACCCGTCCACGGCGAAGGGCCCGTTCCGGATCCGACGCGTCTGAGCCGGGCTCGTCCTCGACGGGCCCGGCTCAGTAGGGCGTTCAGCGGGTGGCGGTCACCTGACGCAGGCCGCCCCGGCTCTCGGCCGCCTCGCGACGTGCCGCGTCGGACTCCTCGTCGGTGGCCAGCTCCTGGGACTTGCGCTCCGCGTGGACCCGCTCGACGTAGGCCGCCTTCTCGTGCTCGATCGTCGCCTCGTCCCATCCGAGCTCGCCGGCCATGATCGCCGCCGTCTCGTCCACGCAGTCCACACCGCGGTGCTTGGTGTCGATGGAGATGCGGGTGCGCCGGGCAAGCACGTCGGTGACGTGCTTGGCGCCCTCGTGCGTGACGGCGTACTTCAACTCCGCCCGCAGGTACTCCTCGGCGCCGGAAACAGGCTCCAGCATCGAGCGGTCGTCGTCGCCGAGCGACAACAGCTCGTTCAGCTTCGAGCCGTAGCGGCCGAGCAGGTGCTCCACCCGCCAGGTGGAGATGCCGGCCTCCTTCGCGAGCTCGCTCTTCAGGTTGATCATGGCCTTGTAGCCGTCGGCGCCGACGAGCGGCACGTGCTCGGTGACCGAGGGCTTGAGCTCGCCCAGGTCCTCCGCACAGGCGTCGATCGCGTCGGCGGCCATCACCCGGTACGTCGTGTACTTGCCGCCGGCGATCGAGATCAGACCGGGCTGCGGACGGGCGACCGCGTGCTCACGGGAGAGCTGACTCGTGTCCTCGCTCTCACCGGCGAGCAGCGGCCGCAGGCCGGAGTAGACCCCGAGGATGTCGTCGCGACTGACGGGGGTGGTGAGCACCGTGTTGACGTGCTCGAGGATGTAGTCGATGTCCTTGGACGTCGCCGCAGGGTGCGCGAGGTCGTAGACCCAGTCGGTGTCGGTGGTGCCGATGATCCACTGCTGTCCGAACGGGATCACGAACAGCACCGACTTCTCGGTGCGCAGGATCAGCCCGACCTCGCCGGCAATGCGGTCGCGCGGCACGAGGATGTGCACGCCTTTGGACGCGCGGACGTGAAAACGTCCCCGGCCGCCGGCCATCTTCTGCACGTCGTCGGTCCACACCCCGGTGGCGTTGACCACGACCTTCGCGCGGACCGTGACCTCATCGCCGCTCTCGACGTCGCGCACCACGGCGCCGACCACCCGGTCGGCCTCTTTGACGATCTTGACGACCTCGGTGGAGTTGCGCACCACCGCGCCGTAGTGGGCGGCCGTGCGCACCACCGTCATCGTGTGGCGTGCGTCGTCGGACTGGGCGTCGAAGTAGCGCACCGCCCCGACGAGGGCGCTCTTCTTCAGGCTGGGGAAGAGCCGCAGCGCGCTGGTGCGGGTGAGGTGCTTCTGGCGGGGCACCGACTGCTTGCCGTTGATGTTGTCGTAGAGCATCAGGCCGCTCGCGATGTACGGGCGCTCCCAGTAACGGTGCTTGATCGGGTAGAGGAACGGCACCGGGTGCACCAGGTGCGGGGCGATCGTGGTGAGCATCAGTTCGCGCTCCTTGAGCGCCTCGGCCACCAGGCTGAAGTTGAGCTGCTCCAGGTAGCGCAGACCACCGTGGAACAGCTTGCTGCTGCGCGATGACGTACCGCTCGCGAAGTCGCGCGCCTCGACCATCGCCACCTTCAGGCCGCGGGTGGCGGCATCGAGTGCCGAACCGGCCCCGGTGACACCACCGCCGATGACCAGGACGTCGAACTCTGTGTCGCGCAATGCGTTCCAGGCCTGCTCGTGCTGCTGCGGCGACAGGGTCGCGCTGAAAGGTTGCATCACCATGGGAGCTCCTCATCGGGTGTCGTTCCGAGCTTAAGCCCGCCTCATGTCACCGTGCGCACCGTCCTGGATTCGATGCGTCCTGTGCGATCCCTGCGAGCAGACTGGACGAAAGACGTGATCTGGGTCACGGTAAAACGGCGTACGGTACGGTGTGACGCCGCTCACACGAGCTGCTACCTGGGCCTACCGAGGAGAGTCAATGAGTCTGTGGTCGGTGTTCGTCAGTGAGGTGCTCGGCACCGCGATCCTGATCGTCTTGGGTACCGGCGTGGTCGCCAACGTCGTGCTGCCCAAGGCGGGCGGCTTCGAGGGCGGCACGCTCATGATCAACTTCGGTTGGGGCCTCGGTGTGTTCGGCGGTGTGTACGCCGCGTACAAGTCGGGCGCCCACCTCAACCCCGCCGTCACGATCGGGCTCTGGGCGAGCGGCGCCAAGAGCTATGCCACGGGAGTGTCGATCACCCCCGGGTCCACGCTGGTCTACTTCGCCGGTGAGTTCCTCGGAGCCTTCCTCGGCGCGGTGGCGATGTGGGCGGCATACAAGAAGCAGTTCGACGACCGGCTCGACGCACCGTCCCTCGGTATCTTCTCCACCGGCCCGGCCATCAAGTCCTACGCGTGGAACCTGGTGACCGAGATCATCGCCACGTTCGTGCTGATCTTCTACGTCCTGGTGTCCGGGATGACCAACAAGATCAGTAGTGCTTCCGGAGGCACGACCTTCAGCGACGCGCCCGCGGGCGCGCTCGGCGTCGCCCTGATCGTGGTCGCGATCGGAGTGAGCCTCGGTGGCCCGACCGGATACGCGATCAACCCCGCCCGTGACCTCGGACCCCGGATCGCCCACTTCGTGCTGCCGATCCCGAACAAGGACTCCAGCAACTGGAGCTACGCCTGGGTGCCGGTCGTCGGCCCGATCATCGGCTGCCTGCTCGCGGCGCTGGTCGCCCGGGCCTACATGTAACGAACCCCTGCGAAGAGCTCGTTGCTCTTCGATACTTCGTAGGGAGCCGACGGACCGACCCCCAGGAAGTCGCGCGTACCGCACCCATCTAGGAGATCAGCACCATGGCCAAGTACATCGCTTCGATCGACCAGGGGACGACCAGCACCCGCTGCATCCTCTTCGACCACAACGGCGCCATCGCGGCGTCCGCGCAGATGGAACACGAACAGATCTTCCCCAAGTCGGGGTGGGTCGAGCACAACCCCGAGGAGATCTGGCACAACACCCGCCAGGTCTGCGCCGACGCTCTGGTGAAACTGGACGCCGCGACCAGCGACGTCGCCGCGGTCGGCATCACCAACCAGCGCGAGACCGCGGTCGTCTGGGACAAGACCACCGGCAAGTCGGTCTACAACGCCATCGTCTGGCAGGACACCCGCACCCAGCGCATCTGCGACGAGCTCGCCGGTGACACGGGCGCGGACATCTACAAGGACAAGGTCGGGCTGCCGCTCGCGACCTACTTCTCCGGCCCGAAGGTGCGCTGGATCCTGGACAACGTCGACGGTGCCCGCGAGAAGGCCGAGGCCGGCGACCTGCTCTTCGGCAACATGGACACCTGGGTGCTGTGGAACCTCACCGGCGGCACCGAGGGCGGCAAGCACTACACCGACGTCACCAACGCCTCGCGCACCCTGATGATGGACCTGGACACGCTCCAGTGGGACGACGACATCGTCAAGGACATGGGCATCCCCAAGTCGATGCTCCCGGAGATCCACTCCAGCTCCGAGGAGTACGGCAAGGTCCGTGAGCGCGGCCCGCTGGCCGGGGTGCCGATCGCCGGCATCCTCGGTGACCAGCAGGCGGCGACGTTCGGGCAGGTGTGCTTCGAGATCGGCACCGCCAAGAACACCTACGGCACCGGCAACTTCGTGCTCCTCAACACCGGTGAGGAGAAGGTCATGTCCAAGAACGGCCTGCTCACCACCGTCTGTTACAAGATCGGCGACAAGAAGCCGATCTACGCGCTCGAGGGTTCGGTCGCGGTGACCGGCTCGCTGGTGCAGTGGCTGCGCGACAACCTGAAGATGATCGACTCCGCGCCGCAGGTCGAGGACTACGCCAAGGAGGTCGACGACAACGGCGACGTCTACATCGTGCCGGCGTTCTCCGGTCTGTTCGCGCCGCACTGGCGTCCGGACGCGCGTGGTGTCATCGTCGGTCTCACCCGGTTCAACAACCGCAGCCACATCTGCCGCGCCGCGCTGGAGGCCACCGCGTTCCAGTCACGTGAGGTCGTCGACGCGATGAACGCCGACTCCGGTGTCGCTCTCACCGAGCTGAAGGTCGACGGCGGCATGGTCGTCAACGAGACCCTCATGCAGTTCCAGGCCGACATCCTCGGAGTGCCGGTCATCCGTCCGGTCGTGAGCGAGACGACGGCGCTCGGTGCGGCGTACGCCGCGGGGCTCGCGGTCGGGTTCTGGAAGGACGAGGGCGAGCTGCGCAAGCAGTGGGCCGAGGACAAGCGCTGGGAGCCCAAGATGGACAAGGACAAGGTCAAGTGGCTCTACTCCAAGTGGAACAAGGCCGTGCAGCGCACCCTGGACTGGACCGACAAGGACCCGTCCGAGTTGTACTGAGCTGAGCTCAGTCGAAGGGCCCGTGGCGTGCGCGCCGCGGGCCCTTCGCCGTACCCTCGGGCACGTGTTCGTCCTGATCCTCGGTGGCACCGCCGAGGCACGCGACCTGGCCGACCGATTGCAGGGCGCCGGCGTGCCGTTCGTGTCCTCCCTGGCCGGTCGGGTCGCCCGGCCGCGGTTGCCCGTCGGGCAGGTGCGGATCGGCGGCTTCGGCGGTGCGGCCGGCCTGGCGGCGTACCTGCGCTCCTCCGAGGTCACCCATCTGGTCGACGCCACCCATCCATTCGCCGCGACGATGACGCAGCACGCGGCGCAGGCGTCTGCGGACGTCGGCATCCCGTCGATCCGCCTCGCCCGCCCCGGCTGGTCCGGTCGGCCCGACGCTGCCGGATGGCACCGGTGCGGCTCGCTGTCCGAGCTGTGTGACGTCGCCGGGGATATCGGCGCGCGGCCGTTCGTGACCAGCGGGCGGCAGACGCTTCCGGCGTTCAGGACGTGGAGCGATCGTGACGTGCTGGTGCGCGTCGTCGAGCCCGTGCAGGAGCCGCTTCCGCCGCGGTGGACCGTCGTGCAGGACCGCGGGCCGTACGACATCGACGGTGAGCTCGCGCTGCTGCGGGACCAGCGGATCGACGTGCTGGTGACGAAGGACTCCGGCGGCGCCTACACCAGCGCCAAGCTCGATGCCGCGGCCAGGCTGGGGGTGCCGGTCGTCGTGCTGTCCCGGCCGGACGCACCCGCCGGGTTGCGCGAGGTCAGCTGCGTCGACGCATGCGTCGCCGCGCTGCTCGGGTGACGAGACGCCCACCGACGACGAGTGCCAGGGCGATGGCGGCGGTGCGATGGTGCAGCCGGGCCGCGGCGTCGATGTCCGAGACGTCGACGTCGGGTCCGTCGCCCAGCGTGCCGCGGTCGTCGGTGACGCCGCGGTAGGTGTTGCGGCCTCCCAGGCGACGACCGAGCGCTGCCGCGAACGCCGCCTCGACCGGACCGGCGTTGGGGCTCGGGTGGGCAGGCGCGTCACGGCGTACGACATGGAGCACCCGACGCGACGCCGTAGGGGACCCGGTGGCCAGGGCGATCGACAGCACGGTCAGCCGCGCGGGCACCCAGTTCGCCACATCGTCCAGCCGCGCTGCGGCCCAACCGAACTCGCGGTAGCGCACGGAACGGTGCCCGATCGTCGCGTCCAGCGTGTTGACCGCGCGGTAGCCGATCAGGCCGGGGACGCCGGCGATCGCTCCCCAGAAGAGCGGGCTCACCACTGCGTCGGCGCCGTTCTCGGCGACCGATTCGATGCAGGCGCGGGCGAGCTCGGCAGGCGACAGTTGCGAACTGTCCCGCCCGACGAGATGCCGGATCCGCACTCTTGCCCCGGCGAGGTCGTCCCGCGCCAGCAGGTCGTGCATCGCGGCCGCCTCACGAATGAGGGAGCGTCCGCCCAGCACCGTCCAGGTGGCCAGGGCGACGACCGGCACCTGCGGGCGCACGCGAGCGGCGGCGCCGCCGAGGACGACGACCCCACCGACCAGCATGGCCTCGTGCAGGACGCCGCGGGAGCGGCGAGGCGCGTAGGTGCGCTGCTCCAGCGCCGCGGCCGCACTGCCGAAGCCGGCGACGGGGTGGCCGCGGCGGGGATCGCCGAAGGCCAGGTCGGCGGCGTACCCGACGAGGAGACCCGCGGCGATGGGGTCGGGTCTCACGGCGCCTTCACCGTCAGCACCTGCCCGGCCACGACGAGCTGCACCGCGTCGCAGGCGTCGGCGACGCGCTGATTGGTCAGGCCCAGCAGATCGGCGAACACCCGGGCCGAGCGGTGCTCGGGGACGAGCGTGAGGCCGACCTCGTCCGAGACGATCACGAGGTCGTGGGCGCAGTCGCGGACGGCGGTCGCGAGGTCGTCGATCAGCGTCAGCGCCGCGGGTTCCCAGTCCTCACGCGGCGCGTCCCAGGCCTGCAGTCGGTCGAGGTGGGCGGTGAGCCACGTGCCGAGCCCGTCGACCAGTGCGGGCCGGGTGAGGTCGGCGAACACGGCTGGCAGATCGACGGATTCGACCGTCGACCAGTGCGCGGGGCGACGCTCGCGGTGGGCGTGCACCCGGTGGGCCCAGTCGTCGTCCAACTCGGGGCCGGGGCCGGTCGCGACGTACGTGACGGCCGGTACGCCGGCGAGCGTGCGTTCGGCGACTGCGGACTTGCCCGATCGGATGCCGCCGAGGATCAGGGTCTTCACGCGCCACCCCGGGTGGACAGGACGAGCAGGCTCACGGCGAGGGCGATCTCGACCCCGGCGCCCATCACGTCTCCGGTGACGCCACCGAGCACCGTGCGGCAGCGGATCGCGAGCACCGACACCGCGACGAATCCGAGGGCGACGGCGACCGGGGCGAGCACGACGTGCCCGGCGACGAGACCCGCCGCGGCGGCGATCGCCAGCGTCACCAGCACCGTGACCGCGAGGGCGGGGCCGGGCACGTTGTCGGCCACGACGACACCGAGGCCGTCGGAGCGGGCGGGCGGCAGGCCGCGTACGGCGACCAGCGTGCAGGCAGCCCGGGACGCGAGCACGGCGACGCCGACGAGCAGCCACCCCCAGGAGTCCGGGGCAACGGCGGCAATGGCGGCGGCGTCGAGCAGCAGGACGACCACGAGCACGCCGACCGCCACGGGGCCCGTGTCGCCCTTGCGCATGACCTCCAGGGCGCGTTCGCGGCTCCACCCCGCGGCGAGGCCGTCGGCGGTGTCCGCGAGGCCGTCCCAGTGCATGGCGCGGGTGCCCCAGCCGAGCGCCGCGCAGACGACGATGCCGACCACCAGTGCCGGTAGGTGCACCATCGGTCCGACCCAGGCCAGCAGCCCGGCGAGCACCGCGACGGGCAGCGCACCCACGGGTGCCAGCACCATCGCCCAGCGTGCACTGGTGCGGTCCACCTCGGGCAGCGTGCCCACGGGGACGATGGACAGGGTGCCGACGGCGAGGCGCAGGCCGATCAGCAGCTGCCTCACGACGTGCCGGTGTCCTGGGGGCGCAGCGCGGCGACCGAGTGACCGATCACCGTGACGGCGGGTGGCCGGATGTCCGCGTCGTCGCCGATCCGGGCGATCTCGCGCAACGGGCCGCGGGCGACGCGCTGACTCGGCAGGCCGGCGTCCGCGACCGATGCCGCGGGCGTCTCCGGGTCGAGGCCGTGCGCGACGAGTGCGTCGGCGATGCTCCCGAGCGTCTTGACTCCCATCAGGACGACGACCGTCATCCGCGTCTCGGCGACCGCCCGCCAGTCGACGGTGCTGCGCGGGTCGTCGGGGGCGACGTGCCCGGAGACGACCACGAAACCCTGGATGACATCGCGGTGGGTGAGGGGGATCCCGGCGAGCGCAGGTGCAGCGATGGACGAAGTGACACCAGGGATCACTGTGACCGAAACGCCCGCGTCGACGCACGCGTTCCATTCCTCGCCGCCGCGGCCGAAGACGAAGCTGTCGCCGCCCTTGAACCGCACGACGTTGCGCCCAGCCTGGGCTTGCTCGACGAGGATCTCGTTGATCCGCTCCTGAGGCGTGAAGGCACCCGAGGGGATCTTGCCGACGTGGATGATCTCCGGCCGGGGATCCAGCTCGTCGAGTACTCCGAGCGGCGCCAGTCGGTCGCAGACCACGACGTCGGCCTCGCGCAGTGCCTGCATCCCGGCGAGCGTGAGCAGGCCGCGGTCGCCGGGACCGCCGCCGACCAGCACCACCCGCCCACCGGTACTTGGCCGTGGCGGCTCCTGCGCCTCGAGCGCCGGGTCGCGCAACACGACGTCGTACGCCGTGAGATCGGGTGCGGCGACCACCGTGACGAGGCGGCGCGCGGCCAGGTCACGCACCACCGGGTGCGTCCCGGACTCCTGTACGTCGACGACGGCTCCACCGTCGAGCAGGGTGTGCACGATCTCGGCCACGCGCGGCCCCGGGTCGCGCACCAGCACGCGAGCGCCGGTGCCGGGGATGTCGAGCCTCATCGGGCGAGCTCGGGTGCGGACGCGGCGGTGTGGGCGAGGACGTCGTCGAGCGCGGTCAGGAAGGCATCCGTCGTGGTGGTGTCACGCACGGCGATGCGGATCCAGGCGGCGTTCAAGCCTGGGAAGGTGTCGCCGCGACGGACGGCGAAGCCGTTGTCGCGCAGCGCTTCCCGTGCCCCCGAGGGCCCTTCGACAAGCACGAATGGGGCCACTCCGTCGACCGGCCGCAGCCCCCGTTCCTGCAGACCGCGGACGAGGTACGCCCGGTCGCTGGTCGCCTTTCGGGCGAGGTCGTCGGCCTGCTCGAGCGCGGACCGGGTCGCGGTCGCGGACATCACGACCGCCGCGGGCGTCGACACCGACCACGGCGGCTGGTGCTGCGCCAGGAGCGCGATGAGGTCTGGGTCGCCGACGACGTAGCCGGCGCGCAGTCCGGCCAACCCCCAGGTCTTGGTGAGTGAGCGCAGCACCAGGAGGCCGGGCATCTGCGCGCTGATCAGCGAATCGAGCTCTCCCGGCACGGCATCGATGAATGCTTCGTCGACGACGACGGTGCGACCGGGGCCCAGCAGGGACTCGAGGGAGGCGCGCGGGTGCAGGACGCCGGTCGGGTTGGTGGGGTTGCCGAGCAGGACGAGGTCGGCGTTCGGGTCGACCAGAGCCGGGTCGAGGACGAAGCCGGTGTCGCCGTGCAGGAGGTGGCGCTCGGGCACCCGGCCGACGCGGCGCAGCGCCGCCTCGGGCTCGGTGAACTGCGGGTGCACCACGAGCGGGTGCCTTCCGGGCACGGCGCGGGCGATGAGGGTGAAGGCCTCGGCGGCGCCGCTGGTCGGCAGCACCATCGTCTCGGGCACGCCATGGCGACGAGCGATCGCCGTACGCGCTTGCGAGACATCGGGATACGCGGCCAAGCGGGTGGTGCAGGCAGCGATCCGGTCGCTGAGCCAGACCGGCGGGACGGGCACCCGCACGTTGACGGCGAGGTCGACCAGGGTGCGTCCGGTGCCGCGGAGCTCGGCATCGCCGTGGTGGTCCAGAGGGTCGACGGCGTCCGCGGTGGTCGCGGGGTGCGCTGCCACCGGCGCGTGGTCGTCTGAAGGACGTGCACCCGTGGTCACGGGCTCGTATGCGTGCACCGCGTCGGCGAACGACGTCGCGAGGGATGGATTCCCGGCCCAGTGGACGTGCAGGTACGACGCGTGCACGGTCGGGCGGCCCGTTCCGGCGGGGTCGAGCGCGAACCCGACCGGTGCACCGTCGACCAGCCAGGCGCCGGGCCCGGCGGTCGGGGGAGTCGTCCGGGTGCGGTGGAACTCGTGGGCGTGCACTGCCGTGCCGGCGGCGCCCAGCATCCCGTCGACCGGGAGGACCGCGGTGCGGTATCCGAGGGTCAGGCGCGGATGCATCGCAGCAGCCGCGGGCAGGGCGCCGACCATGGGGTGGTCGTCGAGTGCCTCTGCGAGATAGAGGAGCCCGGCGCACTCGGCGACGGTCGGCATCCCGGACGCGACGGCGTCGCGCAGCTCGGCGAGCAGGGGCGTGTTGCGCGCCAGCGCGGGTGCGTGCGCCTCGGGGAAACCGCCGCCGAGGTAGAGGCCGCTGGTGCCCTGCGGCAGGGACGTGTCGGTCGCCGGGTCGAAGACGACCGGCTCGCACCCGGCGGCGCGCAGCAGTTCGTCGGTCTCGGCGTAGCGGAAGGTAAAGGCCTGCCCACCGGCGACGGCCACGACGCGCGGCGGCGTGGTGCGGTGGACGACCGACGGGGTCCAGGGCTCGTCGGCCAGGTCCGGCGCGGTGCGCGCGAGATCCAGGACGGCGTCGAGGTCGAGGTGCTCGGCGATCTGGCCGGCGAGCCGGTCGAGTCCGGCCGCGGCCTCGTCGCGCTCGGCGGCGGGGACGAGTCCGAGGTGGCGGGAGGGCACGCTGACGCCCGCGTCGCGGGGCAGGACTCCCAGGACAGGCAGGCCGGTGGCCTCGACGGCGCGGCGTACCTCAGCAGCGTGCCGGGCGCTGCCGGCCTTGTTGAGCACGACGCCTGTGACGCGCACCGACGGGTCGTAGCTGACAAGTCCGTGCACGCTCGCGGCGATCGTGCGGGCCGCCGAGGAGATGTCGATGACCAGCAGCACCGGCGAATCGGTCAACGTGGCGACGTGGGCGGTCGAGGCGAAGCCGTCCGTGCCCATCTGCCCGTCGTACAGGCCCATGACGCCCTCGATGACCGACAGGTCCGCGGTGTACGGCGTGCGCGCTCCGTGCAGCAGCAGCGGCGCGATCTGCTCCGGTGAGGTCAGCCACGGGTCGAGGTTGCGGCCGGGGCGACCGGTCGCGAGCGCGTGGTAACCGGGGTCGATGTAGTCGGGGCCGACCTTCGCCGGAGCCACTGCCAGGCCGCGTCGGCGCAGCGCGGCCATGATTCCGACGGCCACCGTGGTCTTGCCCTGGCCCGAGGCCGCGGCGGCGATCACGACGCGGGGCAGCCGGGTCACCACTCGATGCCCCTCTGGCCCTTCTGGCCCTTGTCGAAGGGGTGCGCGATCTTGGTCATCTCGGTCGCCACGTCGGCGATCTCCAGCAGGCGGGGGTCGGGGTCGCGACCGGTGATGACCACATGCTGGTGGCCAGGGCGGTCGCGCAGCGTGCTGACGACGTCGTCGACGTCGACCCAGCCCCACTTCATCGTGTAGGTGAACTCGTCGAGGATGTAGAGGGTGTGAGTCTGCTCGGCGAGGCGCCGCTTGATCTCGACCCATCCCTCGCGGGCGGCGTCTGCGTGCTCCTGTTCGCTGCCGGCCTTGCGCGACCACGACCAGCCCGAGCCCATCTTGTGCCACTCGATCGGGCCGCCCTGGCCGGTCTCGCGGTGTACGACATCGAGCGCCTCCAGGGCGCTCTGCTCGCCGATGCGCCATTTGGCGGACTTCACGAACTGGAAGACACCGATCGACCAGCCCTGGTTCCATCCGCGCAGCGCCAGCCCGAACGCGGCGGTGGACTTGCCCTTGCCGTCGCCGCCGTGCACGACGACCAGGGGGAGTTGCGCCGTGCGCGGGTGGTGAGTCCGTCCACCGCGGCGACGGGGGTCTGTCCCTTCGGCATCAGGCCACGCTCCTCTCGCGGATGGCGGTGACCAGGCTGTCCGCGGCGAAGTCTTCCAGCGTCACGTGCTCTGCGCCCATCCGCTCGGCGAGGTCGGCGGCCAGGCCCATCCGGAAGCGGCCGGTCTCGGCGTCGACGACCACGGCGTCCACCCCGGTGCTCGGCCAGCGGTCAGCGACCCAGCGGGCGCGCTCGAGGGCGTCCGGCCCGGAGGTCGCGCGGCCGTCGGTGACCAGGACGAGCAGCACCCGCCGGTGCGGGTCGCGGATGCGCTCGACCTCCAGGGCGCGGGCGGCGGCCAGCAGTCCCTCGGCGAGCGGCGTACGGCCGCCGTGCGGCAGGTCGGTCAGGCAGGCCGCGGCCGCTTCGACCGAGTGCGTCGGGGGCAGCGCCAGGTCGGCCCCGGCGCCGCGGAAGGTGACCACTCCGACCCGGTCGCGGCGCTGGTAGGCGTCGGTCAGGAGGCTGATGACGGCGGTCTTGACCTCGCGCATCCGTTCGCGCGCACCCATCGATCCGGAGGCGTCGACGGCGATGAGGACGAGGTTGGACTCGCGGCCCTGGGTCACCTTGTGGCGCAGGTCCTCACCGGCGACGTGCAGTCGCCCGGCGCCCGCCCGACCCGCGCCGCGCAGTGCGGCCGCCCGGATGGTGGCTGGCAGGTGCACCGCGCCGCTGCCGTCGCGCTCGGAACCGATCGTCGCGCCCCAGTTGGTGATCGCCCGGCTGCGCCGGCCGGCCTCTCCGCGGCCCACACCGCGCACGGTGAACGACCGCACCCGGTAGGCCTCCTCGGCCTGCGCGACCTGCGGGGCCGCGCTCGGCGCCTCGGGCGCCGCTGTGTCGAGCTCCTGCTCCTGGTCGGAGCGGTCGGCCTCGCCACCGTCCTGGTGCGGGGTCGGCGGGGCGGCGTCTTGCCCGGAATCGCCGCTGTCGGAGGACGACGAGTCACCACCGGACGGGGAATCCTCGCGGTCAGTCTCCTCGCCGTCGTTCTGCGAATCAGGCTGCGGCTGCTGCGGATCCGGGTCGTCGTTCGTGTCGTCGGGTGTGGGATCCGGCTCGTCGTCATCACCGAGCAGTCGGTCGAGCAGGTCCTCGTCCAGGCCTGGCGCGTCGAACGGCTTGCGCCGGCGACGGTGCGGCAGGGCCAGCTTCGCGGCGACCCGGATGTCCTCGCGGGCGACACTGTCGCGGTCCTGCCACGCTGCGTGCGCCCGGGCCGCGCGCGCCGTCACGATGTCCGCGCGCATCCCGTCGACGTCGAACCCGGCGCAGACGGTCGCGATCTTGCCCAGCGCCCAGTCCGACAGCTCCACGTCGGCCACCCGCTGCTGTGCGGCGGCCAGCCGCGCGCCGAGCGTGGCCTGCGCGTCCGCGTACGTCGCGGCGAAGCCCTCGGGGTCGGCGTCGTAGGCCAGTCGGCGACGGACGATCTCCACGCGCTCCTGCGGCACCCGGGACGCGGTGATCTCAACGGACAGGCCGAAGCGGTCGAGCAGCTGGGGTCGCAGCTCACCCTCTTCGGGGTTCATGGTGCCGATCAGCATGATGCGCGCGGCGTGGGTCACCGACACGCCGTCACGCTCGACGGTGTTGCGGCCCATCGCGGCGGCATCGAGCAGGAGGTCGACCAGGTGGTCCTGCAGCAGGTTGACCTCGTCGACGTAGAGCAGGCCTCGGTGCGCGTCGGCGAGCAGGCCCGGCTCGAACGCCGTCTGCCCCGATCCGAGCGCGCGGCCGAGGTCGAGCGATCCGGTGACCCGGTCGTCGCTGGCGCCGATCGGCAGCTCCACCAGCCGGGCCGGCCGTTGCACGGCGTCATCGCCGCGTGTGTGCGGGCCGTCGGGGCACTGCGGGTCGGGCTCGCTCGGGTCGCAGCCGAACCGGCATCCGTCGACGACGTCCTGCTCGGGCAGGACCGCCGCGAGCGAGCGCACCATCGTCGACTTCGCGGTGCCCTTCTCGCCGCGGACGAGCACGCCGCCGACATCGGGGGCTACGGTCGTCAGGACCAGCGCGATGGCCATCTCGTCGGCACCGACGATGGCGGAGAACGGGAACTGCGGCACGGAATCCACGGGCCCTTCTGACGAGTGACCACGCTCGCCGGTCGAGTGGCCCGGTCGGGTCGCCGACCGGGCGTGACGCAGGCCGACATCCTGGCTCGTGCCGGATCGACTCCGGCAGCTCACAGTGGCGGGACCGCTCCGGATTCGCACCGGATTCCTCGCCCTGCGTCGCAGCGATCATGTCATATCGGCGCCCTCGCCTAGAGTGCCGACGTGATCGACGTCGTGGGCATCGGGGACGGCGGCGAAGCCGAGCTTTCCCCTCAGAGCCGGGCCCTGGTGATGGGCGCCCGGACGCTGCTCGGCGGCCGCCGGCACCTGGACCTGGTGCCCGACATGCCGGGCCAGACCCGTCGCCCGTGGCCCTCGCCGCTGCGCGAGGGGCTGGCGGCGCTGCTCACCGAGGTGCACGCCGCCGACGCACCCATCGGGCACGTCGTGGCACTGGCCAGTGGCGACCCGCTGCGCTCCGGCATCGGCACCACCCTGATCGACCTGCTGGGGGCCGGCGCCGTGCGTGTGCACCCGGGGCTGTCCTCCGAGACGCTCGCGCGGGCCCGGATGGGGTGGTCGGCCGAGCAGACGACCGTGGTGACGCTCGTCGGCCGCTCACCGGACGGCGTATGCCGTCACCTCGCCCCCGGTGCGCATCTGGTCGTGCTGTGCAGCGACGGGAACACGCCCGGGGTGCTGGCCCGCCTGCTGACGCAGCGGGGGTGGGGTGCCTCGTTGATGACGGCCTGGTGGCATCTGGGTGGCGCGGCCGAGGGGTCGTTGCGCGCATCCGCCGCGGGGTGGTCGGCTGAGCGCACCGCCGACCTGGTGCTGGTCTGCGTGGAGGTCTCCGCGTCATCGGCGTCGCCGTCGACGGCAGCGGCGGTGGGTCCGGCTCCGGGGCGACCCGAAGCGTCGTTCGAGCACGACGGCCAGATCAGCAAGCGCGACGTACGCGCGTCCGCCCTCGCTCATCTGCGCCCGACGCCCGGCGGCCACCTGTGGGACCTCGGTGCCGGATCGGGTGCCGTCGGGATCGAGTGGGCCCTGGCTGCGCCCGGTGCCAGCGTGAGCGCGGTCGAGCACAACGTGGCGCGTGCTGAGCGGATCCGCAGCAATGCCAGGGAGTTCGGTGTGGTGTCGGAGGTCACGGTCGTGGAGTCCGCGTCGATCGACGCGTTGGCGGATCTCCCGGACCCGGACGCGGTCTTCGTCGGCGGAGGCCTCTCTCCGGCTCTCATCGACGCCGTGCGATCGCGGTTGCGGCCGGGCGGGCGACTCGTCGCGCATGCGGTGACCCTGAGCACGGAGGCCCTGCTCGTCGGTGCTCAGGAGCGCTTCGGCGGGGAGCTGACGCGGATCAGCATCGAGCGCGCAACGTGCCTGGGCGCGCACGTGTCGTGGACACCGTCGCGTGCCGTCGTCCAGTGGAGCTCCACGAAGGGAATGCCGTGACCGTGCACTTCATCGGCGCCGGACCCGGCGCTGCCGACCTGCTCACTCTGCGCGCGGCGCGGCTGCTCGAGCAGAGTCCGGTCTGCCTCTATGCCGGCACCTATCTGGACGACGCGGTGTTGGCGCATTGCCCGCTGGACGCCGAGCTCATCGACACCCAGCACCTCAATCTCGACGCGATCACCGATCACCTGGTGGCGGCGACCTCACGCGGCGCTGACGTCGCACGGCTGTGCTCCGGTGACCCGTCGGTCTACTCCGCGATCGCCGAACAGACCCGGCGCCTGGACCAGGCGGGCGTGGACTGGGACGTGACACCAGGTGTCCCGGCATACGCCGCTACCGCAGCCCTGGTCGGGCGGGAGCTCACCGTCCCCGAGGTCGCCCAGTCCGTCGTGCTCACGCGGGTGCAGAAGGACTCCACGAAGATGCCCGCGGGGGAGTCGCTCGAGGCGTACGCCGCGACGAGCGCGACGCTGGTGCTGCACCTGGCGATCCGGCATATCGACACGATCGTCGAGCGGCTGACTCCGCACTATGGCGCGGACTGCCCGGTGGTCATCGGCTCGCAGGTCAGTCAGCCGGCCGAGCTGGTCCTGCGCGGGACGCTGGCCGACATCGCCGGTCGGGTGCACGAGCACGGCCTGCGGCAGGCGGCGGTCATCCTGGTCGGACCCGCGCTCGGCACCGGTGACTTCGTGGAGTCGCACCTGTACTCCTCGCGCCCACCCGCCTGATTTTGGACATGCACAGCGGGTCACATCTGCCCCGCCGTGCATGTCCGAAACTCACTTCAGTCGGACGGGCTGCTGCAGCTCGGTCACCCAGTCCTGCTGGTGCATCGATTCGGCCCGCACGTAGAGCTCGCGGGCGGCTCCGTCGTACTCGTAGCCGTTGTCGATCAGCCAGCGGTGCAGCCCCTGCCAGGACTCCCGGATGCGGTCCGTCAGGCCGAGGTGGACCCCGCACACCGCGTTCGCGGACGGCAGGTCCACGGCCTCCAGCCCGGCCGGCGGAGTGCCCTCGTGGGCGTATCCGACGACCACGTCCATCCCGTCCTCCGCCTCGGCGTAGGTCGCCATCGGGGTGGACAGACTGGCGCCGGCGGACTGCAGCGCGGTCTGCACGCGGACGAACATCGGCTCGACGTGCTGACCTATCTCCGCCGGGTCGACGGTGGCGCTGACGGCAGCGAGCCGTACGGCCGGCACCTGCTTGACGACGTAATCCGTGGGCATGTCGTGCTCCTTCTCGATCGTTCTGTGCTCTTGTGCCCCTGACTCGGCCCGCCGCCAGCCGGGTGCCGGCGGCGCGCATCTCGTCCTCGAGCTCGCTGCTCCGCAACCGGAGCATCCCGTTCTGCTCCTGCACTCCGATGCGATCCGTCAGCAGCTGGCCGATCTGCTCCAGCGTGAGACCGAGATCCTTCAGTGCCACGATGCGATCGAGGACGGACAGCTGCTCGGGGGAGTAGGAGCGGTAGCTGCTGGACGCGTCGACGCTGGCGGGCGTGAGCAGCCCGAGCGCGTCGTAGTGGCGCAGCATCCGCACCGACACCTGCCCGAGCCGAGCGAAGTCTCCGATCAACATGACACCGTTCTCCCGCCTGACACCGTGTGAGGGTCAGGAGTCGGTCGTCGGCGTTCGCTCGTGCATCAGGACGAGCCCCGGACTTCCGTTCGGGGCATCTGGTCCGTGGCCGAGCGTTCGCCATCCGGCGCGCCGATACAACCGTCGCGCAGGGGAATCGACGTCCGTGGTCTGCAGCCAGGCGGTGTCGGACTTCGCCGTGTCGACGAGCTCTTCCAGAAGTCGCCGACCCACACCCATCCCGCTCGCAGCCGGCAGGACCGCAAGAAGTTCGACTGCGTACGAGCCGGCGATCCGCTGGGCGGCGTTGTCTCCGAGTCGCTCTCGCAGCTGAGTCGACCAGGCGTCAGTCTGCTCGCCCCAACTCCAGTCGTGGCCGTAAGCGAACCCCACCGGCGAGCCCTCGTCCACGGCGATTGCCATGGCCAGGCCTGGTGCGGCGCGAGCCCGCGCGTACAGCCCGGCATACATCGTCGCAACGACCGCCGGCTCGGAGAGAGGAGCCTGCGCGGAGGCTGCGGCGTAGATCTGCTCGACCGTCTCAGGGGACAGCATCCGATCCACCGAGTGGACGACGCGTACCTCGACCTGCCCGTCGACGCTCGAATTGCGCTCCGCGGTCATAGAGACAGGTTAGGGAGGAATGTCAGTCGGTGCCGGAGCCCACCCACTCGAGTTTCGGACATGCATGGCGGGTCACATCTGACCCGTCGTGCATGTCCGAAAGGTTATGGCTGAGCGACGGAGCGCGGAGTCCAGACCTGGCCGCCGGGCGTGACCCGGGTGGAGGACGCCCCGATGATCACCAGGCATTTCATGTCGACCGTTTCGGGGTCGAATTCGCCCAGCGTGGTTACGACGGCCGACTCCTTGGCCCGGCCGACGTCGCGCGCGATGACGACCACGGTGTCGGCGGACTTCACATCGAGTAGCGCGGCGCGCGCGGTGTGCAGCTGGTCGGGCCGGGACCGCGAGCGGGGGTTGTAGAGCGCGATCACGAGGTCGGCGGCGGCCGCCGCACGGAGGCGTGCCTCCAGCACCGACCAGGGCTTGAGCCGGTCCGAGAGGCTCATCACGGCGAAGTCCGCGCCGAGCGGGGCGCCGACGAGCGCCGCGGCGGCCTGCGCTGCTGTGAGCCCTGGTACGACGTGCACCGGCACCTCGGCGTACGCCGTGCCACCCGCCTCGGCGGCCTCGAAGACCGCAGCCGCCATGCCGAATACCCCCGCGTCTCCGCCGGATACGACCGCGACGTCGTCACCAGCGGCAGCCAGCTCGAGCGCGTCGCGCGCCCGGTCGACCTCGACCGTGTTTCCACTCGCATGGCGGGTGAGACCGACGCGCTGCGGCACCCGCTCGACGTACGGCGCGTACCCCACGACGTGGTCGACCTCGGCCAGGATCGCGCTCGCCTCGGGCGTGAGCCAGCGGTCCGGGCCCGGGCCGAGGCCGACGACGTGGACGGTGCCGGTGGTCGACGCGACCACCGGCGGCACCGGCTCTGCGGACGCTCGACCTGCGGCATCCGCCCGCCGGTCCTGACCGGGGACGATGACGATCGACATGTACGGGACGGTCGACGGATCGACATCGGCCGCGGGCAGCACGCGTTGGCCGTCACGGGTGGCGCGTTCGACGTAGACCGCCCGATCGAGCAGTCCGGCCTGCCGTAGCGCCTCGCGCACGTTGGCGAACGTGCGGCCGAGCTTCATCACGACGGCGGCGTCGGTGTCGGCGAGACGGCGCGCGAGCTCGGCGACGGGCAGCGTGCCCGACAGAACGGTCAGCACGTCCTCGTGACGGGCGAGGGCGTGCGCGGACACGGCGGTCGCCCCGGACACCGCGGTCACGCCGGGGACGACCTCGGTGGGAAAGCTGTCGGCGAGACGGTCGTGCAGATACATGAACGACCCGTAGAACATCGGATCGCCCTCTGCCAGAACGACGACAGTGCGGCCGGCGTCGAGGTGCGCGCGCAACCTCGCCGCGCACTCGTCGTAGAACTCCGCGAGCCAGCCGTGGTAGCCCGCAGGGTGCTCCACCGCGCCGGTCGTGACCGGGTAGCGCAGCTCCTCCTCGTGGACGCCCGCCGGGAGAAGATCAGCCGCGATGGCGCGCGCGATCGATGACTTGCCGGTGCCCGCGTGATAGGCGATGACGTCGGCGGACGCGATGAGCCGGGCCGCCTTGAGCGTGATCAGGTCGGGATCGCCGGGGCCGAGGCCCACGCCATACAGGTGACCGATGGTGTTGCTGATCATGCGAGTTCGGACTCGGTCGCGAGCGCGTTCACAGCGGCCGACGCCATCGCCGACCCGCCGCGATGACCGTGCACGGTGATCCAGGGGATCTTGCCGCCATCCGGGAGCTCGTGCTCAGCAAGTGCGACCTTGGACTCGGCCGACCCGATGAATCCGACCGGCATCCCGACGATCGCCGCCGGTCGCGGGCCGCCGTCCATCACGACTTCGAGCAGGTGGAAGAGCGCGGTGGGTGCGTTGCCGATGGCGACGACCGCCCCGTCGAGGCGCTCGTCCCACAGCGAGACCGCCGCCGCGGCGCGCGTGGTGTGCCACTGCTTCGCGAGCGCAGGCACGCGGGCGTCGCGCAGGGTGCACAACACCTCGTTGTGTGCCGGCATCCGGCGAGCGGTGACCCCGGAGGCGAGCATCACCGAATCGGTGAACACCGCTGCGCCCGAACGCAATGCGTGCCGCGCCGCGGTGACGACATCGGATGAGGCGGCGACCGCGGGCACGATGTCGACGTCCCCGCAGGCATGCACGATCCGGGTCACGACGACCCGCAGGTCGGCTGGGACCGCGGACAGGTCCGCCTGCTCGCGGACCATGCCGAAGGAGCGGCGGTAGATCTCCGCGCCGTCGGCCACATAGTCGTAGCGACGGGTGGGTGGGCTCGGGTCGGCGTTCATCGAAGGTCTCCAGAGGCGGCAACGACCTGGTGCACGTCGGTCGGTGCCACGAGGGTGAGGTGGTCGCACGACGGCTCGCCGCAACGGCGTTCGCATCCGACGACGTGGACACGGGGTCCGGCCCCGGTCATCCGAGCGGTTGCCGATGTGGCGAGGTCGAGGGTGTGGGTCTGGGTGCGGGCGCAGTAGGGCGCGCCGACGCACGCGGTGATCCGCGACCAGGGGAGGCGCCGGTGATGACCAACCCGGCGTCGCCCAGACGAGACGGGTCGGCCGCCGCGCCAGGTACGACGAACGACTTCCACGGGGTGAGCACCACCTCGTCGGCGAACGCGGCGATGGCGTCGAGATGGGCGGGTCGCAGCATCCCGAGCGGGACGCCGACCACCAGGTCGTCGCCGGCCGCGCCGGGCGGGAGCGGCGCGGGCGGGTGTACGTCGTAAGGGTGCATGCCCTCGAAGACGGGGGAGCCGGTGGGTAGGTCGCGGACGTTCCAGACGTCGTCGCCTGAGCGGTGGTCGAGGAAGAGGTGGGCCCGGCGGATGAGTTCGGAGACCGCGTCGACCGACCGGACCCCGATCGCGTGACCGCCGGCGAGGACGAGGCCCTCGTCGGCGTCGAGCGCCTGGTAGGCCAGGTCCCACCCCTCGGTGAGCACTGAGCCGGAGCTGTCGCTGAGCGCGAAGAGGAACCGGCCCGGCAGCCCTGCGAGCACCGGATCGTCGGTGATCGCGGTATCGAGTGATTCGACGAGCGGGCGCAGAGATATGGCCAGCGGCGCGGACAGGATGTTGCGTACCCGCTCATGGGAGGCGCTGGGCAGGAGCCCGGTCGCCTCGATCCGCTCGATCAGCACCTCGGGCAGCGGATCCGGAAGAGCGCGCAACTGCAGGTTGCCGCGGCTGGTCAGCTGCACCACGGGTGCGCCGTGCTCGGTGGCGATTCCCATGACGTCGCCGAGCACGTCGACACCGATCCGGCCGCCGGGCACGCGCAGCCGCACGAGGGCGCCGTCGCCCGCGACGAACGGGCGCAGCACCCCCGGGCAGCGGTCGCCACCGTCGGGGCGGGCTCGGGAAGTCACCGGGTGAGCCTAAGTCGGCCCGCCGTGCCGGACGTCAACTGCCCGACCGAGCCCCTGAGGTATGCAGCGGGAGGAGACACGTCGCCCGCAGGCCGCTGTCAGCCGAAATCGGGGCACATCTCCTCCCGCCGTAAACGCGGCGCCGGGCGCACGACCGGACGGACGGCGTATGCAGCCTGTGGTGGGCCGCAACCTGGTCGGCGGGTAGGTAGGCTGCGGGCGGTACACGCTCGCGGAACCCGGTGAGAATCCGGGACGGTCCCGCCACTGTGAACCGGGCATGAGCGCCCGGTGAGTCAGGTACGCGAACGTGCACCGCCGCCCCGGAACGGGTGCGGCCCTCAGCACGAACTGCCAGCTCGGGGCGCGGACCCCGGCCAAGGAGACTGATGCCTCGCGTCGCCCTGTTGTCCACCTCGGACACCGACCTCTTGAGCGCCCGGGCCAGCGGCGCCGACTACCTCTTCGCCAACCCGGCCCGCTCCGCGCACACCGAGATGGGTGCGGCAATCGAGGGCGCCGATGTGATCGTCGCCCGCATCCTCGGCGGCCCGCAGGATCTGTGCAGCGGCTTCCGCCGGTTCGCCGAGACCGATGTGCCGATGGTGGTGCTCGGCGGCGAGCAGACCCCGAACGCAGCGCTGATGGAGTGCTCGCGGCACGTGCCGGCGGGCATCGTGGCCGAGGCGCACCGCTACCTCGCGCAGGGCGGCCCCGCCAACCTCGCCAACCTGCACGCGTTCCTGTCCGACACCCTCCTGCTGAGCGGTGAGGGCTTCGAACCGCCGTTGGAGCTGCCCGTCTGGGGTGTGCTCGACCGCGCCGAGCCCGCCCCGCTCGGGCGCGTACGACCGCGCGTCGGCGTGCTCTTCTACCGCGCCCAGCAGGCCGCCGGGAACGTCGCCCACATCCACGCGCTCTGCGACGCGATCGACGCGGCAGGCGGCATCGGCGTGCCGATCTTCGCCACCTCCCTGCGGGACGCGCCGCAGGATCTGCTGGACCACCTCGCCACGCTCGACACCCTGATCACCACGGTCCTCGCGGCGGGGGCACCCGCCCGGCCGGCGCGCAGGCCGGCGGCGAGGACGAGACCTGGGACGTGCAGGCGCTCGCGGCCCTCGACATCCCGATCATCCAGGGACTCGCGCTGACCTGGAGCCGCGCCGACTGGGCGGCGTCGGACGAGGGCATGTCCCCGCTCGACGTCGCCACCCAGGTCGCGGTGCCCGAGTTCGACGGACGCCTCATCACCGTCCCGTTCTCGTTCAAGGAGGTCGACGCCGACGGCCTGCCGCACTACGTCGCCGACCCCGAGCGCTGCGACCGGGTCGCCGGGATCGCCGTCAACCACGGCCGCCTGCGGCACACCCCGGTCGGCGAGCGCAAGATCGCGCTGGTCCTCTCGGCGTACCCGACCAAGCACTCCCGCATCGGCAACGCGGTCGGCCTGGACACCCCCGTCTCCACCATCCGGCTGCTGCGCGAGATGCGCGCGGCCGGCTACGACCTCGGCCCGCGCGGTGCGATCCCCGGGCTCGACGACGTGCAGCCCATCGAGGGCGAGGCCCCGGACACCACGGCCGGCAACGCCCTGGTGCACGCTCTGATCGCCGCGGGCGGGCAGGACCCCGACTGGCTCACCCAGGAGCAGATCGAGGGCGCGCTCGTGCGGATCCCCGCGAGCCGGTACGCCGAGTGGTTCGGCCGGGTGCCCACCGACCTGCAGGAAGCGATGGAGCAGCACTGGGGTCCAGCTCCCGGCTCCCTCTATGTGGACAAGACCACCGATCCCGATGGTGAGATCTTCTCTGCCGCAATGGTGTCCGGCAACCTCGTCATCCTGGTGCAGCCGCCGCGGGGCTTCGGTGAGAACCCGATCGCGATCTACCACGACCCCGACCTGCCGCCCACCCACCACTACCTCGCGACGTACCGGTGGATCGAGGAGGAGTTCGGCGCGCACGCCGTCGTGCACGTCGGCAAGCACGGCAACCTGGAGTGGCTGTCGGGCAAGAACCTCGCGATGTCGCCCTCCTGCGGCACCGACGCGGCGCTCGGCAACCTGCCGCTGATCTACCCCTTCCTGGTCAACGACCCGGGCGAGGGCACTCAGGCCAAGCGCCGCGCGCACGCCACGATCGTCGACCACCTGATCCCGCCGATGGCCCGCGCGGAGGCGTACGGCGACATCGAGCGCCTCGAGCAGCTGCTCGACGACTACGGCAACGCCTCGGTGATGGACCCGCCCAAGGCCGCCGCGCTGCGCGGGGAGATCTGGACGCTGATCCAGGCCGCCAAGCTGGACCAGGACCTGCAGCTGACCGACCGCCCCGACGACGAGTCGTTCGACGACTTCGTGATGCACATCGACGGGTGGCTCTGCGAGATCAAGGACGTCCAGATCCGCGACGGGCTCCACGTCCTCGGCGAAGCGCCGTCCGGTGAGGGCCTGATCAACCTGGTGCTCGCGGTGCTGCGCGCCAGCCAGGTCTTCGGCGGCCGCGACAACGGCGTGCCCGGGCTGCGCGCCTCCCTCGGCCTCGTCGAGGGCGCATCGTCCGGTGAGACCGACCGTGTCGAAGCGCTGGCGCACGAGCTCGTACGCCGCCTCGCGGAGTCCTCGTGGGACGCCGACTCTGTCGACGCGATCGTGAACGACGTGGTGGGAGAACCGAATCCCGGTGCATCGGCGTCACTGGAGTTCGCCTGCCGTGAGGTCGTGCCGCGTCTGGCAGAGACCACCCGCGAGCTGCCGATGGTGCTGCACGCGCTCGACGGCGGCTACGTGCCGGCCGGTCCGTCCGGGTCACCGCTACGCGGTCTGGTCAACGTGCTGCCGACGGGCCGCAACTTCTACTCCGTGGACCCCAAGGCGATCCCCTCACGCCTCGCGTACGGCACCGGCGCGGCCATGGCCGACTCGCTGCTGGCGCGCTACCAGGAGGAGAGCGGGGAGTACCCCGAATCGGTGGGGCTGTCGGTGTGGGGTACCTCGGCGATGCGCACCTCCGGCGACGACATCGGCGAAGTGCTGGCGCTGCTCGGCGTGCTGCCGGTCTGGGACGAGGCGTCCCGCCGGGTGGTCGGTCTCGACCCCCTGTCGCTGGCTGAACTGGGCCGCCCGCGCATCGACGTCACGGTGCGCATCTCCGGCTTCTTCCGGGACGCGTTCCCGCACGTCATCAGCATGCTGGACGACGCGGTGCAGCTCGTGGCGGGTCTGGACGAGCCGGTCGAGTCCAACTTCGTGCGCAAGCACGCGCTCGGCGACATCGAGGCGCACGGTGACGAACGCCGTTCGCGCACCAGGATCTTCGGTTCCAAGCCCGGCGCGTACGGCGCGGGCATCCTGCAGCTGGTCGAGTCCGGCACCTGGCGCGACGACGCCGACCTGGCCGAGGTCTACACGCAGTGGGGCGGCTTCGCCTACGGGCGCGGGCTGGACGGCGTACCGGCGCGCGACGACATGGAGCGCAACTACCGACGCATCCAGGTCGCCGCGAAGAACATCGACAACCGCGAGTCGGACATCCTCGATTCCGACGACTACTTCCAGTACCACGGCGGCATGGTCGCAGTCGTGCGTTCGCTCACCGGCTCGGAACCCAAGGCGTACGTGGGGGATTCGACCTCACCCGACTCGGTGCGCACCCGCACTCTGCAGGAGGAGACCAACCGCATCTTCCGTGCGCGGGTGGTCAACCCCCGCTGGATCAGCGCGATGCAGCGGCACGGCTACAAGGGCGCGTTCGAGCTCGCGGCGACCGTGGACTACCTCTTCGGCTTCGACGTGACCGCCGGGGTGGTGCAGGACTGGATGTACGAGACGCTCGCCCAGGAGTACGTGCTCGACAAGACCAACCGCGACTTCATGCAGCACGCCAACCCGTGGGCGCTGCGCGGCATCGTTGAGAAGCTCGGCGAGGCCGCCGACCGTGGCCTGTGGGAGTCGCCGGACCCCGACCTCGTCGCGGCGATGCAGCAGGTCTACCTCGATGTCGAGGGGCAACTCGAGGAATGATGGGCGAGAGGTGGCCGCGTCCCGTGCCGGTCGTGGGGGACACGACCAGCGCGCGGCGTCGCGGCGCCGACCCGACCGGATGGGCGATGGGCGCCGACGTCGCGGACGCGTTGCGCGATGTCATCGACGCCCGTCGCGACATCCGCCGCTACCGGCCCGACCCGGTCCCGGAAGAGCTGCTCACTGCCGTGCTGGAGGCGGGCCACCACGCTCCGAGCGTCGGGCACTCCCAGCCGTGGCGGTTCATGGTCGTGCGCGACCAGGCGACCCGCGACCGCGCCGCACACTTGGCCGATCGCGCCCGGCTGGCGCAGGCGTCGGATCTGACGCAGGACCGCGCCGCGCGGCTGCTCGACCTCAAGCTCGAGGGTCTGCGCGAGGCGCCGGTCGGCATCGTCGTGGCGTGCGACCGCCGTACGCCGGCCGTCGGCGTGCTCGGTCGCGCCACCTTCCCCGACACCGACCTGTGGTCCTGTGCCACCGCGATCGAGAACATGTGGCTCACCGCCCGCGCGCACGGTCTGGGGATGGGCTGGGTGACGCTCTTCGAGCCCACGGACCTCGTGATGCTGCTCGGCCTGCCCACCGGGGTGGAGACGCTGGGCTGGCTCTGCCTGGGCTGGCCCGACGAGCGGCCGACGTCGCCGGGGCTGGAGCGGGCCGCCTGGTCGCGGCGTACGCCGTTGCAGGACATCGTGATCCACGAGCGGTGGCCGTCGTCGGGCTCTCCGGACGCGCCGGTGTCGCACGTGCGCGGTCCGGCGCAGGACCGCCTGGTGACGTCGACCGACGCCGCCGATGAGCTGCTCTCGCCACCCGAGTCGCTGGGTCTGCTCGACCGGGTGCTCAACCGGGTGCAGGCACTCGCGCCCGGCGGTCTGTCCGGAGGCACCCTCGTGCTCGCCGCGGCGGACCACCCTGTCGCGGGGCTCGGCGTCAGCGCGTACCCCGCTCACGTGACCCACGACGTGGTGTCGGCCGCGCTGGCGGGCGGCTCGGTGGGCGCCGCGGCAGCGACCGCCGCAGGGTTGAGGTTGGTCGTCGTCGACGCGGGCGTCGACGGGGCTGCCATCGACGGCGCCGTGCCCTCACGTCCACTCGACGATCGCGGCGACCTGTGCACCACCGACGCACTGACAGCCGCCGACGTCGAGCGACTGCTCGAGGCCGGGCGTCGGATCGGCCGCTCCGCCGCGACCGACGGCCTGGTCGTGCTCGGCGAAGTGGGTGTCGGAAACACCACGCTCGCAGCGGCATTGGTCTGTGCGCTCATCGACGTCGATCCGCGGGACGCCGTCGGGCTCGGCGCCGGGTCGGACGCCGCGATCGTGGCGCGCAAGGCGGACGTCGTCGAGGCCGCGCTCACCCGCGCGCGGCCCGCGCTCGACGCGGCAGCCGACGCACCGTCGCACGCCCTTGCCGCCCTGCGGATGCTCGGCGGCCCCGAGCTCGCCGTCCTCACCGGTGTGGTGCTCGGTGCCGCGGATGCGGGAGCACCCGTGGTGCTCGACGGGCTCTGCGGATCGTTGCCCGGGCTGCTGGCGGTGCGACTCGAACCCTCCGTGCAGGCCTATCTCGTCGCGGGGCAGCAGTCCCGCGAACGCGCCCACGCGGCCGTGTTGCGCGAGCTCGGACTCGAGCCGCTCCTCACCCTGCGGCTGCGCGCGGGCGAGGGCGTCGGCGGCTGCCTCGCTGCATCGATGCTGTTGCAGGGGCTGAAGATCCGCAGTCTCGCCGCGCGTACCGTCGAGAATGTGCTCGATCCGCACCGATCCGACCTCGAAGGGACACCGCAGTGAGTTCGCTCGATCTGTCGCACTGTCAGGAGCTCGACCGCCAGGACCCGCTGGCCGCGGTACGCGACCGGTTCGTGCTGCCCGAGGGCGTCACCTACCTCGTCGGCAACTCTCTCGGAGCGATGTCCAAGGACGTGCCGGCCCGGGTGCAGGAGGTCGTGGCCACCGAGTGGGGCCAGGGGCTGGTCGGCAGCTGGAACACCGCCGGGTGGTTCGACAAGCCGCTGACCGTCGGCGATCGGCTCGCGCCGCTGATCGGTGCGGGGGACGGGCAGGTCGTCGTCGGCGACAGCACCTCGATCAACCTCTACAAGGCGGTCGGCGCCGCCCTGGGGATGCGGCCGGACCGGGCCGTGGTGCTGTCGGAGGCCGGCAGCTTCCCCACCGACCTCTACATGCTGCAGGGCATGACCGCGTGGACCGGTCGTCACCGGCTGGAGCTGATGGACGCCGACCGCGGCAACCTGCAGCAGATGCTCACCCCGGACGTCGCCGTCGTGGTGCTCAGTCACGTCGACTACCGCACGGGCGAGCTGCTGGACATGCAGGCGATCACCGAGCAGATCCACGCGGTGGGCGCGCTTGTGGTCTGGGACCTGTGCCACAGCATCGGCGTCATGCAGATGGATCTGGCCGGCTGCGATGCCGACTTCGCCATCGGCTGCACGTACAAGTACGTCAACGCCGGCCCCGGCGGTCCGGCGTTCGTCTACGTCGCACCGCGGCTGCAAGCGGAGGCGCAGCAACCTCTATCGGGATGGCACGGGCACAAGGCGCCGTTCGCCTTCGTCCCCGATTACGAGCCAGGAGAAGGGGTCTCGCGCTTCCGCATCAGCACTCCGCCGATCGTCTCCTACGCGCCGCTTGAGGTCAGTCTCGACATGTTCGCCGAGCTCGACATCGCACAGGTGCGGTGCAAGAGCGAGGCGCTGACCGGGCTGTTCATCGAACTGGTCGATCAGGAGTGCGCCGGCTTCGACCTGGAGGTCGTCACCCCCGGGACGCCGACCGACGCGGGAGTCAGGTCTCGCTGCGCCACCCGCGCGCCTACCAGGTGGTGCGGGCACTGATGGAGCGCGGCGTGCACGGCGACTTCCGCTCGCCTGACGTGCTGCGACTGGGGTTCGCGCCGCTCTACCTGCGCTTCGAGGACGTCTGGGACAGCGTCGTGGCCCTCCGCGCGGTGCTCGAGGGCGAGGAGTGGCGTTCCCACCCCGAGCCGCAGCTCACCGCGGTGACGTGAGCGCGTAGACGTCCATCACCCAGCCGTGCCGCTCGCGCAGAGCGGCACGCAGCGAGGTGATCTCGTCGATCACATCGGCGAGGCGCCCGGCCCGCAGCTCCTGCTGCGGCATGCCGACGTACGCGCCCCAGTGGATCTGCAGGTCGGGTGCGCGCGGCACGAGATCGCGGCACGTGAGGTGGCCGTCGAGCATCACCACGACCGTGCCGAGGCCCGGTGCCCACTCTGCGACAAGTCGACGTCCGGTGGTGATGTGCACCGGTTCGCCGATCTCGTGCAGCACGATGCCGTGCGCGGCCGCGAGGGCCTGGAAGGCAGAGATGCCGGGAATCACGTCGACGGACAGCGCCGTCCGCTCACCGATGCTGCGCACGACCCGGATCGTGGAGTCGTAGAACGCGGGGTCTCCCCAGACGAGGAAACCCACGACGGCTCCCTCCGGCAGCGCGTCGATCGTATCGGCGTACCTGTCGGCACGCGCGGCGTGCCAGTCACGGACCGCCTCGCCGTACGCCGCGTCGGCCCGGTCGGCGTCCACGCCGCGTGTCGGATCGGGCACCGTCACGAACCGGTACGGATGCGCGGGATCGATGAACCGCTCGCAGATCGCCTTGCGCAGCGCGACGAGTTCGTCGGTGGCAGAGCGCTTCTCGGCCACGAGGAAGACGTCGACCTCGTTCAGCGCGGCGATCGCCTGCTGAGTGAGGTGCTCGGGCGACCCGGCGCCGATGCCGACGACCTGCACCCGGCGCACGCTCATGCTCCCGCCTCTTGGGCGATCGCCAGCAGCCGGTCCAGATCGAGGGCCTCGGTCACGGCATCGGCGAGAGCGTCGATCTGCGCCTCACGTCGTGCGGCGAACGACGGCGCATCCGCGACCGGCGCCCATGACGAGCCGGCGGCCGCCGCCACCTCGGTCAGCCACGCACGCCGGAAGTCGTCGCCCTCCAGCGTGCCGTGCCAGATCGTGCCGTAGGTCGAACCTTCTCGCGTACCCCCGGGGAACGTGTCGGCCGCCGCCACGACGCCGTGGTGGATCTCGTATCCCTCGACCGGCCATCCCTGCCATGAACCACGGGATCGGGCCAGCACCTTCGACATCCCGAACGTCGTTGTCGCCGAGAGGAGTCCGAGGCCCGTCACCACTCCCGCCGCGGACTCGACCGGGTCGTCGATGGTCTCGCCCAGCATCTCGTAACCGCCGCACACCCCCAGCACGGGACGACCGTCCGCGACCCGCGCGGCGACCACGTCGGCGAGCCCTCGCGAGCGCAGCCAGCCCAGGTCCGACACCGTCGCGCGAGACCCCGGCAGCACCAGCAGGTGCGCGTCGCGGCACACCGCGGGATCGCCCGTCACGCGCACCCGTACCCCTGGCTCGGCAGCGAGCGCGTCGACGTCGGTGGCGTTGGAGGTGCGGGGAAACCGGACCACCGCGACGTCCAGGGTCGCGTTCGGATCCGCAGGCATCGAGCGGCCGACGGACAGCGCGTCCTCGGCGTCCAGCCACACGTCCTCCAGCCACGGGATGGTCCCGAGCCACGGCATCCCGGTGCGTTCGGTGACGACATCCAGGCCCGGCGCGAGCACCGACGCGTCACCGCGGAACTTGTTCACGACGTACCCCCGCAACAGCGTGCGGTCGGCGTCGTCCAGCAGCGCCCAGGTGCCGTACGTCGCGGCGAGCGCGCCACCACGGTCGATGTCGGTGACCACCACGGTGGGCAGGTCGAAGCGCCGTGCGAGACCCATGTTCGTGTAGTCGCCGGCACGCAGATTGACCTCGGCGGGCGACCCGGCGCCCTCGGACACGACCAGGTCGACCGAGTCCGCCAACTCGGCGTACGCCGCGAACGCCGCCTCGGCGAGATGCGCCCGGCCCGTCGCGTACTCACCCGCAGCGAGCTCACCGGCCGGCTGACCGCGCAGCACCACGAACGCGCGCCGGTCCGAGCCGGGTTTGAGCAGCACCGGGTTGTGCAGCGACGACGCCTCCACCCCGGCCGCCTGGGCCTGCAGATACTGCGCGCGCCCGATCTCGGCGCCGTCCACGCAGACCATCGAGTTGTTGGACATGTTCTGGCTCTTGAACGGCGCGACGCGCACCCCCGCGCGTGCCCATGCGCGGCACAGTCCCGTCACGACCAGGGACTTGCCGGCGTCCGAGCTCGTTCCCGCCACCAGCAGACCTGCCACGCTGGCCGACCTTACAGTTGCGGTTGTGCCGATGCCGACCGAGACCCTACGGGTGCACCTGGTGCGGCACGGGCAGTCGACCTGGAACCTTGCCCACCGGATCCAGGGTCAGACGGTCCACCCCGACCTCACCCCCCTCGGCCGGACGCAGGCGGCTGCCGCTGCGCAGACGCTCATGCGACGGGTGGACGGGCGCGTCGTGCTGTGGAGCAGCGACCTCGTACGCGCCGCCCGCACCGCTGAGCTCATCGGTCGCGCTCTGCGGGTGCCGGTGCAGTACGACGAGGCGCTGCGCGAGCAGCATCTCGGCACGATCGAGGGGCGCACGGTCGACCAGTTGCACCCGGAGCCCACGCCACCGGGCGAGCACGTGAGCGAGGTGCGGTGGGCCGGAGGCGAGAGCACGCAGGACGTCGCCGCACGGTTCCGCCGGTTCGCCGCACGTGAGCTGCGCGCCACCTCGCCGCGGGTGCGCGATCTGGTCATCGTGAGCCACGGCGACACCATCCGGGTGGCCCGCGCCGTCCTGACCGCTCGCACCCACCGCGATGTGCAGTGGGATCCCATCGAGAACGGCAGCGTGCACACCGTCGAGGTGCCGCGTCAGTGAATCGCCTCGCCGCGCTCGAACTGCTCCACGAACGCGGCGATCCGACGGGCCCGGGTCTCGGGTCGTTTCGCGTCGTTGACCCGGTAGTAGACCGCGAAGTGGTTGGTCCGGTTGAGCGTCGCGAAGAACGCCTCCGCCCGCGGGTTCGCGGCCAGCGCCTCGAGGAAGTCATCAGGCAGCTCGAAGTCGCTCTGGCCGGCGTACGCCGCGTCCCACCGACCGTTCGCCTTGGCCGCTTCCACAGCCGCGAGGCCGGTCGCGGTCATCCGACCCGCGGCCATCAGTGCCTCGGCCTTGCGTCGGTTGATCTGTGACCACGGGCTGCGCGCCCGGCGCGGTGAGAACGCGAGCCGGTAGCAGTCGTCGTCCAAGCGGCCCGCCTGCCCGTCGATCCAGCCGTGCATGAGCGCGAGCTCGACCAGCTCGTCGTACGTCGGGGTGGGCACCGACCCGCCCTTCTTGCCGATCGCGATGAAGACCGCGTCGGTGTCGTGCTGGTGCTCGGTGAACCAACGGAGCGCCTCCGCATGGTTCTTCAGCCGTACGAGGGGACGCTCGAGTGCCATGGCGTCAGCCGATCTGTCCGATGGGCTCGCGCTTCTCGGCCTGGAAGCGGTCCTCGGTGCGTCCGAACGCCCAGTAGCCCGACAGGCTGACCGACTCCCGGGGAGTGCCTGCTCGCGGAAGAGGATGTCCCGCAACGATTTCATCGACTCCCGCTCGCCGTGCGCGAAGACCTCGACGCCGTCGGTCGGCCAGTCGAGGGCACGTACGGCGTCCGGCAGCAGGGACCCCTCGCCGGGGGTGGCGCCGTCGCGGTGCAGCCACTGCACGGCGACTCCGGCCGGGGTCTGCGGTAGCAGCTCGTCGGCAGCCGCGTCGACCTCCACGACCACCTGTCCGCGGGCATCGGTCGGCAGTGCTTCGAGCGCGGCGCTGATCGCCGGTAGGGCCGAGTCGTCGCCGACCAGCAGGTACCAGGACGCCGTACCGCTCGGCCGGTAGCCGCTGCCCGGCCCGTTCGCGGCCACCAGATCACCGGGCTGCGCACGCATCGCCCACGGCGCCGCGATGCCCTGGTCGCCGTGCGTGACGAAGTCGATGCTGATGGTGCCGTCGGCGTGCCAGGTGCGGATCGTGTAGGTGCGCCGGACCGGCTGGTGCTCGCGCGGCAACTCGTCCAGGTCGTACGGCGGGACGAGGCCGAGGGCCGGGTCGGGGAAGAGCAGCTTGAGGTAGCTGTCGGTCGCGTCGGGGCGCTCGGCGGCCATCGCCCGGACGTCGGCTCCACCGAACCGCACGCGGACGACGTGCGGAGTGACCTGCTCGCGGGCGACGACTTCCAGGACGTGCTGGCGACGCGGCTTCTTCGGGCTCATAAGGCAACCCTAAGTCGCCCTACCGACATCGAGCGGAGTGGTCCGGCGTCGAGCTGCGGGGACGACACCCCCGCACTCGCGCGCGGACCACTCCGCTCGATGGAAGAACGACCTGCGACTACAGGCCGAGGCGGGCCTTCAGACCGTCCAGCTCGATCTGCAGCTGGGTCGGCAGCGTCTCGCCGAACTTGGCGAACCACTCCTCGATCTGGGGGATCTCGGCCTTCCACTCCTCCGGGTCGACCGCGAGCGCGGCCTCCAGCTCGGCGGCGGTCATGTCCAGGCCCTCGACGTCGAGCGACTCCGGGGTGGGCACGTGACCGATGGGGGTCTCGACCGCGGCGGCCTTGCCCTCCATGCGCTCGATGACCCACTTGAGCACGCGGGAGTTCTCCCCGAAGCCCGGCCAGAGAAAGCCACCGTCCTGGTCACGACGGAACCAGTTGACGTAGAAGATCTTCGGCAGCTTGGTGGCGTCGGCGTCCTTGCCGAGGTTGACCCAGTGCTGGAAGTAGTCGCCGGCGTTGTAGCCGATGAACGGCAGCATCGCCATCGGGTCGCGGCGTACGACGCCCACCTCGCCCTTGGCGGCCGCGGTGGTCTCGGACGACAGCGTGGCGCCCATGAACGTGCCGTGCAGCCAGTCGCGCGACTCGGTCACCAGCGGCACCGTGGTCTTGCGGCGGCCACCGAAGAGGATCGCCGAGATCGGCACGCCCTGCGGGTCGTTGTACTCGTCCGCGAGGATGTCGCACTGCTCGATCGGGGTGCAGTAGCGGCTGTTCGGGTGGCTGGACAGCTCGCCGGAGTCCGGCGTCCAGTCCTCGCCCTTCCAGGACGTCGCGTGCGCGGGCTCGTTCTCCAGGCCCTCCCACCACACGTCGCCGTCGTCCGTGAGCGCGACGTTGGTGAAGACCGAATTGCCCTTGTTGATGGTCGTCATCGCGTGCGGGTTGGTGTGCTCGTTGGTGCCCGGCGCGACACCGAAGAAGCCGAACTCGGGGTTGACGGCGTAGAGGCGCCCGTCCTTACCGAAGCGCATCCAGGCGATGTCGTCACCGAGGGTCTCCACTATCCAGCCGGGGATGGTTGGCTTGAGCATGGCCAGGTTGGTCTTGCCGCAGGCGCTGGGGAACGCGGCCGCGACGTAGTAGACCTGCTGCTCGGGCGAGACGAGCTTGAGGATCAGCATGTGCTCGGCCAGCCAGCCCTCGTCGCGCGCCATCGCCGAGGCGATCCGCAGCGAGTAGCACTTCTTGCCCAGCAGCGCGTTGCCGCCGTAGCCCGAGCCGTAGGACCAGATCGTGCGCTCCTCGGGGAACTGCACGATGTACTTCTCCTCGTTGCACGGCCACTTCACGTCCTGCTCGCCGTCGGCCAGGGGGGCGCCGAGCGAGTGCAGGGCGGGCACGTACTTGGCCGCGTCGCCAAGTTCTTCGATGCGGTCCAGGATCTTGGTGCCGCAGCGCGCCATCACGCGCATCGAGACCACGACGTACTCGCTGTCGGTGATCTCCACACCGAACATCGGGCTGTCGGCCTCGAGGTGACCCATGACGAACGGGATGACGTACATCGTGCGGCCCTTCATGCACCCCTGGTAGAGGCCGCGCATGAGGTCCTTCATCTGCTCCGGGTCCATCCAGTTGTTGGTGGGCCCCGCGTCCTTCTCGTCGCGGCTGCAGATGAAGGTGCGCTCCTCGACCCGTGCGACGTCCTCGGGGAGCTCGCCGCGTGGAAGGAGTTGGGCTTGATGTCCTCGTTGAGCCGGGTGAAGGTGCCGGCGGCGACGAGCTTGTCGGTCAGTTCGGTCCATTCGTCGGCGGAGCCGGTGACCCAGCGCACCTCGTCCGGGGTCGTCAGCGCAGCGACCTCGGCGACCCACCTCGCCAGTCCTGCGTGCGTCGTGCCGGACTTTTCGGGTGCGTCCAAAGTCATGTGACCGTCCTTCGTAGGTGTTCGTCGCGGTTCGTACACCGCATCGCACGGGGGCCATGGCGCGTCGACCGAGCGGTCGGGCTGCGCGGCGTCGTACGCCGGGCGGATGCGGTGCTGTCGAACGTAACCCGGCCCCGAGCGGGCCGCCCAACGGGCGAAGAGCGCTCAGATGTGACCCCCGTCACACGTTCGGTGACCTGTGTCGCTTTCCCGCGGGGGGTCTCGACGAAGCCGACGCAATGCACCGTCGAATCAACAAAATCCGACTTCTTCGGTCGGGGGAACAGGTCGGTTAGATCCAGTCGCGGCGACGGAAGACGATGTACATCGTGGTGCAGGTGAGCACCATCAGCCCGATGGCCATGGGGTATCCCCAGTACCAGTGCAATTCGGGCATCTTGTCGAAGTTCATTCCGTAGATGCCCGCGATCACGGTGGGGGCGAACAGGATCGCCGCCCACGAGGAGGCCGACTTGACCCGGTCGGACTGCTGGTTGGCCGTCTCCGCCAGCCGCGTCATCTTCTCGTTCTGGGTCTGCGCGACGAGGGTGGAGTTGAGCGACAGGATCGACATCAGCGTCTGCCGGAAGCCGTCGACGCGCTCCACGACCCCGGTCGCGTGGTCGGCGACGTCGCGCATGTTGCGGCGCAGCTCCTCGTCGACGCCGTACTTCTCGTGGCCCCTCTTCAGTGCTTCGAGGATGTCCAGCAGCGGCTTGGTCGCCCGCTGCAGCGCGAGCACCTCGCGGGACAGCTCGTAGATACGCCGTGACACCGCCGGGTCGGACTCGAAGACCTGCTCCTCGATCTCGTCGATGTCGTTCTCCAGACCGGCGATGACCGGGGCGTAACCGTCGACCACGAAGTCCAGGACCGCGTAGAGCACCGCCTCGGGCCCGAGGGCCATCAGGTGCGGGTCGTTGTCCATCCGCTTCCGGACCGGCGCGAGTCGCGGCTCGTCGGAGTGCCGGACGGTCACCACGAAGTCCGGTCCGATGAACAGGTGCAGCTCGCCGAGATGCACGGTCTCCGTGTCGTCGTCGTAGGTCGCCGGCCGGAGCACCACGAAGAGCGTGTCGTCGTAGCGCTCGATCTTGGGTCGCTGGTGCGCGACGATCGCGTCCTCGACGGCCAGCGGGTGCAGGTGGAAGATCTGCGCGACCTGCTCGATCTCCTCGGGCGCGGCGTTCGCGAGTCCCACCCATGCGACGGCCTGGTCGGGTTCGGCGAGCCGGTGCACGACGGCCCGGAAGCTGTGTGGATTCGCTTGGCGCACACCGTGCAGATAGATGGCGCGCTCGACGACGGTCCCCTCCACGCCCTCCGGATGCGACGTGCCGAGGGAGTTGCGGTCCGGCTGCAGGAACCGTTCTGGGGCGTCCTGCGGCGACACCGGTGGCGCATGATGCGCGGGCCGCGTGCGGATCCGGGACCTCCAGGTGGACACGGCCCGACTGTAGTGCGCGAGGCTGCGCGGCCGCCCGTACGGCGTTGCCCGTGCTTAGGGTGCGGTATGACCACGCATGCGCAGTCCACCCGCAGGACGCGGATCGCCGTCGTCGCCGGAGTGGTCGTGGTCGTGCTGGCGATCGCCGCGGCATTGGGCTGGTGGCTCACCCGTGACGATGGGCCCACCACGACGAGGCAGGTGCTGCCCAGCACGCCGACCGGCGTCCGCACGATCCAGGACCCGGTGCGGCTGGTGCGGGACACCTCCGGCATCCCGGGCGTGCTCGCGTGGGACCAGGCGCAGTACATGACCCTGGCGACCCAGGACGGGAAGGCCGTGCACCTGTCGCACGTCCGCGGCCCGGTGACCTACACGATGACGCCGCCCGCCGGTGGGCCGCACAACATCGTCTGGATGAACGCAGGTGTCTACACGAAACCGGTGCCCAGCGAGCGCGCCGTGCACAACATGGAGCACGGTGCCATCTGGATCACCTACGACCCGAAGCTGCCGAAGAGCACGGTCGCGAAGCTGGTCGCCTTCGTCGGGCGGCAGAGCCTGATCCCCGAGCCGAAGGGTCAGGGCGGCGTGAAGGTCTCCGGTCAGGCGAACCGCTTCATGGACCTGTCGCCGTGGGCCTCGAACTCGCTGCCCTCGCCGATCGTGCTGTCGTCGTGGGGGCACCAGTTGCGCGTGACCAGTGCCACCGACCCGCGGATGCAGCGCTTCGTCGACACCTTCCGGCACCGCAAGCCCTACAGCCCCGAGACCAACGAGCCGGTGGACGGCATACCGACCGGGACCGGGGGCGTCGCCGCGCGGTACGGCGGTGTGCAGCCCAACCCGTCGGGCACCAAGAACTGACCGACCTAGGATCGAGCACATGCCTGATCCCACGTCGACCGACCGCGCCGCCAAACTGGCGGCTCTGAAGAAGCAACAGAAGTCCCGCCCCGGGTGGCTGATCCCGGTGGTGATCGCGGTCGTGCTGATCGTCGTGATCGGTGGCGTCGCGACCTACTTGGGCACCCGCTCGAGCGGCAGCAGCGGTACGACATCGACGGGTGCATCCGGGGTGCCGAAGTACGGCAGGCAGGTGCTGCCGTCCGCGGTGACCGGTCAGACGACGACGCAGCCCAAACCGGCTCAGGTCAAGGACGACTCGGGCATCTCCGGGGTCCTCGCCTGGAATACCGCCGGCTACCCCGCGTCGGGCACCCCGAACTCGGGCACGGTCGGACACGACCACGTGCCCGGACCCGTGGCGTACGCCGTGACGCCGCCGATCGGCGGCCCGCACAACGCGACCTGGATGAATGCCGGCATCTACACCAAGCCGGTGCCCAACGAGCGCGCCGTGCACAACCTGGAGCACGGGGCGATTTGGATCACCTACGACCCCAAGCTGCCGACGTCCGAGGTGAATCAGCTGGTCGCGTTCGTGACGAAGCAGTCCCTCATCGCCGAACCGGCATTGGAGCAGCAGGGCATCAGCGGGCAGAAGAACCGCTACATCGACCTGACCCCGTGGGCCTCGAACTCGCTGCCGTCGCCGATCGTGCTGTCGTCGTGGGGTCACCAGCTGCGGGTGAGCAGCCCCACCGACCCGCGGATGCAGAAGTTCGTCGACACCTTCCGCAACAGCCAGAAGTACACCCCGGAGTACGGCTCGCCCGTCGACGGAGTGCCGACCGGCACCGGCGGGATCGCCGCCCTTGACGGCGGCACCGTGCCGAACCCGGGCGGTACCGCGAACTGAGTCGGTGACAGGGCGACACACATGGTCGCTCTGTCACTCGCTGGTGATGGGCTCCCGGCCGGCCGGTTGCGTCGGGCGGGGGGTCATCGGCTGCACCGGGGTGATGTCCCGGGTGACCGGTTCATCGGTGGTGAGCGTGAACATCTCGCCGTAGTGCGAGAGCTCGGTGTAGCCGTGCACGCCGTCCTCCAGCTCATAGACCGCGTGGTCGGGGTGCACGGTGACGCGCACCTTGCAACCGCGCCACCGGATCGCGAAAGCAAGTCGGGACAACCGTTTCGGCAACGCGGGCGCGAACGACAGCTTGCCGCCGTGGTCGCGCATCCCGCCGAAACCACACACCAGCGCCAGCCACGCACCCGCGAGCGACGCGACGTGCACGCCGTCTCCGGTGTTGTGCTCCAGGTCGCGCAGGTCCATCAGCGCGGCCTCGGTCAGGTAGTCGTGCGCAAGCTCCCGGTGACCCACCTCGGCGGCGATGACCGCCTGGGTGCACGCGGACAGGGATGAGTCGCGCACGGTGATCGCCTCGTAGTACGCGAAGGCCTTGGCCTTGTCCTCGAGGGTGAAGTTGTCGCCGCACCAGTGCATCGCGAGCATCAGGTCCGCCTGCTTGACGACCTGTTTGCGGTAGATGTCGAAGTAGGGATAGTTGAGCAGCAGCGGATAGTCGTTGTTGTTCGCCGTGCCCTTGAAGTCCCACACCTCGCGCTCAGTGCTGCCTCGATCCTGTTGGTACACACCGCGTTCGACGTCGTACGGCATGGCCATCGCCTCATCGGCGGCGCGCCAAGTGGCGATCTCGCGCTTCGTCACACCGAGGGCCAGGGCCTCCTGCGGCCAGCGTTCGGCGGTGTCGGCGGCGTAGCGGAAGTTCAGCGCCGCCATCAGGTTGGTGTAGGTGTTGTCGGCCACGACCGCGGAGTACTCGTCCGGGCCGGTGACGCCGTCGATGTGGAACTTGCCGTCGTCGCCGTGGTAGCCGAGGTCGGTCCACAGCCGGGCGGTCTCCACGAGCAGCTGCAGCGCCACGTCGCGGTCGAACTCCTCGTCCTGGGTCCAGAAGACGTACCGCGCGGCGGCCACTGAGATGTCGGCATTGATGTGAAACGCGGCCGTGCCCGCCGGCCAGTACGCCGAGCACTCCTGGCCTCGGATGGTGCGCCAGGGGAACGCCGCCCCGTGCAGCTTCAGCGTTGTGGCCCGCTCCGAGGCGAGGTCGATGATCGACTGGCGCCAGGTGAGGGCGTCGCGTGCCGCCAGGGGAGCGGTGGCGGTCAGCACCGGCAGGACGAACTGCTCGGTGTCCCAGAACGCGTGCCCGTCGTAACCAGGTCCGGTGAGGCCCTTGGCGAGGATCGCGCGGCCCTCGGCGCGGGCACCTGCCTGCAGCACGTGCCACAGGCCGAACCGCACTGCCTGCTGGACGGTCTCGTCGCCGTCGACCTGCACGTCGGCGCCGTCCCAGAACTCCTGGACATAGCCCTCCTGCTCCGCGACCAGCTGGTCCCAGCCGGTGTTCACGACCGCCGACAGTGCGCCGTCGACCTGGTCGCGCAACGCCGGAAGGGTGCGCTGAGAGGACCAGCCGTAGGCGACGAACTTCGTCAGGCCGAGCGTCTCGCCCGGGTCGAGGTGCGCACCGAGGGTCATCCGCGACCAGTCCGGCTGGATGAAGGTGTTGGGCTCGTAGTCGTGATCGCCGTGCAGCTCGTGGTCGCACGCGGCCGCCATCCTCAACCCGCTGCGCCGCGTGCTGTGGATCAGCTGCGCGCGGGTGACGCCGGCGAGGTGCTGCTCGGAGACCAGTGGGCGCTCGAGCGCGGCAGCCACCCGGGGGTCGGCCGAGGTCACCGGCAACTCCTCGTTGGCGACCATCTCGGACTGGATCACCACGCGTAGCGGTTTGTCGACGGCCTCGACCTGGTACCAGATCGCCAGGATGGAGCGCTGGGTGAAGGAGACCAGCCTCTTGGAGCGGACCCGGATGATGCGGCGCGCCGGTGACTCCCACAGCACGTCACGGGTGAGCACGCCCGTGCGCAGGTCGAGGGTGCGTTCGTGGTGGCGGATGGTGCCGTACCGCATGTCGAACGGCTCGTCGTCGACGAGCAGCCGGATCAGCTTGCCGTTGGTGACGTTGACGACCGTCTGTCCCGATTCGGGGTAGCCGTACCCCGCTTCGGCGTACGGCAGGGGCCGGGTCTCGAAGAAGGAGTTGAGGTAGGTGCCGGGCAGCCCGGCGGGATCGCCCTCGTCGAGGTTGCCGCGGACGCCGATGTGACCGTTGGCGAGCGCGAAGATCGACTCGGCCTGCGCGAAGTTGTCCGGTGCGATGCCGATCTCGCGGATCCTCCAGGGTTCGACGACGAAGCCCTCGTAGTCGGTGCTCACGCGGGTGCATCTCCATCGGTCGGCGTGGAATCCAGCAACTCGGACAGGTCCTTCACCACGACGGTCGCGCCGTGCTCGCGCAGCTCCTGCGCGTGGTCGACCCGGTCCACGCCGACGACGTAGCCGAAGTGGCCGGCCTTGCCCGCGGCAACGCCGGACGTCGCGTCCTCGAAGACGACGCACTGCGCCGGCGGCGCACCGGCGAGCTTCGCGCCGGCGAGGAAGGAATCGGGCGCCGGCTTGCCCTTGATGTGTTGTTGCGCAAGCGTCTTGCCGTCGATGCGACCTTCGACGTACTGCGCCAGACCGGTCACGTCGAGCACCATCTCGGTGTTGGCCGACGACGAGACGACGTACCGCTGCAGGCCTGCCGCCTGCGCCTGCTGCAGGTAGCGCCGCGACCCGTCGTAGACCTTCACGCCGTCGCGTTTGATGGCGACCTGCACGAGATCGTTCTTGCGGTTGCCGACCCCGTAGACCGTGTTCGCGTCGGGCGGGTCGTCCGGGCTGCCGTCGGGCAGGTCGATGTTGCGGGACTTCAGGAAGTCGCGGACGCCGTCTTCGCGCGGTTTGCCGTCGACGTAGTCGTTGTAGTCGCCGGCGATGTCGAACGGCGTGTAGCCGTCACCGTCGCGCGCCTTGAGCAACGCGTCGAACGTCTCCTTCCACGCCGTGCGGTGCACGCTCGCCGTGTCGGTGAGGACACCGTCCAGGTCGAAGAGACACGTGGTGATGTTCTCTGGCAAACCCAGCATGGTGGTCCTCCGCTCGCGGGGTCGTCAGATCCCGTCGCAGGCTACTGCCGCGAAGCCTCTCGGAGCGGGCGACCCGCAGCAGAGTCAGAACACAGGTACCCGTGGTGCAGGAGATGAACCTGCACCACGGGCGGGAGGTGTGTCGTCGGACGTGCGACAGGTCGGCCCCCCGTCACCTTCGTGACGGCGGACCGACCTGTCGGGCGGGCTCAGGCGGCGGGCTCGGCCGCCAGTCGCTCGTGCAGCTGGGTGCGCAGCCGGTCCACGTCCGTCATGGCGGACACCATCGCCCGGGTCGCCGGATCGTCGGAGTGCAGGATGGCGAGCACGATGTGCTCGGCGCGGAACATCGCGTGGAACTGTGTGCGACCGGACTGCCGGTCGTCGTCCTGCGCCGTGGCGCGCGCCTCCTGTGCCTGCGCCCGCAGGTCGCGGAAGATGCGCACGGTCGCCTCCGACGGGCGCGGCCCGCGGCCGAACCGGCGGCTCTGCGGACCCCGGCGCCCGCGGCCACGTGGACCGCCGAACGGGTTGAACTCCTGGAACTCCGGGAAGTCCGCGAACCATTCCGAATTCGGGAAGCGCCCGAACCCGCCGAAGCCGGGACCGTTCGGCGGCATGCCCGGACCGGGGCCGCGACGGGGGCGATCCTCGTCGCGGCGGCCGCGACGGTCGTCCCGCTCGGCGCGCTCGCGGCGACGGCCCCAAGCGCGGGTGATGTCCTCACCGAAAGCCTCGCCCACTGCCTCGGTCACCTTGTCCAGGTCGATGCCGATCGAGGCGAGGGCGTCGCGGTCGTCGTCCAGGTTCGCGGTCTGCGGACCATCGTCGTCGCTGTCGTTGTCAGGATTACTTGCTTCCCCGCTGTGCTGGGCGGTGAGGATGTCCCTCGCAGCCGGATAGGTGAGTCCGTGCTCGGCGAGCAACGGCGCCACGGGGGAGCGCAGGTTGGTCGTGAGCCCGAGCAGGATGTGGTCGGGGCCGACCTCGGAGTGTCCGAGCTCCCCTGCCACGTCGTGGGCCTGCATCATGGCGATGCCGACATCAGAGTTTCGTAGGTTAAACATGTTGTGCTCCTTCAAAATCGGTGGAAAGCAGCTCAACTCCGAGCGTGCTTCTGATGGACGGCCTGGCGGCTGACGTGCAAGACGTCGGCGATCGCCTGCCAGCTCCAGCCCTGGTCCCGCGCATTGCGCACCTGCACCTCTTCCAGTCGATCGGCCAGCGTCCGCAATGCGCGGATCGCGGCCAGACCTTGTGCCGGATTGGTGCTTGCGGCCGCGGCGGCCGGGTCCTGAGTCGTGTCCATGCGTCAACTAAACATGACACCGACGCGTCTGTCAATAATTATTGACGAAAGATTCTCGACCTGGCTCGAGGGGGGACTAACGAAAGGTGACCGGAGGTTGCACCGGGGGAGCGCTCCGCGGTCCACAGTGGTGCGCCGCGACAGGAGGAGCAATGCGATGAAAGCTGTTCAGTTCTCCGAGTACGGCGGCCCTGAAGTCCTTTCGGTCACCGAGGTCGACGATCCGCACGCAGGGCCGGGGCAGATCCGGATCGCGACGCGAGCTGCGGGGGTGAACGCCATGGACTGGAAGATGCGCGAGGGCTACATGAAGGACCTGATGCCTCTGCAGTTGCCCGCCGGATCCGGGGCGGACGCGGCCGGCGTGGTCGACGAGGTGGGCGAGGGCGTCGAAGGCGTCGCGGTGGGCGATGCGGTGTTCGGCTCCGGGGCGAGCGCGTACGCCGAGCGGGTGGTGCTCGATCACTGGGCCGCGAAGCCGCAGGGGCTGTCGTTCGAGGAGGCGGCGGGCTACCCCGTCCCCGTCGAGACGGCGCTGCGCATCCTGCGGGAGGTGGGCATCCAGACCGGCCAGACGCTCCTGGTGAGCGGCGCGTCCGGGGGTGTCGGCTCATCGGTCGTCCAGTTCGCGGTCGACCGGGGTATCACGGTGATCGCCACGGCCGGCGAGAAGAACCAGGATTATCTGCGCGGGCTCGGTGCGACGGCGACCACGTACGGCGACGGCCTCGTCGAGCGGGTGCGCGCCCTCGCGCCGGACGGGGTCGACGCGGCCCTCGACATCGCGGGCTCCGGGGTGATCGACGAGCTGATCGAGCTCACCGGCGACCCGCAGAAGGTGCTGTCCATCGCCGACTTCGGCGCGGGTGAGAAGGGCGCGAAGGTCTCCACGTCCGGCTCCGCCCAGGAGGCGGCGTACGCCGAGGCGGCGCAGCTGTTCGAGGCGGGGAAGTTCAGCCTTCCCGTCGAGCAGACGTTCACGATGGAGCAGGCCGCCGACGCCCAGGACGCCAGCCGGGCCGGACATGGAAAGGCCGGTCCGTCATCACGGTGTGACGACGAACCGGCCTCTTCAGGCGCTCCGCGGGGTGATCATCGGGGTCCCCGCGAAGTGTCGGAGCCAGCGGAGAACTTCGTGGGGTATCTCAGGTGGTGCGAGCCCCTTCGAGCTTGGCCATCTCGGCCTGCACGAACTCCTCGTGCCGGGCGGCGTCCTCGCGCGCCTTCCGCGGGCTCCACCGGCCGACCATGAGGAAGACGAACGGGATGAAGATCAGATCGGCCAGCGCGCAGATCAACCACCAGCGCTTCCACTGACCGGGGCTGTCCTTCGCCGCCTTCTGCACCTTGCCGGCGTTCTTCTGCAGGTACGCCGAGTCGGCGGCCTTGATGGGGTGCGCGCCCAGGTACTTCAACTGGGTCACGGCGTCCGCCGGCGACTTCGCGGCCCCGGACTTCACCAGGTCGCCCACGGCGGCCGCCCCGGCACTCGCTGACGTCGGATTCTTCTCCAGCGCAGCCAGATTGGCCGGGGTGATGCCGTTCACCGTCCCCAGCTGCGTCTTGTACTCCGCCGCCAGCTCCTGCACCTTGGCGCCCTTGTCGACCAGGACCGAGGTCGCCGGGAGCGCCGCGCCGAACCCGATCAGCGTCAGACACACGATGATGCGCAGTGTCCAGCCCCACGTCGCGAGACCGGTCGCCGTGGCGGCCGGGTTGTGCTTCTCGACGGTCTCGGTGAAGGAGGCCATCCACGCGCAGTAGGTCATGCCCTGCGAGGCGCTGATGATGATGAGCAGAGTGCGGAAGGTCTCGTACGACGTGCCCGACGAGGTCGCCTTCATGGCGAAGACGACCAGGGCGATGACGCTGATGACCGAGCCGACGATCATCAGCGGCTTGCGCACGCCCAGCTTGTCTGAGATGAACCCGGCGACCACCAGGGCGATGGCGTTGGGCAGCCAGTACCAGTTGGCCAGCGAGTTGGCGCGCTCGGGCGTGTAGCCGAAGATCGTCGCGAAGTAGACGACGAAGAAGCCGACCGCGATGTAGTAGAAGATCAGGAAGATGCTGATCGCGAACGCCGATCCGACGACGTCCAGCTTCATCATCTGACGCCACTGACCCTGGTGCACCTGCGTCTCGTCGACGTCGGCCGCGCGCGCCTCGATCAGCTGACGGTCACGCATCGAGACCATCAGCTGGTCGCGCAGGCCGGGGGACAGCTCGCGCAGGAAGAGCAGCGCGATGACCGCCACGACCAGCCCGACGATGCCGCAGACGTAGAACTGGAACTGCCAGTCCGGGTGCGATCCCAGCGTGTGGCTGGAGACCTCGGTGACCATCAGGGAGCCGAGCACCGGGCCGAGGGTCCAGAAACCCATGGCGGACGCTCGTCCGAGCTGGGGGGAGAAGTCGCGGATCAGTGCCGGGGTGGCCACCAGGATCATGCCCTCGACCAGGGAGAGCACGGCGAACTCGAGCAGATAGACGGTGCCGTTCGGCGCATGGGGCAGCGCGAAGGTGACGAGCAGTCCGGTAAGGAAGAGCCCGACCACCACCAGATTGGCCCGGCCCCACCGGTCGGCGAGACCCGCCGCGAGCGAGCCGAACGCACCCACCAGGTTGCCGATCACCGAGATGAAGACGAACTGGTTGAAACTGATGTTGAAGCTGGTGATGATCTGCGTCGCTACGGCGCCCGGGATGTAGAGCTCGTAGTAGAGGACGACCGTCGCGGCCACCGTGATCGCGAGGTAGGCGATCCGCTGCCCGGTAGCGGGGTATTTGGCCAACTGACGGTGCACGAGGGGGTTGCCGGTGCGGGGTGCCGAGCGTGCGGCGGGGGATGCTGCGCTGGACGAGGCCATGGGAGCCCTATCTGTCGAGGTGTGAGCCACCTCACAGTCCGCGCAAACCCGTTGACTGTCAAGCACATCGAGGTCACGGTTCGGTGTAGCGTCGTCCGTAGGCATCGGAAAGTGACCGCAAGGTCGATAACCCACTGGGCTGCCGTACGCGCGTGCAGGTAAGTGACCGCCGTGCCGATACCCCACCTGGCTGCCGCCAGCTGGCGTAGGAAAGTGACCGCGCGGCCGATACCCCACGCACCGAGCCACGCAGCGGAAGCCCACCGGAGCAATCCTGGTCCGAAGCCGGTGGAAACGCCAGCCGCCCGAACCCGCCGCCCGGCGCAGGAAAGTGACCGCACGGCCGCTTGCGGCGCACGAAAAGAAACGGCCCCGACCGGCGTGCTCACGCCATCGGGGCCGTTCTACTGTCTCAACACAGCGTGCACCCGGAGAGATTCGAACTCCCAACCTTCTGATCCGTAGTCAGATGCTCTATCCGTTGAGCTACGGGTGCTGGTGTGGGCGCGTCAGGACGGCCCGTTCACCGGAGAGGTACGTTACCTGCTCGCTCTCGACAGCGGAAATCGGCGGCCCGCCGACCACCCATCGGCGTACGCCGGATGCCTCAGCCCGCGAACGGCCGGGCAGGGAGGCCGCCGATGCCGGGCTCGCAGGCGAACACCGCTCCGGCCAGGGGCTGTTCACCGTCGGGCACGTTCTCCCTGGTCGTGGTGATGTAGAGCGTGCGCAGCCCGTCGCCGCCGAAGGTGCAGGCGGTGACGTTGGTCACCGGCAAGTCGACGACATGGTCGAGTTCACCCTCGGGGGAGTAGCGATGCACCGCTGAGCCGCCGTAGAGCGCGACCCAGACCCCGCCCTGCTCGTCGACGCAGAGTCCGTCGGGGTCGCCGGCCACGTCGTCCGGCAGCGTGACGAACGGTCGGCGGTCGGCGATGCCGTCCGGCGACCAGTCGAAGGTCCACACGATGCGAGTGGGGGTGTCGTTGTGGAAGCCCGTGTCGCCCAGACCCGTCCAGCCGATCCCGTTGGACACCGTGAGGCCGGTGAGCACCTGGGAGGCGAGCCCACCCGAGGTGAGCAGGTAGAGCGAGGCCGCGCCGGGCGTCTGGTCGTAGGCCATGGTGCCGCAGTAGAAGTTGCCCATCGGGTCGCAACCGCCATCGTTGAAGCGGATGCCCGGGTCGTTCCACAGCGGCTGCATCTGCTGGACGTCGGACAGGTCCGGTGCGGTCGCGAGGGCGAAGCCGCGCTCGGTGGCGATGATCGCTCCGCCGGATCCTCGCGGTCGCAGCGCGGCCGCGACCTTGCCGACGTGCACCCGGTCGACGCCGCCGTCGGGGCGCGGCGACAGGACGTCGCCGGCGAGCATGTCGACGTACTTCAGCCCGCCCCAGTCGACGTCCCAGCAGGGCCCTTCGGCGTGGAAGGCGTGCGGTGCGGAGATCTCCTGGGCGCGCATGCCCGCACCCTATGCCGGACCGTTGCGGTACCGGTCAGACGTCCTCGGCTTCTTGCTGCAGCGGATCCCACTTGGTGATCCGCGCGGACTCCCACCCGCGGGACTTGACCGCGTCGCGGGCCTGCGTGCGGTACGTCGGGGTGAGGCGCTCGACGTAGAGCTTGCCGTCCAGGTGGTCGGTCTCGTGCTGCAGGCAACGCGCCAGCGTGCCGCCCTGCGCCTCGACGACGACCTCGTTGCCGTCCAGGTCGGTGCCGGTGACCCGCGCCCAGTCCGAGCGCGCGGTGGGGAAGTGCTCGCCGGGCACCGAGAGGCAGCCCTCGAGCTCGCCCGGGTCCGGATCGCCCGGAGGCACGGTGCCCTTCTCCAGCACCGGGTTGATCACGACGCCGCGCTGGACCACGTCGTCGTCAGCGGCGCAGTCGTAGACGAAGATCCGCAGCCGCACCCCGACCTGATTGGCAGCGAGCCCCGCGCCGTCCGCTGCCTCCAGGGTGTCGAACATGTCGGTCACCAGCTCGCGCACGTCGTCGGTGACCTCCCGGACGCGCCGGGTCGGCTGATGCAGCGCCTTGTGCCCGATGATCGTGATCGGCCGGACCGCCATACCTGGTTCACTCCTGCGGGTTGCTGCATCGCTGCGCGGATCGTTGCAGCGAGGAGTGTTTCACGGCCGGTCGTCGTCCGTGCGCGGGTCATGGCGCGGCCGGACGCGCTGGGGCGGCGGCGCGTCCTCGCGGCTGACCGACCAGCTCGCCTCCGGATCGTGGGACAACACGGTCGCGGCGCGTACGACGCGGCGACGGTTCGCGCCGTAGTCCGGGGGTGGCCGGTCCTCGAAACCGGAGGATACGGGCCGGCGTACGGGCACCGGGATGCCGTACGGATCGGTCGCATCGACCGGGTCGAGCCGGTCGAGTGAGCGATGGTGGTGCTGCGGCTCGTTGCTGTCCTCGTCGACCGACTCCTCCTCGCCGAAGATCTCGGCGCAGATGGAGCGGTAGTGCAGGTCGGCGTCGGGGATGTAGTCGATCTGCCGCAGCGCCTGGTCCTGTCCCGCGCTCTCCATGACGAAGGTGCCGTAACCGAGGAACCGCGCGGACACCGACTGGTTGAACGACATGTCGGTGACCTTCGCCAGCGGCATCATCGCCACCTTGCGCGACACCAGGCCGTAGGTCAGCAGCAGGCGCCGGTCTGTCGCGACGAACCAGTCGTGGCGCCACAGCAGCAGTTGGACCAGGCAGTAGACCAACAGTGCCAGCCAGAGCCACCACGCGAGGTCGGAGACCAGCCCGGCACTCGCCGGAGTGACCAGCGCGATCGCCACGACGAGCAGCAGTCCGACCACCGTGCCGGCGACGACCCCGGCCACTCGGGACCAGTGCTGGTGGACCGCCACCACCATCCGCTCACCGTCGAGCAGATAGCGCCCCATCGCCCGTTCGGCGCCCGACGCGACCCCGTCCATGTGCGATCAGGAGTGCAGGATGTCGTGGTAGAAGTCGCCGATGTGCTGCACGCCGGACTGCAGGATGCTCCAGATGTTGTGCACGATGCCGGCCGAGTGGTGCGGGTCGGTGAAGATCGCGTAGAGGAGGAAGACGAAGACCGCCCAAATGACGATCTTTTTCACCTTGTCGGTGGCCATCGGTCCTCCGGAAGTGCGTGGGTGCCGACGGGACGTGCGGCACGATTCATGAGCCAGTGTGACAGGAGTGACGCGTGTGACGACATCGTCTGCCGCCGCCGGGAGTGTCGCGACCAGCGCTCAGGTGGTCGCGGGGCTCAGACCACGCCGTACAGCCGGTCGCCCGCGTCGCCGAGGCCCGGCACGATGTAGCCCTTCTCGTTGAGCCGTTCGTCGATGGCGCCGGTGACCAGCGTGACCGGCACGTCCAGCTCGCGCAGCTGGTCGTCGAGGGCCTCGATACCCTCCGGCGCGCACAGCAGGGTGACCGCCGTGATGTCGTCGGCGCCCCGGTCGACCAGGTACTGGATCGACATGGCGAGGGTGCCGCCGGTCGCGAGCATCGGGTCGAGCACGTAGCACTGCCGACCGGACAGGTCGTCCGGCAGCCGGTTGGCGTAGGTGATGGCCTCGAGGGTCTCCTCGTTGCGCTGCATCCCGAGGAAGCCCACCTCGGCGCTCGGCAGCAGCCGCACCATCCCCTCCAGCATGCCGAGCCCGGCACGCAGGATCGGCACGACCAGCGGCTTCGGCGTCGACAGCTTGATGCCGGTAGCGGGGGAGACCGGGGTGTTGATCTCGAACGGTTCCACGCGCACCGAGCGGGTCGCCTCGTACGCGAGCAGCGTCACCAGCTCCTCGGTGAGCCGGCGGAACGTCGGGCTGTCCGTACGCGCGTCGCGCAGATACGTCAGCTTGTGCGCGATGAGCGGGTGATTGGCGACCTGGACACGCATGGCCCAGACTCTACGGCGTGACGGCAGGCTTCCCTGGCGCTCCCGAGCCGCCGTACGACGCGTGGATGGGGCTGGCGCTGCTCCGCGCCCGCGAGGCGCTGCTCACCGACGACGTGCCCGTCGGCGCCGTGGTGCTCGATCCGCACGGAGAGATGATCGGCTCCGGGCTCAATCTGCGGGTGGGCGACAAGGATCCGCTCGCGCATGCCGAGATGCTCGCGATCCGCGCTGCCGCAACGCATCTGGGCCACTACCGACTCGACGACTGCGTGCTGGTGGTGACGCTCGAACCGTGTCTGATGTGCACCGGCGCGGTGATGCAGTCGCGGCTGTCCGGGATCGTCTTCGGCGCGTACGACGCGAAGGCCGGCGCCTGCGGGAGCGCGTGGGACGTCATCCGTGACAACCCGTCGCCCCACAAGGTGACCTGCGTGGGTGGCGTACGGGAGCAGGAGTGCGCCGCGCTGCTGACCGATTTCTTCCGGTCCCGACGTCATCGCAGCACGGGCGGTCGGTAGCCTGCGACGGTTATAGCACTCCTATCGACAAGGCCCCCAGCGGGCCGGAAGGTGGCCCATGGCCTCCCCCAACAAAGCCGCCGAACCCACGACGAACACCGCCGACGGCGGTGATCCGCACCTCAAGCGGCACGTCGGCGTGGTCGGCCTCCTCTTCGCCAGCGTCGGATCCATCATCGGATCGGGGTGGCTCTTCGGTGCCCTCAACGCATCGCAGGAAGCCGGGCCGGCCGCGGTCATCTCATGGGGCCTCGGTGGAGTGATGATCCTGCTGATCGGCCTCTGCTACGCCGAGCTCGGCACGATGTTCCCGCTGTCCGGCGGCGTCGTGCGCTTCCCGCACATCGGCTTCGGGTCGTTCGCCAGCTACATGACCGGGTGGATCACCTGGGTGGCGTGCATGGCCGTCGCGCCGATCGAGGTCGAGGGCGCACTTACCTACGCCACCAAGTACGCGGCGTTCACCGAGAAGCACACGGTCGACGGTGCCGTCGTCCATACCCTGACTGGCCTGGGACTCGGCGTCGCCGTGATCGCGATGGCCGTCTTCGTGGTCATCAACTACTTCGGTGTGCGGTGGTTCGCGCGCGTCAACAACGTCCTCGTGTGGTGGAAGCTCGGCATCATCACCCTGGTGATCGTGGCCTTCCTGGTCACCAAGTTCACCCCGCACAACTTCACTTCGCACGGCTTCAGGCCCGAGGGGTGGCACGGGGTCTTCACCGCGATCTCGACCTCGGGAATCGTCTTCTCCTTCCTCGGTTTCCGACAGGGCATCGAGCTCGCCGGCGAGACCGACAACCCCAAGCGCAACGTGCCGGTCGCGGTCATCGGCTCGGTCCTGCTGACCACCGTGATCTACGTCCTGCTGCAGGTGGCCTTCGTGGGTTCGCTCTCCCCGTCCGATCTCGCGCACGGCTGGGCCAAGGTGTCCTTCACCGACGACTTCGGCCCGCTCGCGGCCATCGCCAGCGTGCTGGGCCTCGGCTGGCTGGCCACCCTGCTCTACATTGACGCGGTGGTGTCTCCGGCGGACACCGGTCTGATCTACACCACGGTGACCTCGCGCATCTCCTTCGCGATGGCCCGCAACCGCAACGCACCGCAGGCGCTGGCGAAGACGACGTCGAACGGCGTGCCGCTCATCAGCATGGTCCTGGCGTTCGTGGTCGGGCTGATCCTCTTCCTGCCCTTCCCGAGCTGGCAGCAGCTGGTCGGCTTCATCACCTCCGCGACCGTGCTGTCGTTCGGCTCGGGGCCGCTGGTGCTGCTGGCCTTCCGCAAGCAGCTGCCGGACCACCCGCGCTCGTTCCGGCTGCCCGGAGCGCACGTGCTGGCCTTCCTCGCCTTCTGGTCGGCCAACCTGATCGTCTACTGGACCGGCTGGAAGACCAACGAGAAGCTCTTCATGGCAGTGCTGCTCGGCGTCGTGCTGCTCGGCGTGATGTACGCCGTCAACGCCGTGCGGGGCCAGCAGCCGGAGTGGGACTGGGTGTCCGGTCTGTGGTACGTGCCGTGGCTCGGTGGACTGGCTCTGATGTCCTACCTCGGCAACTACGACGGTGGGCGCAGCGTCATCAAGTTCGGCAGCGCGTTCATCATCACGTTCATCTTCTCCGCCGCGATCATGGCGCTGGCGTACGCCACCCGCCTGTCCCGAGTCTCGGTCGACCGCTACATCGCCGACTCCCAGCGCGAGGCGCAGATCGAGGAAGAGACCCTGGCCGGCTGAGGGCCGGCGGTCTCGCACCGTTCTCCCGGTGCGCGTGCCGACGCAGAACGCCCACCCCGCCGTCCGACGGGGTGGGCGTTTTACGTCTGTGGCCAGTGCTGCAGCCCTGGCCGCAGACGTAAAAGGCCCTCGGGGCGCCGCGTTCGACGGACCGGTGATCAGCGGCCGGTGGGCTCCGGCGTGGGGGTGGGCGTGGTCGTGCTCTCCCGGAACGTGCCGCCGGTCATGTCCTCCAGCTCGGTGCCGTTGGTCTCCGGGATCATCGCGCGCACGAAGAAGTAGGAGATCAACGCGAACGCCGCGAACCCGCCGTAGACGAAACCCAGGCCGACTCGATCCGACAGCCACGGGAACGACACCGTGACGATGAAGTTGAAGATCCAGTTGGCCGCGGTGCAGATCGCGATGGCGTACGAACGCTGCCGGTTGGGGAACATCTCCGACAGCAGCGTCCACATCACCGGGCCCCAGGTGGCGGCGAAGAAGATGACGAAGAGGTTGGCGCCGATGAGCGCCACGATGCCCCAGGTGTGCGGAAGCGTGATGTTCTTGCCCGAGCCGGAGGCGTTGAAGAATGCCGCGGACGCCAGGGCGAGCCCCACGAGCATTCCGGCGGAGCCGACGAGCAGCAGCAGCCGGCGCCCGACCTTGTCCACGAAAAGAAGCGCAACGAAGGTGAAGGCGACGTTGATGACGGCGGTGATGACCGAGGTCTTGAACGAGTCGCTGTCGGAGAAGCCGACCGAGCGCCACAGGGTGGTCGAGTAGTAGAAGATCGCGTTGATCCCGACGAGCTGCTGCAACGCCGCCAGCACGATCCCGACCCAGACCAGGGGTTTGAGTCCGAAGCGGTCGCCGGCGATGTCGGCGAAGCTGGTGCGGTCCTCGTTCTGCAACGACTCCTTGATGGCCTTCATCTTGTGGTCCGGAGCTTCGTCGCCCATGGTCTTCAGCACCGACCGGGCGCCGTCGGTCTCGCCCACGCGCACCAGGTAGCGGGGCGACTCCGGCAGCAGGAAGGACAGGACGCCGTAGACCAGCGCGGGCACCGCGCCGACCAGGAACATCCAGCGCCAGGCGGTGATCCCCAGCCAGGTCGCCTTCGACGCTCCGCCCGCGGAGTTCTGCACCAGGTCATCGGACAACAGGGCCGCGAAGATGCCGATGGTGATGCCGAGCTGGTTGATCGAGGTGAGTCCGCCGCGCATCCGGGCGGGCGCGATCTCAGAGATGTACGCCGGGGAGATCACCGACGCGAGACCGATCCCGAGACCGCCGATGACCCGCCAGAACATCAGCTCCCCGATATTGCCGACGAAGGCCGAGCCGATGGAGCTGGCGAGGAAGAGCACCGCGCCGAGCAGCATGACCTTCTTGCGGCCGAGGCGGTCGGCCAGCTGACCGGCGTACCAGGCACCTGCAGCACAGCCGAGCAGCGCGATGGCGACGGCGAAGCCCTTGACGAAGGCACTCAGGCCGAAGCCGCTGTTGATGGCGTCGACCGCTCCATTGATCACCGAGGAGTCGAACCCGAAGAGGAAGGCCCCGACGGCGGCGGCAAGGCTGGCGGCGATCACCTTCCCGTGACCTGTGCGAGGTGCTCCGGCGACGGCCTGGCTCATACCTGGGTTCCCCTCGATCGGTCACGCACTTCTACGCACCGTATCGCCTTGTGAGGCAAAAGGGTTGAGCTACCACCGGGGCGCCTGTCCGAGCGGCCACGGGACGGCGACACGAGCGTGCATCAGTCGTAGTGGCGCACGTCCCGCCAGATGGCGGACCAGGGCCGGGGCACACGGCACAACAGGACGGGCATCCCCTGTTCCTGGTTGTCCAGGTGGTCACCGTTGTCGATCCGGGCGAGGGTCGCGCAGTCGGTGAAGTACGGCGCGGCCTCACTCCCTTCGTACCCGAGCAGGAGCACCGAGGTGTCGTGATCCGGTGGCGGGGGCCACTCGCTGTACGCGTTCTGGCCGCTGTAGGCGTGGGGCAGCCCATGGGCGGACCCGAACAGGTTGATGTCGGATGCCTCGCCGTAGTTGCCGGTGAAGACCGCGGTGTCGCTCCGACGTGCCGGGGGGATGGATCGCCATGCGGCCGCCACCGTGGTGGTGAACCTCGGCCACCCCACCTCCTCGCCGATATCGGGGTTGAGCGCCATCGCCAAGCTGCCCTGGAGCGAGCGCTGCGGCACGACCGGGAGCGCAACGCCCGCCGAGATCAGGGCGGACACCGCGACGGCGACGATCAGCAGCGCGTGCCGCAGCATTGATCGGCCACGCCGGAGCCACTCGACGGTCGATGTCGCACCGAGGCCGAGGAGCGCGGGATAGATCCCGGCCAGGTAGTAGGCCTTTCCGTCGCCGAGCAGGTAGACGACGGCGAGCACGGCGTACGTGAGCGGGACGAAGCGGGCCGTGCGCAGACCCGGCCGCCGCCACGGTGCGACCAGCCCGGCGATCCATACAGGGACCAGCACCGGGCTGACCATGACCAGCTGGAAGGGCAGGAAACCGACGCGCCCACCCTCGGCGGACCCGGCGACGTTGCCCGCCACGGTCAGCTGCGGCCAGCCGTGCACGGCCTGCCAGACGACGTAGGGGCCGGCGATGACGACGGCCGCGACGACACCTGCGGCGAACCCGCGGGTCCGCAGCATCGTCCGCGGGCCGACGGCGGCGAGGACGATGACGGCGACGACCGCCACCAGTGCGACCTGCGGCTTGAACTGGCAGCCCACGCCGGCGGTCACCCCCGCGAGCACGAGATCCCGGTTGCGGGCCCGGGCGGCGCCCGTGCTGTCGTGCCGCACGGCCCGTAGGAGGAGCCACAGCAGGACGGTTGTGGAGAGCAGGTCGAAGGTGGTGGTGGAGACGATGTGGCCGACCGCGAGCGCGAAACCCGACACGGCGGTGCAGGCGGCTGCGACGAGTTCGCCCCGCCGGTCCGCGCCCACCTCACGGGCGACGAGCGATGCCACCAGCGTGGTCGCCGCGCACGCGACCGCCGACGGCAGCCGCAGGACGACGAGCGAGCCCGGGTCCAGATGGTGCATCAGCCACGCCAGCAGCGGCACGAGTGGCGGCTGATCCGGGTAGCCCCACGCCGGGTGCCCACCGGACACGATGAAGTACATCTCGTCGCGGTGGTAGCCGTAGCCCCCGCTGAACGCCGCCAGCACGGCGAACTGGACGGCGGCGACCGCTGCGGCCGGCCCGAAGGACCGTGAACCGTCGAGGCCACCCGCAGGCCAGCTGCCGCGGTGTCCTCGGCGAGCCGGTCTGCCCTGAGCCAGAGACACGGTCCAGTGTGCGTCCGACCGCTGCCCGAGGACGTCCGAACGGGCGATCTCGGGGAGCCGCGGCCCATGTCCAGTGCGCTCCAGGGGGGAGCCGCCGGGTGGCACGGGCACCGGGTACGACGAAGCCCCGGGCGGCTGCCCGGGGCTTCGTCGTACCTACTGGCGGTGGCGGTGGGATTTGAACCCACGGTGGAGTTACCCCCACACACGCTTTCGAGGCGTGCTCCTTAGGCCGCTCGGACACGCCACCGCCGACGAGGGTACCCGAGGGCTGCGGTCGGGACGAAATCCGTTACCCCATGCGGTCCGTCAGCAGGATGTCGACGGCGAAGCGGTCGGTACGTCGGCCTTGAACTCCTTGCCGAGCACCAGGTCGACGGAGGAGTCCGAGCGCCCGTCGCGGGCGAGCGTGGCTCCGGGGACGCGCGGCAGGACATAGCGCCTGGCGAAGTCCTCGCCGGTCGCGCCGAAGCGGATCTGGGCGACGCCGTCGACCCTCTGCTTGTACGGGTCGTTGCTGATCGAGCCGATGTCGAAGCCGCCGGACGCGAATTTGGCGGCGACATCGCGGGCGCTCCCGCTGGTGTCGGAGGCGTTGTAGACGTTGAGCTTCGCCAGCGCTTGGGGGAGGGCGAGGGTGGTGCACGACGGGGTGGACGGCCCGGTCGGGGCCGCGCTCGGCGGGCTGATGTTGCGCACGGCGTACACCAGGCCCGCGATCACCAGGATCGCGGCGATCCCGAGGACGACGGTCGCGCGGATCCGGCGGCGCCGGCGAGCGGCCTGCAGACCGTTGCCGGTGCTGCTCACAGCGACAGCACCCGGGCGTGCAGGACCGGACGCTGCTGCAGGGCCGCGCGCAGCGCCCGGTGCAGGCCGTCCTCGAGGTAGAGGTCGCCGCGCCACGACACCACGTGGGCGAAGATGTCGCCGTAGAAGGTGGAGTCGACCGCGAGGACCAGCGCCAGGTCGAGCGTGCGCTTGGTGGTGATCAGCTGCTCCAGGCGCACGATCCGGGGAGACACCGCGCTCCAGTCGGACGGTGTCTCCAGCCCGTGGTCAGGGTAGGGGCGCCCCTCCCCGACAGCCTTGAAGATCACGGCCCGATGCTACGGGGATCGCTGCACGATTCCCCGTAGCCCGCGGCTCCCACGCCGCTATCGTCGCTTCCATGGCCACCTCGGAAGACGCCCTCGCCCAGATCAAGGCCGGCTACGGATTCTCCGGCGCCGCACTCGAGCTCGGCGCCGCCGTGACCGACGGGAAGGCGCATTCCGACGTCCCGGTCCGGTTGCCGCTGTCGATGATGAACCGCCACGGTCTGGTCGCGGGTGCCACCGGCACCGGCAAGACCAAGACACTGCAGTTGATGGCCGAGCAGCTGAGCGCCCAGGGGGTGCCGGTCTTCCTGGCCGACATCAAGGGCGACCTGTCCGGCGTCGCGACGGCGGGCCAGCCCGGTGACCGGGTCACCGCCCGCACGACCGACATCGGTCAGCAGTGGACGCCGACGGCGTACCCGACCGAGTTCTACGCGCTCGCCGGCCTCGGCAAGGGGGTGCCGGTCCGCGCGACCATCACCTCGTTCGGGCCGACCCTGCTGTCGAAGGTGCTGGGGCTCAACGATACCCAGGAGTCCAGCCTCGGACTGGTCTTCCACTGGGCCGACAGCCAGGGGATGTCGCTGCTGGACCTGAAGGACCTGCGCGCGGTGATCTCCCACCTGACCTCCAAGGAGGGCAAGGCGGATCTCGAGGGCCTCGGCGGGCTGTCCTCGGCCACGGCGGGGGTGATCCTGCGCAACCTGGTGGCGTTCAGCGACCAGGGCGCCGACGCGTTCTTCGGCGAGCCGGAGTTCGACACCGCGGACCTGCTGCGCACCTCCTCCGACGGTCGCGGCGTCGTGAGCTGCCTGGAGCTGGCGGCGGTGCAGGACAAGCCGGCGCTCTTCTCGACGTTCCTCATGTGGCTGCTGGCCGACCTCTTCCACGACCTGCCCGAGGTCGGCGACATCGACAAGCCCAAGCTGGTCTTCTTCTTCGACGAGGCGCACCTGCTCTTCGACGACGCCTCGAAGGCATTCCTGGACGCCATCCAGCAGACCGTGCGGCTGATCCGCTCCAAGGGCGTCGGCATCTTCTTCGTCACCCAGACCCCCAAGGACGTGCCGAACGACGTGCTGGCACAGCTGGGCAACCGGGTGCAGCACGCGCTGCGCGCCTTCACCCCGGACGACGCGAAGGCGCTCAAAGCGACCGTGCAGACCTTCCCGCACAGCTCCTACGACCTGGAGGAGCTGCTCACCCAGCTCGGCACCGGCGAGGGCGTGGTGACGGTGCTGTCGGAGAACGGCGCACCGACCCCGGTCGCGTGGACCCGGATGCGGGCGCCCCAGTCGCTGATGGCGCCCAGCCCGGACGCGACGATCGACGCGACGGTCAGCGGATCCTCCATCGTGGGCAAGTACGCGCAGGCGATCGATCGCGAGTCGGCGTATGAGATGTTGAACGCCAAGCTCCAGCAGGCGCCCACCCCCGCGGACGCGCCGGCGCCAGCGCCTCAGGAGGCTCCGCGTTCGGCCCCGCGTGCCAAGGAGGACAAGGGCATGATCGCGAACGTGGCGGGGTCGCCGGCGTTCAAGTCGATGATGCGCTCGGCGGGCTCGGCGCTGGGTCGGGAGATCACCCGGAGCCTGTTCGGGACGGCCCGCCGGCGCCGCTGAGCGACGCGCAGCAGGACGCTCGGGTCAGGAGCAGGTGCGGCTGGGCTTGGGCACCGGCGGAGCTGTCGCCTGAGCCGCAGGCACCAGCCCCGAGAACCGGTAGTCCAGCACCAGGTCCACGGAGGAGTCGGTGCGCCCGTCGAGCACCAGCTTGGCGCCCTTGACCGACAACGCGACCCGCCGGGCCGCGGGCTCGCCCTTGGCGCCGTACCGCACGATCGCGATGAGCTCCGGGTTGAAGCTGCCGAGCGGATCGTTGCCGACCCGGTCGGTCTTGAAGCCGCGGGCGCGCAGCTCCTTGCCGACGGTGGTCGCCAGCCCGGGCCGCGCGGTCGTGTTGTAGACGTTGACGGTCACGCTCTTGGCGGCCGGCGGGGGCAGCGCGGCGAGCTGGAACGACGGTCCGAGGACCAGGTCGATCGAGGGGTTGGTGCGGCCGTCGTTGTAGAGGGTGGCGTGCTCCACCTGGGTCGCGAGCGTCAGCGCCATCTGGTAACCACCTGCGCCGTAACGGATCTCGGCGTAGGTCGGGGTCGGCCGGTTGTCGTCCTGCGGATCGCTCGCCGTGCTGATCACCTGGAAGCCGCGCCACGACAACGCGGTGCCGACCTGCCCGGCGAGACCCTGGGTGTCGGACGCGTTGAGGACGTTGACGTGGATGTAGGACGCGGGGATCGCGACCGTCGGGGTGGGGGTCGTGGTGCATACGGGCTTCTTGGCCGGCGCCGCCTCCTGGTCGCCGCACCCCGCGAGCACCATCGAGCCGGCCATCAGTCCGGCCGTCGTGAGAAGGGCGAGCCGCCCCCTGGTACGCATGATGCCTGTCTGCCCCTTGTGACTCTCTGTCCCGGAACCCAAGTGTGCCGCTGCACGAGCCGATCGAGCCAGCGGCGCGCCCAGCCGTTTCCCTCTTGTGACCACCCAGGCTAGGGAAGCGAGGTGAACGGCGGGTGACGTGCGCTCGGGGGCCACGTCGGTGCCCGCAGGTCGCGCTCTCAGCCGGTCGGATCGGGCGACGTAGGCATCAGGACGGCTCCATCAGGTGCTCGATGGCCGCGGCCGCCCGCAGCACCACGTCGTCGGCGAAGCGGGTGCCGACGACCTGCATCCCGACCGGGAGCGCCCCGGCCGGACCGATGGGGACGCTCGCGGCGGGCAGGCCCGCGAGGTTGGCAGGCAGGAGCAGCGCGCACCACGCGTCGAACCCGTCGGGGACCGCTCGGCCGGCCACGGTGGCCGGGCCGAGCCGGTCGGCGGCGAAGGCCGTCACGGGGAGGGACGGAGTGAGCAGCACGTCGTACTCCGACAGGAATTGCAGCCAGGAGGTGGTGAAGCGGCTGCGGGCGGCTTGCGCGTCCAGGTAGGCGCGGGCGCTGACACCGTCGCCGGACTCGATGATGGCGGCGGCGTCGGCGCCGATCAGATCGGGTCGGTCGGCGAGCAGTTGCCCCTGTGAGGCGTTGCCCTCCGGCAGCGCGGTGGCGTCCCAGAGCGCGCAGACGTCGACCGGGTCCGGGTGCACCAGATCGATCCTGACGCCGGACCGCCGCAGCGTGTCGAGCGCCCGCTCGAACGCGCCCCGCACGTCGTCGTCCAGGTCGGACAACCCGAGCGTGGCGGAGGCGGCGATGCGCAGCCCGTGGAGCGAGGCGCCACGCACGGCGTCGAGAAAATCGAGTGGCCGGGGCGGCGCGACGCTGGTCGGGTCCTGCGGTGCGGGGCCGCTGAGCACCGTCATGGCCAGCGCCAGATCCCGCACGCACGACGCGATCGGTCCGACGACCGACAGGCTCGGCCATCCGCGGAACCCCGGCGTGGTCGGCACCAGCCCGAAGGTGGGTTTGAGCCCGGCGACTCCGCAGAAGCCGGCCGGGATCCGGACCGACCCGCCCCCGTCGCTGCCGAGCGCGAGGCGGGCCATGCCGGCCGCCACCGAGGCAGCTGCACCGCCACTGCTCCCGCCCGTCGTACGGGACAGATCCCGCGGATTGCGGGTCGTTCCGTACAGGTCGTTCGTGGTGACGCCGCGGTAGCAGAACTCCGGGTTGTTGGTCTTGCCCAGCACGACCGCGCCGGCCTCCAGGAGCCGGTCGACGGCCACGGCCGAGGTGCCGGGCCGAAACTCGGCCAGCACGCGAGATCCGTTGGTCGCCGGGGCTCCCGCGAGCCAGATCTGGTCCTTGATCGACACCGGCACCCCGGCGAGCGGGCCGAGCTGCTCGCCGGCGGCGATGCGTCGGTCGACGCCCGCGGCCTGCGCGAGCGCCTCGTCGCGCAGCACGACGGTGTACGCGTTGATCTCACCGTCGCGCGCCTCGATCGCAGCGAGGCACTCGCGGGCGGCGTCCACGGCGCTCAGGCGTCTGCCCGCGATCGCGTCGGCGACCTCCCACGCGCTCGTCACAGGGTGCCCTGCACCGCAGCGCGCTCCAGTTCCTCCTGCTCCTCACGGGCGACGCGGGTCTCGGCCTCGACGTCGATGTTGCGGGCCAGGAACCAGTAGAGGAGCCCGGCCACCGGCAGACCGATAAAGAAGGAGATGTCGACGTCGTGGATCGATTTGGCCACGAACCCGGTATAGAGGCTCCCGACCACGAAGAACGGTGTCATGGCGATGAACCCGACCAGGTAGGAGACGATCCCCGGCCAGCCCCACCGCCCGTACATCCCGTTGGGTTTGAAGATCTCGGCGATCGCGTAGTGCCCTCGTCGCACGACGTAGTAGTCGACCAGGTTGACGGCGGTCCAGGGGATGAAGAGGTAGAGCACCAGCAACAGGAAGTTGTTGAAGTCGCTGAGGAAGTTTGACGTCGCGACCAGTGCGCCCAGCAGGGACAGCACCGCGGTGAACGCGATGGTGGCGATCCGGATGCCGAGAGTGGGCTTGACCTTGGAGAAGGAGTCGACCGCACTGATCAGGGTCAGCGAGCCGCCGTACATGTTGAGCGCGATGACCGAGACCAGGCCGAGCGCCGCGAGGACCAGGACCACGTCGCCGAATCCGTTGAGGAAGTGGTCGCCGACCTCCTTCAGCTCGGCGATCGCGTTGCCGCTGAACGCCTTTCCCTTCCACGCCGCGAGCGTTGCGCCGATGACCATCATCCAGGCGCCGCCGACGGCCGACCCGCCGTACGTCCAGTAGAAGGTCTTGCGCACCGTGACGTCCGGCGGCAGGTAGCGCGAGTAGTCCGAGACGTAGATGGCCCAGCTGATCTGGTAGCCGGCGACCACGCCGAACTGGCCGAAGAACGGCGCCGCCTGGAAGTGCCCGAGGTCGAACGTGCCGGCCGGGTAGTGCAGCGTGAAGAGCAGGACCGTGACGATCCCGAAGACGATGAGCATCGCGTAGGTGAGGATCTGCTCGGCCCGGTGGATCAGGTCGTAGCCGATGATCGCGATCGCGACGCCGATGAGGGTGATGATCACGTGCCACGGTTTGATCCACGAGGTGCCGGTGCTCTTGGACATCGATTCACTGGCGAGCACGGTGTTGAAGACGTTGAACCCGGCGTACTGCACGTAGGCGAACAGCCAGACGAGGAGCGCGCCGAGGTAACCGAACTGGGGCCGCGACTGGATCATCTGCGGCAGACCGAGCTGCGGGCCCTGCGCGGAGTGGAACGCCATGAAGAGCGTGCCCAGCAGTGTGCCGACCACGATGGCGATGATCGACCACGGCAGCGTCGCGCCTTCGGTGATGCTGATGAGGCCGACCGCGAGGGTCGCAATCTGCGCGTTCGACATGAACCACAACGGCCCGAGATGCCACAGCTTGCCGTGTCGTTCGGTGAGCGGCACGTAGTCGATCGAGCGGGATTCGATCCCGCCGGCCCGCTGAGCGGGTTCCTTCGTCTGCGTCATGGGTCCACTCTCCCGCGAGATGCATTGTTACTGCTGGGTATTCCGTACGGCGCGCGTCGCAGAGGAGTGCAGGTCCCCGGACGTCGCCCGAAGGACGGGGAAATCGCTTGTGTGGGCGGGACCCGGCTGATGCGATCGTGACGTGCCCGAACCGAACCTGGCCAGCGCGGGCGGATCGCCCGATGCCTACGGTATCCGCGTCGTCCGGGCGAACGACGCCGCCGCCGTCGCCCGCATCCTGGCCACCCTGCCGCAGTGGTTCGGCATCCCCGAGTCGAACGACCACTACGTCGAGGCTGCCGCGTCGATGCAGTCGTATCTGGCCGCGACCGGCGACCGCGTCGTGGGCGTGTTGCTGACGACGATTCATTTCGCGGAGGCTGCCGAGGTCTATCTGATGGCCGTCGACGCGGCGTACCGACGCCGGGGCATCGGCACCCGGCTGATGGAAGCCGCGCGGGCAGAATTGCGCCGCGACGGCGTCCGCTTCCTGCAGGTCAAGACACTCGGTCCGAGCCGGCCGGACGAGAACTACGCGGCGACCCGCCGCTTCTACGAACACTGCGGATTCACCCCGTTGGAGGAGCTGCTGCAGCTGTGGGAGGGCAATCCCTGCCTGCTGATGGTCGCGGCGCTCTGACCCCGCGTCCCAGGTCTGCCGCCCCGCTCCCGCCGAACCAGGGCGCCGCCGCCACGTCGGCCCTAGCCTGAGGTGGTCCGCGCCGGGGAGTGCGGACCGGCGATGCCGATGGAGCAGAGGGAGTCCCACCATGACCGACGGGAAGCGGCCGATGTTCGAGAGGAAGCGGGTGGGGTACGGCGTCCGTCCCGCGTCCCCGACCGGGTGGCTGGTGGCGTTCCTACCGGGTCTGATCGTGCTCGTCGTCGTGCTGGTGGTGGTCCTGGTCGTGGCACGGTGACCGGCACCGCGGCAGGTCGCAGCCGATGCGGCTGTGCCGACGGCGCCGGCCCTCGCCCGCGCCATCGCGACGTTCGTGAAGTGATCAAGGAGCACCGAGCGCAGCGAACACCTCGATGAGCTCGTACGCCGCGGCGATGTCCGTGGCGGTGAAGCCCAGAGTCAGCGGGCCACGTAGTCCGACCCCGGGGATTCCCAGCGCGCGCTCGGTCATCGACGGCCGGAGGACGTCCACCTCGAGGTCGACCGGGCCCTGGAAACGTGGCGCCTGCACGTCGCCGAGGCGCGTGAGCGCCGTCTGCGTGGCAGCCTCGATCCGTCGGCACGACTCGCGCGGGTGCAGTCCTTCGGCGGCCCGGCTGCCCCTCGAGGTCTTGACGACGACCGTGGTCATGCCGGGCACCGCCGAGGCGGCTTCGGCCGCCAGCGTGTCGTCACCGGTCGCGAGCACCGGGACCGCGCCGTAGTGCACCGCCAGGGCCGCGTTCAGTCCGAGCTCGCCGAGTTCGACACCGTTGCAACGGACCTGGGCGATGACGCCGCCGCTGATCGTGTGCGCCAGCACGGAGTCCGGCGTCCCGGCCATGCCGTGGTAGCCGACGAAACAGACCGCGTCCACGCCGCTGTCTATGCCGGTCATCATCGCCAGGCGCCGCGGTGAACCCCGCAGCAGCGTGCACCCCTGCTCCAGACGGTCCGGGACCAGGTTCCGGAACCGTGCATGTGCGTCGCAGACCACGATCTCCGCTGCCGGGTCGTGGGCCAGCACACCGCGTACGGCGGCGCTAGCCTCATCCGTCATGTAACCGCGGTTGCGCTCGTACTCCGGGTTTCCCGGGCTGATGTCCTGCGGGTCGACGACTCCCGCAACACCCTCCATATCGACCGAGACCAGCACCCGCACGACACCCTCCGACCAGACCCTGGATGGGCGCCCCCGTCCTCCTGGAGGATGGAGACGCAGTGCTGAGCACACTGCCACACCATTAACGAATCTTGATGCGCCGCAGGGTCGCCGGGTCGTCCGAACAAGACCACACTGGTAGGTGGAAGACGAACGGAGCAGGGGCTTCCCTGATCGTGGAAGAGAGTGATCGTGATGACCGGCCGGAAGCGGTTCGAAGCGTCGGCGTGGGCCCAGGCCGGGTGGTGGACCACAGCGGTGCGTGTCGGCGCGGCGATCGGTCCGCTCGTCATCTGCGCGCTCCTCGCGACCGACCGCAGGGACATCACGCCGGTCATCGCGGTCCTCGTGCTCGTGCTCTGGGTGGTCGCAGCCGCCGCCACTGCCGACCGGCTGGCCGCGCTGATCGCCGCCGTGTCCGGAGGCGTCTGGTTCGACTTCTTCCTCGCCCGGCCCTACCACCAGTTCGCGATCGCCGACACGGCTCACGTCGTCGCGACGGTGCTGCTCGTGCTGATCGGCATCGCCGTCGCCGAGCTCGCGCTCTGGGGCCACCGTCAGCAGGCCGGTGCCGCGCGCCGTTCGGGTTATCTGGACGGGCTGTTGGCGAGTGCCGCGGCGATCAGGGAGGGCAGCGCGCCCACCCGGGCGGTCACCGAGATCGCCGCTCAGCAGATCGCCGACACCCTGGACGTCGAGCGGTCCACCTTCGTCGACGGCCCGATCCGCGATGCGCGGATCGCCGTCCTGGAGCAGGACGGCACGGTGGTCCGGGGCGGTCGCCGAGTCGACGTGACCCGGATCGGGCTGCCCACCGACGAGTACGTCGCCATCCCGGTGCAGCGGGGACAGGCGGTCCTCGGCTACTTCCGGGTGTCGTCCGCGACCCATGTGCGGCACCCGAGCTCCGAGCAGTGTCGGGTCGCGGTCCTGCTCGCCGATCAGGTGGCCGGCGCGTTCGGAACGGCGAGCTCGGCGAGCTCGGTGAGTACGGACTAGGCCCCGCGAGTCATGCGGCCGGTCTCTGTCCGGGTCGGCTGGGCATCAGTCCGGGGGTGAGGTCCCAGGTGACGCCGGTGGGTGTGACGGTGGCGGTGAGCAGGTCGCGGTGCACGATGGTGTGGTGCCGGGCGCACAGTAAGGCCGCGTTGGTCAGTGTTGTTTCGCCGCCGGCCCACCAGGGCCGCACATGATGTGCATCGCACCAGTCCGGTGGGCGGTCACATCCGGGGAAGGTGCAGTGCTGATCCCGGTGAATGATCGCGGTGCGTAAGCCCCCGGTGAACAGGCGTTTCGCGCGGCCGACGTCCAAGGGTTCGGACTCGGTGCCGAGGACTGCGGGGATGAGGTCCGCATCGCACGCGAGTCGGCGGAGAGTGCCGGCGTCGAGGTGATCGCCGTCGGTGGTGCGTCCGATGCCCGGTAGGTACGTCGGGGCGAATCCGTCTTCGCCCGAGCCGTGTTGGCCGAGTCGGCCCGCGTCCCGGAGCCCCTCGTACAGGGTGTTGTAGTCCATCGTGACCAGGATCTTCGCCGTGCCCCCGAACTCCCCGACCGGCCGTGGCACGGTGCCGTCGAGCACGCCGGCGGAGGTCTCGACGAGTCGCACCAGCGCGTCCGCTCGCCGCTTGGCAGGGGTGGGAGTATCCCGCTGAGGCCCGTGGTCGCCGGCTTCCACCGGCGCGGGTGCGGACAACGCTTGCAGGGCGTGTTTGACGATGGCGGTGTGCCCGGCGGACAGGTCGGCCTCGAACCGGGTCAGACCACCAGGCAGGTCGTACCACCGCACCGATTCGCAGTCCTGCTGCACTTCTTCGTCCCGCACCAGTTGTTCGGGGGCGTACTGACCCCGGATCCGGGTGGACAGCTCCCGTAGGGCCCGCGGCCCGTACGCCGACAGTGACAGGTACCGCCCCAGCAGGTCGTCTCGATCCACGAACGGCAACTGCCGGCGGATTCGCGGCACCTCCCGCAACGCGACCGCCGCGACCGGCACGGTCGCGGACCCGGTCGCCAACGCATCGACAACGACCTGGTTCCGGGGATCGGCGCAGTCCACGCCCACGACGCCGACCCGGCGTACGACGGTCGGGTCCACACCGGTCGCCTGCCGGGCCACCCAGGCGGGTGCTCCGGTCGCGGTGGAGTTCGCGACCGTCCCGCGGCTCAGCGCGTCCGCGGTGGCCAGCGCAGCGACGTTCTCCGTGCGAGACGCGACCTGCAGCATCGTCCCGACGACCTCGCCCAGATCAGGCTCGCTCAGCTGGTGAAGCGCACCAGGCCAGTGGTCCAAGGACGTCGCGAACTCCCTCAGCAGACTCAACAACCGGCTACCAGAACCCAGCGCAGCGGGGCGATGCGTGTCGGTCGTCGGTTGCGTCATGGCCCCTCCTGCGACTGCTGGTGCCTGCTTCGTACCTATATCTTGCATCATACGCGTGTTCGAATATAGGCGCAACTAGTAGATCGACGAATTCTGTTGCGGATGTTGAGCATTCGATCAGAAGTTATCCACATCCCCTCGATCATGGTGAGCGGTTTACGGGTTTTCCACGTGTCCAACGGGCCGATTGCGCGTGCCCGGAACGGACGAGGCAGATGTGCCACCTGCTTGGCGGCGAGCTGGGTGAGCTGGGCGATCTCGGTGATGCTCGATGAGCAGGACCGGTCGCCGATCCTGGTGGTGTCCGGGACAGTGGTGGGGTGAGCACACCGACCAGCATCACGACACGGAGACACTCGTGAACAAGAACCCTCGCACCGCGACCGTCAAGACGCCTGCGGAGAACTTCACCGGCGACGTGTGGATGAATCCGCTCTTCGACGGCGACGGCACGTCCCGGTTGGTCTGTGGACACGTGCGTTTCACCCCGGGGGCGCGCACCAACTGGCGCTCCCACTCCAACGGGCAGCTGCTCGTGTGCACCGACGGCGTCGGGCTGGTCGGCACCCGCGACGGGCGCGCGGTCCTGCTCCATGCGGGGGAGAGCGTGTGGACCCCGGCCGGCGAAGAGCACTTCCACGGCGGCACCGCCGATCAGATGATGTGCCACTACGCGATCCTCGACGGCAGCGGCGACGCCGACGCGACGACGTGGTTGGAGCCGGTCACCGACGAGCAGTACGCCGCGGCGGAGGCCGCCGCCACAGGGAGCCGGTGATGGAGTACCGCCCACTCGGCCGCACCGGCGTGCAGGTCAGCCCGCTCTGCCTCGGCGCGATGATGTTCGGCCCGTGGGGCAACGACGACCGGGCCGATGCGACCCGCATCATCCACGCCGCCCTGGACGCCGGGATCAACATCGTCGACACCGCCGACATCTACTCGGCCGGTGTCTCGGAGGAGATCGTCGGGGAGGCCCTGCAGGGTCGAAGGGACGACGTCGTACTGGCGACCAAGTTCTTCATGCCCATGGGGGATGGCCCCAATCAGGGCGGGGGCTCGCGGCGGTGGATCATCCGCGAGGTCGAGGACTCGCTGCGGCGCTTGAGGACTGACTACATCGATCTGTACCAGATGCACCGGCCGACACCGGAGACCGACGTGGAGGAGACCCTGGGTGCGCTCTCGGACCTCGTGCACGCCGGGAAGGTGCGCTACATCGGCTCCTCCTCGTTCTCGGCGTCACAGATCGTGGAGGCGCAGTGGGCCGCTCGGGAGCGCAATCTCGAGCGGTTCGTCACCGAGCAGCCGCCGTACTCGATCCTCGTCCGCGGCATTGAGGAGGACTTGTTGCCGACCGCGCTGCGGCACGGGATGGGCACCCTCACCTACAGTCCACTGGGCGGCGGATGGCTCTCCGGCAGGTGGCGCAAGGACGCCGCCTCGGAGCCGACATCCAGCGCCCGCCCGAGCGTCCGGTTCGACATGAGCATCCCGGCCAACCAGCGCAAGCTCGATGTCGTCGAGGACCTGGCACAGCTGGCCGAGCAGGCCGGTGTGAGTCTGATCGAGATGTCGATCGCGTTCGTCATCCGCCACCCCGGTGTCACCGCGGCGATCGTCGGTCCGCGCACGATGGCGCAGTTGGAGTCCTACTTGCCTGCCGCGGACCTCACCCTCAGCGATGACGTCCTCGACCGGATCGACGCGATCGTGGCTCCGGGCGTGACGGTCAACCCGGAGGACACCAGCTACGGCCAGCACGAACTCACCCCCCACCGCGCTGCGTCGCTGACCGCGTCGTCGCCCCGGGCCATCCCGAACGAGGAGAGAACCATGCAAGAGCTGACCCTGAACAACGACGTACGGATGCCCGCGATCGGCCTCGGTGTGTTTCAGACACCCGCCGACGAGACGCGTAGTGCGGTCGCCGCGGCGCTGTCTACGGGATACCGCCACATCGACACCGCGGCGGCGTACGGCAACGAACGCGAGGTCGGAGATGCGATCCGTGACTCCGGACTCGCACGCGACGACGTCTTCGTCGAGACCAAGGTTTGGATCAGCGACTACGGGTACGACGAGACGCTGCACGCGTTCGACAAGAGCGCCGGCAAGCTCGGCGTGGAGCAGATCGATCTGCTGATCCTGCACCAGGCGCTCCCTTCGGATTTCGAGAAGACCCAGGAGGCGTACCGCGCCCTCGAGAAGCTGCTGGCCGACGGCAGGGTGCGCTCGATCGGGGTGAGCAACTTCATGGTCGAGCACCTGACCGCGCTCCTGGAGAAGGCCGCCGTGGTGCCCGCGGTGAACCAGATCGAACTACACCCCTACTTCCAGCAGCGGGAGGTCCAGGCGTTCGGCGCGCAGCACGGAATCCTCACCCAGGCCTGGTCGCCGATCGGCGGGATCACGTTCTACCGGGACGGCCAGCACACCAGCACCCTGCAGGACCCGATCATCGGTGACATCGCGCGAGCGCACGACAGATCGCCTGCACAGGTGATGCTGCGCTGGCACCTGCAGGCGGGTCGCTCGGTGATCCCGAAGTCGACCAAGCCGCAACGTATCGCCGAGAACTTCGACGTCTTCGACTTCGAGCTCGCCGGCGACCAGATGGACGCCATCGACGCCCTGGACACCGATCGGCGCGGCGGTCCAGAGCCGACCGCCATCACGCTGGAGAGCTTCGGCCGCGACATCCCCGAAGCCTGACCGGCCCCTTGTGGCGCCCGGACGCCGTCACCGCCCGACGGCGTACCCCTGCATGCCGCGGGGGTTGGCGCCGGCGCGCAGCACTCCCGTGGCGGGGTCGCGGGTGACGGCGCACAGCCGTCCCTCGCTCCACCCCGGTCCGAGCTGTACGTCGTGACCGCGGGCCGACAGCTCGCGCGCCACGGCCGGGTCGATCCGGTCCTCGATCACGAGCACACCCGGCTGCATGCCCCGCGGGTAGAACGAGCTGGGGACCGCCTCGCTGTGCCAGGCGGGTGCGTCGATGGCGTCCTGTAATGCGTTGCCCTGAGCCAGGACTCGCAGTAGGAAGAGCAACTGCCACTGATCCTGTTGGTCTCCGCCCGGCGTACCGCAGGCCATGGACGGCGCGCCGTCGCGCAGCACCAGGGTGGGGCTGAGGGTGGTCCGCGGCCGGCGGCCGGGCGCGAGAGACGCCGGAAGGCCCTCCTGCAGCCGGAACATCTGTGCGCGGGTGCCGAGGCAGAAGCCGAGCTCGGGGATGGTGGGCGAGCTCTGCAACCACCCGCCGCTCGGCGTTGCCGAGATCATGTTGCCGAAGCGGTCGACCACGTCGACGTGGCAGGTGTCGCCGCGTTGCGCGGTGGGTGTTGCCACAGTGGGTTCACCGACGGTGGAATCGTTTGCCGCAGAATCGGTTTCCCCCAATCCGTGGGGGAGCACCGGGGTCCGGCCGCCGGGGGAGCCCGGCCGGATCTCCATCGAGGCGTCCGCGCCGACGAGCGCGGCGCGCTGAGCGGCGTACGCCGGGTCGAGCAGGTCGGCGAGCGGGACGTCGACGTCGCCGTAGAACGCCTCGCGGTCGGCGAAGGCGAGCTTCATGACCTCGGTCGTGGTGTGCACGCCATCGGCGCCGAGCAGATCCAGCTCGGACGGGTCCCCGAGCGCGTCCATCATCTGCAGCGACTGCAGCAGCACCGGCCCCTGGCCCCACGCACCTGTCTTGGCGACGGTCGCGCCCGCCCAGTCGAGGGTGACGGCGGTCTCCCAGGTGGCCTCGAACCCACCGAGGTCTTCACTGGTGATGACGCCGGCGTGGGCCGCGCCGCTGGAGTCCAGGAAGGACCCGCGGGCGAAGCGGTCGACCGCGTCGGCGACGAAACCGTGCGACCACGCACGCCGGGCGCCCTCGATCCGGCTCACCCGGTCGGTGCCGGCTGCGGCACCTTCGGCCAGCAGGCGGCGCAGGGTCGCGGCGTACGCGGGGTTCGTCACCAACGAGCCCGGTGTGGGTGCCTTTCCGCGCGGCAGCCAGGTGCTCGCGGAGGTGGGCCAGTGCTCGGTGAACATGCCCGCCACGCGTTCGATCGTGGCGCTGACGGCGGGGAGCACCGGGTGGCCGGCCTCGGCATACCCGATGGCCGGCTCCAGCACGTCGGACAGCTCCCAGGTGCCGTGGTCGCGCAGCAGCACCAGCCAGGCGTCGACGGCGCCGGGGATGGCCGCGGCCAGGAGGCCGGAGCCGGGCACCTGGTCCAGGCCCTCGGCGCGGTAGTGCTCGATGGTGGCTCCCGCCGGCGCCGGGCCCTGGCCGCAGAGCACCCGCGGGGTCGGGTCGTCGGCGGTGGCGACGATGGCGGGCATGTCGCCGCCGGGGCCGTTGAGGTGCGGCTCGACCACGTGCAGCACGAAGCCCGCGCAGGCGGCCGCGTCGAAGGCGTTGCCGCCGCGTTCGAGCACGCTCATCGCCGACTGCGACGCGATCCAGTGGGTGGAGGAGACCATGCCGAAGGTGCCCGCGAGCGTGGGGCGCGTGGTGAACGTCATGCGTTCACAGCGGCGTTCGGCTTCATGACGCTCAGCAGCTCGTAGCCGACGTGCGAGGCGGCGATGCCGGTGATCTGCGCGTGATCGTACGCCGGCGCCACCTCGACGATGTCGGCCGAGACGACGTTCGTGGCCACCAGCGCTCGCAGGATCGCGAGCAGCTCCCGGCTCGTCAGGCCGCCGGCCTCCGGGGTGCCGGTGCCCGGCGCGTGTCCCGGATCGAGCACGTCGATGTCGATCGAGACGTAGACCGGGGCGTCGCCGAGCCGCGCGAGCATCGCTTCGATGACCCCGCGCGTACCGAGCTCGTCGAACTGGGTGGCGTGGATGGTGGCGAAACCGAGGTCGGCGGACTCCGGCAGGTCGCGCGCGTCGTAGAGCGGGCCGCGGATCCCGATGTGCAGGCAGTGGTCCCGGTCGAGCAGCCCCTCCTCGGAGGCCCGCCGGAACGTCGTGCCGTGGGTGTGCGGGGCACCGAAGTAGGTGTCCCACGTGTCGAGGTGGGCATCGAAGTGCAGCACCGCGATCGGGCCGTACGCCGCGTGCATCACCCGCAGCAACGGCAGGGTGATCGTGTGGTCGCCGCCGAGCGTGAGCAGCCGTCGTCCACCGGCGGTCAGCTCCGCCGCGTCCCGCTCTATCTGCCCGATCGCGTCCTCGATGTCGAACGGGTTGGCCGCGATGTCGCCGGCGTCGACCACCTGCTGCAGGTCGAACGGCGCCACGTCGAGCTCGGGATTCCATGGGCGCAGCAGCCGCGAGCTCTCCCGGATGTGCGAGGGCCCGAAGCGGGCGCCGGGCCGGTAGCTCACGCCGCTGTCGAACGGCACCCCGACCACCGCGACGTCGTAGTCCTCGACGTCCTCCATGTCCTCGCGGCGCGGCAGCCGCGCGAAGGTGGTGAGCCCGGCGTACCGCGGGGTCTTGCTGGCGTCAGTCGGACCGACGGGCATCGGGGCTCTCCTGCGGGGTCGTGGCGACCGGATCGGACCCGGCCGCTCTCTGCAGGATGCTCTCACCACGTCGGGAGCGTTCGACCGTGTAGGCCGCCGCGACGGCCAGCATCGCGACCGAGATCGGCCACGTCCACCAGCCGGGGCGTTCGAGGGTCTCGACCAGCTCGAACGTCTCGTGGATGCCGATCAGGCTCGCGCCGCCGGCCACCATCGCCCAGCCCGTCGCGCGGTTGGTGAAGGCGAAGACCACCTCCAGCTCCGCGGGCTGCAACCGGCGCATGACCTCCTGCCGGTACGCGCCCGAGGCCCGTCGGTGCAGCACGTAGCCGACCGGTGGGATCAACCACCACCAAGGCGAGACGTCCGGTTCGTCGACACGATCCGCCGCGCCCTTCATCGCCGACCGCGCGACGTCGACGTCGAGCTCCTGCAACTCCAGCGACGCCTGCAGGATCGGGCCGGCCACCAGGAGCCACGCTCCGAGGAAGGCGCACCACGCCGTCACTTCGTGCATGGAGGGGAGCCTTCCATGCTCTGCATGACCGCATGGGCGCCCGGACGAGGAATGGCCGGCCCTCGTCGTACGGGGCCGGCCATCCGATGCTGGCGGAGGATGCGGGATTTGAACCCGCGAGGGGTTTCATCCCCAACACGATTTCCAATCGTGCGCACTAGGCCACTATGCGAATCCTCCAGGCGAGCAGAGGTTACCCGGTCGCGGCGGGACTGCATAAATGAGGCGTGCCCGGTGCACCCTCCGCGGTGTCCTAGACTGTTCGCCGATCCCCCACGCGGTGGTACCGCGCCGAACTCCCCCAGGGCAGGAATGCAGCAAGGGCAGGCGTGCTCTTCCAGGTGCGTGGGGGTCCTTCACGTCCGGCCCGAGGCTGACAGGGTCACGATTGTCCGCAGATCCGGGTCGACGGGTGCACGAATCTGCGGACAACCGATGCCACCTGTACGAGCTGGTCGCACTGACGGTCCCGGCGCATAGAGTTCCCCAGGTGAGCACCGCGTTGTACCGCCGATACCGCCCCGAGACGTTCGCCGACGTCATCGGCCAGGAGCACGTGACCGTGCCCCTGATGCGCGCCCTCGAGACCGGCCGGGTCAACCACGCCTACCTCTTCAGCGGGCCGCGAGGCTGCGGCAAGACCACCAGCGCCCGGATCCTCGCGCGCTGCCTCAACTGCGAGCAGGGCCCCACCCCGACCCCGTGCGGCGTGTGCGACTCCTGCGTCGCGCTGTCCCGCGGCGGCGCGGGCACGGTCGACGTGATCGAGATCGACGCGGCCAGTCACGGTGGCGTCGACGACGCGCGCGACCTGCGTGAGCGGGCGGCGTACGGCCCGGCCAGCAGCCGTTTCAAGGTCTACATCATCGACGAGGCCCACATGGTGACCACGCAGGGTTTCAACGCCCTGCTGAAGGTCGTCGAGGAGCCGCCGGAGCACGTGAAGTTCGTCTTCGCGACCACCGAGCCGGAGAAGGTCATCGGGACGATCCGGTCGCGCACCCACCACTACCCCTTCCGGCTGGTCCCGCCGCAGCGGCTGACCGAGTACATGGAGCAGCTCTGCGTCGCCGAGGGCGTGCAGGTCGAGCCGGGCGTGCTGTCCTTCGTGACCCGCGCCGGCGGTGGATCGGTGCGCGACTCGCTGTCCGTGCTCGACCAGTTGATCTCCGGATCGCAGGACGGCGGCCTCACCTACGCCGGGGCGGCCGCGCTGCTCGGATTCACCGATGGCGAGCTGCTCGACGCCACCATCGACGCGCTCGCGGTGTCCGACCCCGCCGCGACCTTCCGTCAGATCGGCCGGGTCATCGAATCCGGCCACGATCCGAGGCGATTCGTGGAGGACCTGCTCGAGCGGCTGCGCGACCTGATCATCGTCGCCGCCGTCCCGGACGGGGTCGCGCAGGTGCTGCGCGGAGTGCCGGAGGATCAGCTCGAACGGATGCGCGAGCAGGCCGCCGCATTCGGCGCCGAGACCCTGGCCCGGGCCGCGACCATCGTCAACGCCGGCCTGACGGAGATGACCGGGGCCACTGCCCCGCGGCTGCAGCTGGAGCTGATCTGCGCCCGCGTGCTGCTGCCGGGGGCGAGCGGCGAGGAGGGGTACGCCGCGCGGCTGGACCGTCTCGAACGCCGCCTCGCGATCGGCGCCGTGCCGGGCGCCCGGCCCACCGCGTCCGCGTCCGATCCGACCACTGCGCAGCCCTCGACACCCGCACCGGAGCCGTCGAACCCTGAAGTCCCGGTGCCCCACCCGCCGCTGGAGCAGCCGACACCACCCGCCGGACCGGCCGAGCCGGCTCCGGCGCCGGCGCCGACACCCACCCCGGAGCCGACGCCCGACCCCGAGCCGTCGCCCGTGCCCGACCCCACGACCGTCCCGCATCCGAGTCCCGCGCCCGACCCGGACATGCCGGACGAACCGGACGAACCGGACGAGGCGGGAGCAGGCGGCGAGCCCGTCGACGTGCGGTCCGAGGGGCGCGACATCCCGGAGGTGGCCGACCCCGTGGGCGTCGCACCGGGCGGTGCGGGCCAGGGACCGGGTGGGCCGCCGTCGGCCCAGCAGTCGGCTGTCGGGGGAGGGCTCGACACCGACGCGATACGCCGGGCCTGGCCGGATGTGCTCAACGCCATCGCGCGGATCAAGCGGGTGACCTGGGCCCTGCTGAGCCAGCACGCCCACGTGCTGGAGTACGACCCGCCGCAGCTCGTGCTCGGGGTGAGCAGTGCCGGGCTGGCGCAGACCTTCGAGCGAGGGTCGCACCGCGACGTCGTACGGCAGGCGCTGCAGGAGGCCCTCGGCGTGACCGTGACGGTGACGGCCCGCACCGACAGCGGCGCACCGACCGGCACGCCGCAGCCGGACGATCTCGCCCCGGCGCGGCCGCCTGCCGAGCGTGCCGATCCCGGCGGACAGCAGGACGCGCAACCGGCCGCGAATGACACCGGCGCGGAGACGTCGGACCCGCAGCCCGCGGCACCCGTGGCCGCGCGCCGCCCCCAGCGCTCCGCGCCGCGCAAGCGGTCCGAGCCCGAGGTCGAGCCGGGCGGATGGGGCGCGAGCAGTGCGCCGGCGCCGAGCTGGGCCAGCGAGCCGGCCGCGCAGCAACCCGCGGCCGGAGTTTCCGCGACCGCCGTCCCGATGGCCGATGAGGACGAGGGATCACGAGACGACGAGGACGTCGAGGACGCCGGTGAGGTCGGCATCCCCGTGGTGACCTCGATCCTCGGTGGCGTGGTCATCGAGGACCAGCGGGACTGACCTGTGCTCTACCGCGCCGCCAAAGGCACCGTCTCCCCCGTCGTACGCGCGCTGTGGCGCCCGCAGGTCGAGGGCGCCGACAACGTGCCCCGCCAGGGGGAGTCCTCCTGGCGAGCAATCACCTGTCCTTCATCGACAGCGTGGTGATCCCGTTGGTCGCCCCGCGCCAGGTCCGCTTCCTGGCGAAGTCGGACTACTTCACCGGCACCGGCGCGAAGGGCACGGCCTCACGCCTCTGGTTCGAGACGATGGGGATGATCCCGGTCGAGCGCGACGACTCCCAGGCCGCCGCCAAGTCGCTCGAACTCGCCCTGCGGGTGCTGGCCGCCGGGGATGCCTTCGGCATCTACCCCGAGGGCACCCGCTCGCGGGACGGACGTCTCTACCGCGGGCATACCGGTGTCGCCCACCTGGCCATGACAGCAGGTGTGCCGGTGGTGCCGGTGGGTCTGATCGGCACCGACAAGGTGCAGCCCGTCGGCGACAACCGGGTGCACCGGGAGCGGTTCACGGTGCGTTTCGGCACGCCGATCGATCCGGCGGGCCGGTGGTCCGGTGTGCCCGCCGGCCGGGCCCGACGTGAGCTGACCGACGAGGTCATGGACGCCATCGCCCGGTTGTCCGGGCAACCGCGCGCCACGGCGTACAACGAACGGCCCTCCACCGTCGCGTGATTCACCGTCGTTGCCGGCAGAGCCTTGTCGATACCTAGACGATCTGGGTATGGTCCGAGCATGGGAACCGAACTTCTGCGGGGGCACCTGGAAGGGCTCCTGCTGGCCGTCCTGGTCGACGCGCCCGGTCACGGATACGCGCTCAGCCAGCGGCTCGGCGAGCGCAGCGGCGGCACGCTCTCGGTGCCGGAGGGGTCGCTCTACCCGGCACTGCAGCGCCTCGAGCGCGCCGATCTGGTGACGAGTGCGTGGAGCGTCACCGACGGGCGGCGCCGGCGCGTCTATCGACTCAGCCCGACCGGGCGCCGGGCGGCGACCCGTTCCGCGCAGGAATGGCAGGCCTTCTCGGCGGCGGTGGACCGCGTGATCGGGGGACTCGCGTGAGCGCCGTCGAGGACTACCTGGCCGAGCTGCGGCTCCTGCTGCGGGTGCGCGGATCTGTCCGACGCCGGCTGTTGGTGGAGTGCCGCGACCACCTCGAGGAGTCCGCTGCCGCAGTGGGGCCGACAGAGGCCGTACGCCGCTTCGGCGACGCCGCCGAGATCGCGGCGTCGCTCGACGCGGAGGTCGCCACGCGGCGAGCCCAGCGTGCGACTCTCGCCTCCGCGGTCGGGGTCATCGCGGTCGGCGGTTCGACGCTGGTCGTGCTGAACTCCACGACCGCCGCGACGACCGGGTCGATCGGCTGGGCGGTGACCTTCTTCGCCGCCGCACAGGTCGCCGTCGTGTCCCTCGTGCTGGCGGTGGTGCAGGCGGGCGCCCTGCGCGGTCGGCCGGCGAGCGCCGGGGAGGTGTCGCTGCTCTGCGCCCGGAACGGCTGCGCGCTGCTCGCCGCGGCGGTCACCCTGTTCGCGGCCGCCGGCGCGGTGCCGGGGCACGGCGCGGCGGTCCTCATCCTCGGCGGGCCCATCCTCGCCGCCCTGGCGGCCACGAGCGTCCTGCGGGCCCGATCGGTCATGCGTGGCTACCGGCGACCGGGGGATCGGCCGGTGCGGTCGCCGCTCGCCGACCTCGGTGCGCTCACCCACCTCTCACTTCCGGAGGTGGGCCCCGGTCGGTTGCTCGTGCCGACGGCGCTCTTCGCGGCTGCGGCGGCCTTCGCGCGCGACCGGGCCGAGCACTCGGCGGTGCCCGCCGCTCTCACGACGGCGGGGGTCGAGATCGTGCTGGTGGTCCTCGGGATGGCGCTGCTCGGGCCGGCGCTCGGCCTGCGCGCGCGATGGCATCACCTCTGACGCCGAGCGCTCAGAGATCGCCTGCCAGCCGGGACAGGAACGGCACGCAGGTCGCGCCCAGCGGCGTCGCCCAGTAGTAGACCCAGGTGCCTCGGCGCTCGCAGTCGACCAGGCCGGTATCGCGCAGCTTGCGTAGGTGATGGGAGACCGTCGGCTGAGAGACGCCGGCGTCGGGGATGTCGCAGACGCAGACCGGGTTCGGATGCGCGGCAATGTGGCTGAAGAGCAGCAGCCGGATCGGGTCGGCCAACCCCTTCAAGACGTTCGCCACGTCCTCGCAGCGGTTGGCCGTGAGGGGCGCCTCGCCGGGCGCCACGCGCGCCCGAGGGGTCGTCACATCGCGTACCGGGATGAACGTCACCCCTCTATATTGACAAATATCGAACTAGCGCGCCACCCTCTCTGCATCGACGTGTATCGAAGCAAGGAGCAGTCCCATGAGTGATCCGATCGTCATCCGCGAGGAGGTCCGACGCAGATACGCCGAGTCCGCCCGAGCCGCGGCCGAGGGGGCCACTTCCTGTTGCGGCACCAACCTCCACGACCAGAACGTCACCCCGGACGGTCGGGCGGTCTTCGGTGCCGGCCTGTACGCGGGCGCGGACACCGGGGCCGCGGGCGCTGCGGTCGAGGCGTCGCTCGGATGCGGTGTCCCCACGGCGGTGGCCGACCTCGCGGCCGGTGAGATCGTCCTCGACCTGGGCGCGGGTGCCGGGGGCGACGTGTTGATCTCCGCGCGGCGGGTCGGGCCCACCGGTCGGGCGATCGGGCTGGACATGACGCAGGAGATGCTCGATCTCGCCCGCCGGAACGCCGCCGACGCGGGCGTCACCAATGTGGAGTTCCTGCACGGCTATTTGGAGGAGATCCCGCTGCCGGACGCCTCGGTGGACGTGGTGATCTCCAACTGCGTCATCAACCTGGCCGCCGACAAGGCCGTCGTACTGGCCGAGGCCGCGCGGGTGACCCGGCCAGGCGGCCGGTTCGCGGTCTCCGACGTCGTCGCCGACACGGACATGGACGAAGCAACTCGCGCCGACGTGGCGGCCTATACCGGCTGCATCGCCGGGGCGCTGACCGAGCACGAGTACCGCGACCTGCTCACCGCGAACGGCTGGGGCGAGGTCGAGATCCGCTACACCCACGCGGTCCACGAGCACGCGCAGGCGGCGATCGTGCGGGCGGTGCGCACGTGAGCGTCGCCACCGCGCCCCGCCCGGCGGTCGACCAGGGAGTCATCGCCAAGCTGTCGACGCTGGACCGGTGGTTACCTGCCTGGATCGTCGCCGCCATGGCGATCGGCCTGCTGCTCGGGCGGCTCATCCCCGGACTGTCCGGGGTGCTGTCGGCGGTCGAGGTGCAGGGCGTCTCGCTGCCGATCGCGATGGGGCTGCTGGTGATGATGTATCCGGTTCTGGCGAAGGTCCGCTACGACCGCCTCGACCAGGTCGCAGGGGATCGGCGCATGCTGATCAGCTCGCTGGTCCTGAACTGGCTCGTGGGACCCGCGCTGATGTTCGCGCTCGCGTGGGTGTTCCTCGCGGACCTGCCGACCTACCGGACCGGGCTGATCATCGTCGGGCTGGCCCGCTGCATCGCCATGGTCGTCATCTGGAACGACCTGGCATGCGGGGACCGGGAGGCCGCCGCCGTGCTCGTCGCCCTGAACTCCGTCTTCCAGGTCGTCATGTTCGCGGTGCTGGGCTGGTTCTACCTCTCGGTGCTGCCGGGGTGGCTCGGGCTGCAGCAGACCCGGCTGGACGTGTCGGTGTGGCACATCGCCGGTTCGGTCCTGGTCTTCCTCGGCGTGCCGTTGCTGGCCGGTTTCCTCTCGCGCCGCATCGGCGAACGCCGTTGGGGCCGTGCGCGGTACGAAGCGGCGTACCTGCCGCGGATCGGGCCGTGGGCGCTCTGCGGGCTGCTCTTCACCATCGTGGTGCTCTTCGCCCTCCAGGGGCACCAGGTCACGTCACGACCGCTGGACGTCGCCCGCATCGCGCTGCCGCTGCTGGTCTACTTCGCGCTGATGTGGGGCGGCGGCTACGTCCTCGGCCGCTCCCTGGGAATGGGCTACGCCCGGACGACGACGCTGGCGTTCACCGCGGCCGGCAACAACTTCGAGCTGGCGATCGCGGTCGCGATCGCCACCTTCGGCGTCACCTCCGGGCAGGCGCTGGCGGGTGTCGTCGGGCCGCTCATCGAGGTGCCGGTCCTCGTGGGACTCGTCTACGTCTCGCTGGCCCTGCGCTCGCGGTTCCCGGTGGAGCTCGCCGATGCCTGACCCCTGTGTGCTGTTCGTGTGCGTGAAGAACGCGGGCAAGTCCCAGATGGCGGCCGCGCTGCTGCGGCAGCTGGCCGAGGGTCGCGTCGAGGTGCACTCCGCGGGCACCCGGCCCGGCGGCGGGCTCAACGACCTGTCCCGGCGGGTCGTCGAGGAGGTGGGTGCCTCCATGGACGGCGAGTCGACCAAGCCGGTCGATCCGGACCTGCTGCGGTGTGCCGACCACGTCATCGTCGTGGGCTCGGAGGCGCGCCTGCCTCCGGTCGCCGGCATGCGCGCTCCGATCACCACATGGGAGCTCGACGAGCCGGCCGATCGCGGGGTCGACGGGATCGAGCGGATGCGCCTCCTGCGCGACGAGATGGCCGAGCGGGTCCGCCGGCTGCTGGCCGAGATCTGATCAGATGATCCCGGAGTCGCGGTGACGAGCGGCGGACTCCCGGATCTGCGGCGTCAGATCCGCCTCCGGGACCCGCACCGCCATCTCCCACCTGTGGTGGATCGGGCAGCGCTGCAGGCGCCTTCGTCCCAGCCGGACGGCCTTGAACGACACCCATCGTCTCCAGACGGTCTCGTAGTAGTCACCGCCGGAGCACTGCACCACGGTCCAGTCGCGCGCCATACCCTCAAGGGTAGGCACCTTCGACCGGCCCGGACCGTCCCTTCTCGGAGTGCCCGGCTCGACACCGTCGGATCGGTCGACGCCCGGGAGGAAGGGAGTCCTGATGAACGGCAGGGTGGTGTCAGCCTGAGCCCGTAGGCTGTCCGGTTGTGTACGAAGGTGTGGTCCAGGACCTGATCGACGAGCTCGGCAGGCTGCCGGGCGTCGGTCCGAAGTCGGCACAGCGCATCGCGTTCCATCTGCTGCAGGCCGACCGCGCCGACGTACAACGTCTCAGCGAGGTGCTGGCCGTGGTCAAGGACAAGGTCCGCTTCTGCGACCTGTGCTTCAACGTCTCCGAGGACACCCTGTGCCGCATCTGCGGCGACTCCCGACGCTCGATGAGCCTGATCTGCGTCGTGGAGGAGCCCAAGGACATCATGGCCATGGAGCGCACCCGGGAGTTCCGGGGCCGCTACCACGTGCTCGGCGGGGCCATCAGCCCGATCGACGGCATCGGCCCGGACGATCTGCGCATCACCGAGTTGATGCGACGCCTCGGCGCCGAGCCGATCGAGGAAGTCATCATCGCCACCAACCCCAACCTCAACGGCGAGGCGACCGCGACCTATCTGTCGCGGCTGCTGGCGCCGCTGGGCATGCCGGTCTCGCGCCTGGCCTCGGGGCTGCCGGTGGGCGGTGACCTGGAGTACGCCGACGAAGTGACGCTGGGCCGCGCCTTCGAAGGTCGCCGGTTGATCGGTGGCTGAGGTAGACGCCCGGACCCGGGCGGAAGTCGACGCCGGCCAGGGGGCACAGGCGTCCGACCAGTGGCGGGAGATCGCGCGGCGGTACGCCGGGATGGCCGGCGGGTTCTTCGTCTTCGCCCTCCTGGTGCACGTGCCCGGCTACTTTCACCAGCTCTACGACCCCGACGAGGCCACGATCGCCGACCAGGCGATCACCCTGCAGCACGGCGGGCGGCTCTACATCGACGCCATCGACCGCAAGCCGCCCCTGCCGACCTACCTCTACCACGCGGCGTTCGCGATCTTCGGCAACGTCGACCTACGCCCCGTGCACCTCGTGGCGGCCCTCCTGCTGGCCGTGGCGGCCTGCGCCGTCGCCGCCGACGTCAGCCTTCGCACCCGTGCGCAACGTGTGTGGGCCGGGGTGCTGATGATCACCGCCGCGGTCGCGTTCCTTCCCGACGCCGGCCAGGCGGCCAACTACGCCCACTTCGCGCTTGCGCCCGGAGCGGTGGCGATGGTCCTGGCCCGGCGGCGTTCCAAGCGCGCGGCGGCCCTCGCCGGGCTGGCGCTCGCGGTCGCGGTCCTGTGTCGCCAGACCTGGCTCATCGGGTTGCTGCCGGCGGGGATGGCCGTGGCTCGTTCACGCCGCTGGTCCCACCTGGGGTGGATGTTCGGTGGGTTCGCGGTCGGCATTGGCGTCGTCGTCGCCTGGCTTCCGACGGCCGATGTGTGGCACTGGGTGTTCGCCTCCAACGAGGGATTCCTGCTCACCGGTCCGAACTGGTCCATGGTGGCCGTCAGCTTCTTCGGTGGCCTGGCCCTGCTGGTGGGACTGCACCTGCCGCTGCTGATCCCCGTGGCGCTGCGTGTCAGGGCTGCCGGCTCCCTGCGACAGGCGGTGCAGGTGGATCGGGACCTGTGGATCTGGTGGGCGACGGCGACGGTCGCCTGGATCTCCGGCTTCCGCTTCTTCGCCCACTACTGGATCCAGTCGCTACCGCCGCTGGTGCTGCTGGCCGCGCCCACCGCGGCCCGCATCACCGGCCGCCTGCGCTCCTGGATCCTCGCGCTGCTCGTGGTGGTCACCACGGCCGCCGTGGTGGCCGGATTCACCCCCGGCACCTTCCGCACCCTGCCCAACACGACGCCGCTCGCCAAGTACGTCGCGGCCCACTCCCGTCCCGACCAGCCGATCCTGGTCTGGGGCAACCTGCCGCAGGCGCAGTGGGAGTCCGACCGGCCGCTCGGCGGGGCGTTGGTGCACTCCGACTTCGTCACGGGGGTCTCGGGCAATCGAACGACCGACCCGAGCACGGTGTCCGCGACCACGCCCGGCGCCTACAAGGCCGTGCTGCGCTCGGTCTACACCCACCCGCCGCAGCTGGTGCTCGACACCTCGACCGCCGACCTGCGCGCGTACGGCGGGCAGTACTACGACGGCAAGTACCCGCTGTCGGTCTTCCCGCAGCTGAAGTACTTCGTGGACACCTACTACACGCGGGCGGCGCGCGTGAACGGCGTGACGATCTACCGGTTGCGTCAGGAGTACTCGGGCAACAACGGAGCGGGTTCGTAGGCTCCGCGGCCCTGCAGCGTGCGGTGGATGCCGTACGCAAGGCCGAGCACCGCCGCGCCGGCGACCCCGTCGAGCGCGAAGTGGTTGGCCGTGCCGATGACCACCGTGAACGTCAGCAGTGGGTAGAGCATCGCGACGTACCGCACGATCCGGTGCTTGGCCAGGTTGAAGACGGTGAGGCCGCACCACAGAGCCCACGCACAGTGCAGGCTCGGCATCGCGGCGTACTGGTTGGTCACCGCGGCGACGGAGGCGTGCCCCCAGGATCCGAAGGTGTGGAACTGCACCAGGGTGTCCACGAAACCCGAGCCCAGCAGGCGCGGGGGCGCCATCGGGACGAGGTAGAACCCGCACAGCCCCAGCACGGTCGTGGTCACCAGCACCGTGCGCGCCGAGCGGTAGACGCGCCGCTGCCAGAAGAAGAGCCAGATCAGGACGCCGCCGGTGATCGGTAGATGCAGGAACGAGTAGTAGCCGTTGGCGAGGCGGGCTATGTCATCGTGTGCGGCGACGAAGTGGTTGAGGGACAACTCGAAGTTGATGTGCAACTTCTGGGTCAGGTGCAGCACCCGCAGCCCGCGGTCGATCGCTGCCGTCTCGTGGTCCGGCACGAGGTTGCGCAGACGCTCGTAGATCATGTCCAGGATGACCAGGATCGCGATCTCGTGCCACCAGACGGGCGCCCTGAAAGTGCGCAGCGAAGCAGGCAACAGCGCACGATGCCCGACTTCGGGCATGGTGGTCACCAACCCCGGGGTGCGACTTGACATCCGATAAGGATGCCACCGGCGGCCGACAAACGCACCTTTGCTCCCGCCGTCAGCGTGTTATAAGCGCGCTGTGAACCGCGTCACCTTGTTTCGGGGGACCTCCTCCGGCGGTGTGCCGTCCCGCCATACGGGCATCGTGCATCTCGGATTCTGGGCTCACTACGCTTGCTGAGCGTGAGTCTCGTGGTCCAGAAGTACGGCGGGTCGTCGCTGGCCGACGCCGACAGCATCAAGCGTGTGGCGCGCCGCATCGTCGACACCCGCAAGGCCGGCAACCAGGTCTGCGTGGTCGTCTCGGCGATGGGCGACACGACCGACGACCTGCTCGAACTGGCCGACGCCGTCTCGCCCGCTCCGCCGTCCCGCGAGCTCGACATGCTGCTGACGGCCGGTGAGCGCATGTCGATGGCGCTGGTGTCGATGGCCATCGCCAATCTCGGCGACTCGGCCCGCTCGTTCACCGGTTCGCAGGCCGGTGTCATCACCGACGACGTGCACGGCAAGGCCCGCATCATCGACGTGACCCCCGGCCGCATCGAGGAGGCCCTGGGCGACGGGCACATCGTCATCGTCGCCGGCTTCCAGGGCGTGAGCCAGGGCAGCAACGAGATCACCACCCTCGGTCGCGGCGGCTCCGACACCACCGCCGTCGCGCTCGCCGCCGCGTTGAAGGCGGACGTCTGCGAGATCTACACCGACGTCGACGGCATCTTCACCGCCGATCCGCGGATCGTGCCCACGGCGCGCAAGATCGACCGCATCACCAACGAGGAGATGCAGGAGATGGCGGCCTCGGGCGCCAAGGTGCTGATGCTGCGGTGCGTGGAGTACGCGCGGCGCTTCGGTCTGCCGATCCACGTGCGGTCCTCGTTCAGCCACCGCGAAGGCACCTGGGTCGTCGACCCGTCCTCCGCCTCAGAGTCAGAAGGAGCACCCGTGGAAGACCCGATCATCGCCGGCGTCGCGCACGACCGCAGCGAGGCCAAGATCACCGTCGTCGGGGTCGCCGACTCGCCGGGCAAGGCCGCGCAGATCTTCCAGGCCATCGCCGCGTCGCAGATCAACATCGACATGATCGTGCAGAACGTCTCGGCGCTCTCGACCGGTCAGACCGACGTGTCCTTCACGCTGCCCAAGACCGACGGCCAGCGGGCGGTCCAGGTGTTGCAGGCGGCGCGCGACCACATCGGCTTCGAGTCCCTGCAGTACGACGACCAGGTCGGCAAGCTGTCCCTCGTCGGCTCGGGCATGCGCAGCCACCCGGGCGTCAGCGCCACACTCTTCCAGGCGCTCGCCGACTCCGGCATCAACATCGAGATGATCTCCACCTCGGAGATCCGGGTGTCCGTGGTGACCCGCGACGACCAGTTGGACGACGCGGTCCGGGCGGTCCACACGGCGTTCGGGCTGGACGCCGCGGACGGCGAGGCCGTGGTCTACGGGGGAGCGGGCGATGAGCGCCGCACCGCAGCGCGCACTGCACGTCGGGGTCGTCGGCGCCACCGGTCAGGTCGGGGCGGTCGTCCTGCGGCTGCTCGCCGAGCGCGATTTCCCCGTCGCCTCCCTGCGCCTCTTCGCCTCGGCGCGTTCGGCCGGCAGGTCGCTCACCTGGCAGGGGCGCGACTACGTCGTCGAGGACGCTGCCGCCGCCGACCCGAGCGGACTGGACATCGCGATCTTCTCCGCCGGTGGATCGACGTCCAAGGCACTGGCGCCGAAGTTTGCCGCGGCCGGCGTCGTGGTCATCGACAACTCCTCCGCCTGGCGTGGCGACCCGCAGGTGCCGCTGGTGGTCAGCGAGGTCAACCCGGCCCGGATCGCGGGCCCTGCCAAGGGCATCATCGCCAACCCGAACTGCACCACCATGGCCGCGATGCCTGCGCTCAAGGTGCTCTCCGACGAGGCGGGCCTGCAGCGGCTGACCGTCGCGACGTACCAGGCGGTGTCCGGGTCCGGACTCGCCGGCGTCGAGGAGCTGGCCGGCCAGATCCGGCAGGGCGTGCGGGCCGGCGACATCGAGGGCCTCGCGCTGGACGGCGGCGCCGTCGAGCTCGGGCCGGCCACGACGTACGTCGCGCCGATCGCCTACAACGTGCTGCCGATGGCCGGCTCGGTCGTCGACGACGGGTCGCTGGAGACCGACGAGGAGCAGAAGCTGCGCAACGAGTCGCGCAAGATCCTCGAGCTTCCGGACCTGCGGGTCTCGGGCACCTGTGTGCGCGTCCCGGTCTTCACCGGACACTCGCTGGCCGTGCATGCCGAGTTCGAACGGCCGATCAGCCCGGCCCGCGCGACCGAACTGCTCGCGAAGGCCCCGGGGGTGGCTCTCGCCCAGGTGCCGACACCGTTGGACGCGGCAGGTCGAGACGCCACATATGTCGGTCGCATCCGGCAGGATCAGGCAGTGGAGGACGGGCGCGGGCTCGTGTTCTTCGTGTCCGGCGACAACCTGCGCAAGGGAGCCGCCCTCAACACGGTGCAGATCGCCGAGGTCATCGCCGCGGCGCAGTGACGGGGGAGGGCACGTCTGACATGACGCGCGACGGAGCGACCCTTGCCGTGGTCGGGGCCACCGGACTGGTCGGCCAGACACTGCTCGGCGTCCTGCCCATGGGCCGCGACGTGTGGGGCGAGGTGCGGCTGCTCGCCTCGTCGCGTTCCTCCGGGCGCACCGTCGACGCCGCCGGTCGCGAGCTGCAGGTGCGCGGCCTGGACGACCACGCGTTCGACGGTGTGGACGTCGCGGTCTTCGCCGCACCGCCGGAGGTCGCCCTCGAATGGGCGCCCCGCGCCGTGGCGGCCGGTGCCGTGGTGGTCGACAGCTCCGGCGCCTTCATCGACCACGACAACGTGCCGCTGGTGGTCCCGGAGCTCAACCCGGCGGCCACCAAACGCACGGGCGCGCGCATCCTCGCCAGCCCGTGCGCGACGACCCTGACGATGATCGGGGTCCTCACGTCGCTGCACCGCAGGTGGCGCCTACAGGAGCTGGTCGTCTCCACCTACCAGGCCGTCTCCGACGCGGGGTCGATCGGTGTGCAACGCCTCTACGACGAGGCGAACGCGCTCGGTGGCGACCGCAGCGTGGGGCAGTACCCGGGCGACGTACGCCGCAAGCTCTCCGATCTCTCCGGCGCCAGCCCGTTCCCGGCGCCGATCGCGTTCAACGTCGTCCCGTGGGTCGGCGGTCAGGGTGACGGTGAGTCCTCCGCGCAGGAGCTCGCCGTACGCGCCGAGCTGCGGGCGCTGCTGGAGACGCCGACGCTCAAGATCGCGACGACCTGTGTGCAGGTGCCGGTCACCACGACCCACTCGATGACCGTGCACGCCACGTTCGAGCAGCGGTTGCACCGGGAGGACGTCGTCCAGGCCCTCACCCAGGACGCCAACTCCGTCGTCGTGCTGGACGACCCGCGTTCCGAGGAGTGGCCCACGCCGGTCGACGTGGTCGGTTCCGATCCCGTCTTCGTCGGTCGGGTGCGCCAGCTGGAGGACTTCCCACGGTCGGTGCAGTTCTTCGTGTGCGGCGACAACCTGCGCCGGGGGTCTGCGCTCAATCTCCTGGAGATCGCCGAGCTCGTCGTCAGCTGACGGGTCCACCGCCGGGCCCCCTGAACCCGGCGGTGGCTGCGACGTCAGTCGGTCGCCCGCAGCGCCACCACCGGCGGCACCGAGACCGCCCGCCGGGCCGGCGGGCGCGACGCGACCAGCACCAGGGCACCCCCGGCGACGGCCACGGCCGCGAGCGCCACCCACGGGACACCCCAGACGAAGCCGCTGCTCATCGCACCGACCAGGGACTGCGCCCCCACGGATCCGTAGACGACCCCGATCGCCGCGCCGAGGATGACGGCGGTCGCGGACAGGGCGATCGACTCGCGGGTGATCATCGCGCGTACCTGCACCGCGGTGAATCCCAGCGACCGCAGCAGACCGATCTCGCGACGTCGCTGGATCACGGTCAGCGACATCGTGCTGACGAAACCGACCGCCGCGATGATCGAGGAGATCACCACCAGGCAGACGAGCACGGCCGTGATGATCGCCATCACCTGGTCGGTGTGATGCCGTTGCGCGGCGCTCAGGCCCGACGCGGCATCCATCGCAGCACGCAGTGCCGACATGCCGGAGGCGATCGTGGTGATCAGCACGACCCCGACGATCAGCCCGATCGTCGAGCGGGTGGTGCGCGACGGGTCGGCGACGGCGTTGCGCCGGGCGATGAGGCTGGGCGGTCCGCCGCCGAGCAGCCGGCCGAGGGCGGTGACCACCCACGGGATGAGGAAGCGGGCACCGACGATCACGCCCGTGCCCGACACTGCCGCGCCGAGGAAGGCGCAGAGGAACCCGGACGTCGACATCCGATCGCCCAGTGCCACGGCCATCATCAGGAGGACGACGCCCGCGCCGATCAGGGTCACGGTGAGCGCGGCCCGCACGACCGTCGTACGGCGTGCCGGGTCCACCTGTGCCTGGACCGCGCTCAGCGCCTGGACCGGAGCGACGTGCAGCACGGCTCGCGACCCGATCCAGCCGGCGCCGACCGAGCACAGCGCGACCGCGGCGATCGGCAGCGCCAGCAGGGGTACGGCCCACCGGTAGGGCAGGTCCGGAAGTGCTCCGCGGTGCACGAGCACGACGCGGACGACGTCGGTCAGCAGCACACCGGCCAGCACCCCGAGGCAGGCGCCGATGGCCCCGGCGCGCGCCGTGCTGCGGCGTACCGACCGGCGCAGGCCGAGGCCGTCGGCGCCCAGCAACCGCAGCAGCGCGATGTGCTGCAGGCGCCCGGCGATGACGGTGGTCACGCACCCCGTGATGACGACGGCGGCGACGTAGAGCGCGATACCGATGAAGACCGGCGAGACGATCCCGAGCAGCATGGCGACGTCTCCGTCGCCCTGGGTCGAGCTGATCGAGGCCAGGATCGAGGAGGTCATGATCAGCGTGGCCGCGTAGCACCCGCTGAGACCGGCCACCAGGGTGACCGTGCCCAGCTCGCGCACCGAGCCCAGCACCGGCGGCACCCGGGTCATGCCACACCCTCTTCGACGTCGATCAGCAGCTGCGAGATCTGCTGCGGGGACAGGGCCGCGTGGTCGGCGACGATGCAACCGTCGGCGATCACCAGGATGCGGTCGGCGTACGACGCGGCGAGCGGGTCGTGGGTGACCATGGCGATCGTCTGCCCGTACTCCCGTGCCGCGGTGCGCAACAGAGCGAGCACCTCACGTGAGCTGCGGGAGTCCAGGTTGCCGGTCGGCTCGTCGGCGAAGATCACCTGCGGCCGGGAAGCGAGCGCACGAGCGATCGCGACGCGCTGCTGCTGTCCGCCGGACAGCTGCGCCGGACGGTGGGCGGTGCGCTCCCTCAGACCGAGGGTGGTCAGCAGGTGGGCGATCCACTCCCGCTGGTCACCGTCGATGGTGCGTTGCGCGAGACGGAACGGCAGTTCGACGTTCTCGACCACGGACAGCGTGGGCACCAGGTTGAACGCCTGGAAGACGAACCCGACCCGGTCGCGCCGCAGGACGGTCCGACCCGCGTCGTCCATCGCGTGCAGTGCCTCGCCGGCGAGGTGCACCTCCCCCGAGGTGATGTCGTCCAGGCCGGCGGCCACGTTCATGAAGGTGGACTTGCCCGAGCCTGAGGGGCCCATGATCGCGGTGAAGTCGCCGTCGAAGATGTCGACGGTGACCTGGTCCAGAGCGCGCACGGCGTCCGGGCCGGTGCCGTAGTGCTTGTCGACGCCGCGGAAGGAGACGACGGCGCGGTGTGGCTGGGTGACGGGGTGGATCGACCGGGTCGGGTTCATGACGACGACCCTGCCGCAGCCGCGGGCCGCGGACATCCGCCTGACGGGCTATCTGTCTACATCTGCGGAGGTATGTCGGACGAGTCGCGGGACGCGTGACGCTCGCGGTACGCCGCGACCGCGGCCGCGCTGTCCTCGGCCATCAGGTCCATGTGGATGGCGGCCCCTGCCGCCGAGCCGGCCGAGGCGGAGGTGACGACCTGGGCCATGAGATTCGCCAGGTTGCCCGCCGCCCACACACCGGGAGTCCCGGTCAGTCCCGTCGGGTCGGTGGGCACGTAGGTACCCACCGACACCCCGCCCATGTCCAAGTCGCTCGTCCGTAGGTCGAGATCCGCCAGCAGATCGCTGCGACCGCGCACGAACGGAGCCACCGCGAGTGCTTCGCGGGCCACGACGTCCCCGGTGGCCAGGCGCACTCCCGTCAGGGCGTCGTCAGCGGTCTCGACGCGCTCGACGGAGCCCACCACATGAGGCACCGAGAGGGCCGCCAGCACCTCCAGCTGCTCCTCGGTGGGGTCCGGTGCGGTGTGCTGGAGGTAGATGACATCGTCTGTGAGGGTGCGGAAGAGCTGTACCGCGTGCAGCGCGGTCGGACCGGATCCGATCACACCGATCGCCTGGTCGCGTACCTCCCATCCGTGGCAGAACGGGCAGTGCAGCACGTCTGTGCCCCACCGCTCCCGCAGGCCGGCGATATCGGGCAGTACGTCCACGACGCCCGTGGCCAGGAGCAGTCTGCGGGCCGACACGGTCCTGGTGCCGCAGTCCTGCACGTCGATGGTGACGGTGAAGCGCGGACCACCCGCCCCCGACGGTGGCACGACCGCGGCCGAGACGGCCGTGCCGTTGACGATCTGCACCCCGTATCCCGCTGCCTCGGCGCGTCCGATCTCAGCGAGCCGGGCCGGTGCCGTGCCCTCGGCGTAGAGGTAGTTGTGCACTCCCTCGGCCGGACCGTTGCGCGGAGCGCCGGCATCGACCAGCAGGACCGTACGCCGGGCGCGCGCCGCGATCTTGGCACCGCTCAGTCCTGCGGCTCCGCCACCGACCACCACGAGGTCGAGGACATCGGTCTGATCGAAGGATGCGGTCACGCGGGGACTCCTCGGCGAAGGGTGCCGGAGCGGGTGTCGCATCCGGTATCGCCAGCATGGAAGCCGCCCGGCCGTAAGAGCAAGGTGGTTTGCCACTACGGCAAAGAGCAGAGCGCGCCCCGGTCGTCCCGTAGCGCCGTTGCTCACCACGCCGCGGCGACCTGACGTGCAGCGTCAGAGCAGGCCGTGCTCGTAGGCGTAGACCACCAGTTGCACGCGGTCGCGCAGCTGCAGTTTGGCCAGGATCCGGGAGACGTGCGTCTTGACGGTCGCCTCGGACAGTGTTTCGGCAGAGGCGATCTCGGCGTTCGACAGACCGGTTGCCGCCCGCAGGAGGATTTCCCGCTCGCGGGCGGTGAGGGCGTTGTACTCCGGGCCGGGCGCGGCGGCCGTCCTGGTCTTGAACCGGTCGAAGAGGGAGCGCGTGGCACCCGCCGCGACCACCTGGCTGCCGTCCGCCACGGCACGGATGGCCGCGAGCAGCAGCTCCGGCTGGGTGTCCTTGAGGATGAAACCGCTCGCGCCGGCGTCGATCGCGTCGGCCGCGGACTCGTCGAGGTCGAAGGTGGTCAGCACCAGCACCCGCGGGGTCTGCTCGGTGGCGTTCGCACGGATGCGCCGGGTCGCGGCGACTCCGTCGACTCGGGGCATCCGCACGTCCATCAGCACCACGTCGGGCCGGGTACGTCGGACGAGGTCGATCGCGTCCGCGCCGTCACCCGCTTCGCCGACCAGCTCCAGGTCCGGCTGGCTGGCTGCGCACCACCATGGCGATGCCGGCCCGGAACAGCACCTGGTCGTCGACCAGTGCGACCTTGATGGTCACCGGCTCTCCTTCTGCTGTGCCGGGATGTGCGCCACGACCCGGTGCACGCCGCCTGAATGGTCGATGGTGAGCGTGCCGCCGGCGAGGCCGGCGCGTTCGGACATCCCGATGATGCCGTGGCCGGTCTGCGAAGGGGGACCGGCGTCAGGGCGGATCGCGTTGGAGACGCGCAATCGGTAGTCGTTCGACCAGTCCTGCTCCACCAGTACGGGGCGGGACAGATCTCCGTGCTTGAGCGCGTTCGTCAGGCACTCGCTGAGGATTCGATAGGCCGTCAACGCGATGAGCTCCGAGGGCCGGCGCACGCCCGTCTCGCGCACCTCCAGCCGCATCCCGGAGGCCCGCATGCGCTCGAACAGGTCCTCCTGCTGGCCGTAGCCGAGTCGGGCGCCGGGCGCCTCGCGGTTGCGCAGCTCGGTGAGGATGGTGCGCACGTCGGCCATCGCCGACCGGGCCGTCTCCCCGATGACCTCCAGGGCCCGTTCGGCCTCCTCCGGAATGGACTTCATCGTGTACCGCGCACCGTCCGACTGCGCCGCCACCACCGCCCACGAGTGCGCCACCACATCGTGCATATCGGCGGCGATCCGCGCCCGTTCCTGCTGCTGGTCCAGCGCCTCGGCCAGACGCAGCCGCTCGGACTCCTCCAGCCGGGCGTCGATCCGGGCCTGCACCCTCTGCCGGCTCTGGAAACGCAGGAACCCGACGATCCAGCCGCCTCCGCAGACCACGGCGGCCGACATGGCGACCGCGAGGACCGCGACGGGTTCGAGACCGAGCCGGGTGCCGCTGCCGAAACGCATGAGTGGGGCGGCGATGCCGGCCACCACGGGGGCGACGGCCGAACCGACGAGACCTGTGCGCCGGAACACCGCACGACGGTCCGCGCCGAGTGTGAAGTAGAGGGGCGCGTACGCCAGGTCGGCGAGCGGGACGAGCTCTGCTCTCCCCAACTGGATGACAGCTCCCAGCACCGCGAAGCCGATCATGAGCGGCAGGGACAGTCGGCGGGTCACCAGGGCGAGGGCCAGCGCAACGACCGTGGCCCACGCCGAGGCGCCGTAGGTGCCGGCTGCGGCCGCGCAGACGACGACGAAGAGGGCGGCCGCCAGGAGGTCGGCCTGCACGCGCCGCGGAGACACCCCGCCGTCTCCCCACACGTCGGCCGTGCTCATGGATCGCTTCCCGTTCCTCGATGGTCTCGGCACGACGCGGTCGCCCTGCGAGGTACGACCGTACGCGAGCAGCGTGGTGGGGCACCCGGGTCGGCGCACCGGGTTAGCGTGTGCGGATGGGGACCTGGGACGCCGGTGTGACGCACCGATCGAGCCGTCGGGCGGTGCTGGCGGCGGGGGTCGTCGTGCCGGTCACGGCGCTCGCGAGCTGCACCGGCTCCGGCAGCGGTGGTGACGGCTCGAAGGACGCCGCCGCGAAGCTGGCCGCGGCGCTGCAGTCGGGGCATTTCACGGGCAGCCCGGTCACCGGGCAGGACGTCGACACGTCGTACGCCGCGGTCGTCCGCGGGCTGGGCGCCACCGCGCATACCGTGCGGGTCGTCAAAACGGTTGCAGGAGCCGCGAAGTCGTCGAAGACGGTGACGCTCGCGACGCAGTGGACGCTCGCCGGCGGCCGCCGATGGTCCTACGAGCACCAGGTCACCATGACGTCCGCGGACAAGAAGTGGTCGACGCCGTGGTCCTCCACCCTGGTCCAGCCGCAGCTGCGCACGGGCGAGCACCTGACGGCGGCATCGGTCGCGCAGGATCGCGGCGACATCACCGACGACAACGGCGACGCCATCGTGACCTACCGGCCCGTCTACCGGGTCGGCATCGATAAGACCAGGACGGCTGCCGCGACCGCGACGGCCTCGGCGACGAAACTCGCTGCGGTCGTCGGCGTGGACGCCGCGTCGTACGCGAAGAGTGTTGCGGCAAGCGGTCCCTCGGCGTTCGTCGAGGCCATCGTGCTGCGGACGCAGGCAGTGTCGGCCGCGGAGCAGTCCCGGATACGGGCGATCCCGGGGGCGGTGCTGATCTCCGATCGGCGCCCGCTCGCGCCGTCCGCGACCTTCGCCCGCGCGGTGCTCGGCACGGTCGGCCCGGCGACCGCGGAGATCATCAAGAACAGCAAGGGCACCAAGGACCCGGTGACCGCGACCGACCTGGTGGGCATCGGCGGCCTGCAGCAGCAGTACGACGCGCAGCTGCGGGGAACCGCCGCGTTGCAGATCAGCGCTGTGCTGCCCGGCGCCAGCGGTCCGCAGTCGGTGCGCACTCTCGCCTCGCTCGGCGCGGTCGCGCCGAAGCCGCTCCGGACCACGCTGCGTCAGGACCTGCAGTCCACTGCGGAGTCACTCCTGCAGGGCCAGAAGAGCCCGTCGGCACTGGTGGCGATCCGACCGTCGACCGGCGAGGTGCTGGTCGCGGCGTCCGGCGCGGGCTCGCAGGGATACGACACGGCGTTCCTCGGCCGCTACGCCCCGGGGTCGACCTTCAAGGTGGTCTCGTCGCTGGCGCTGCTGCGGTCCGGGCTGAAGATCACCGACACCGTCGACTGCACCCCGACGATCTCGGTGCAGGGCCGCATCGTGAAGAACTTTCCGGACTATCCCAAGGACAAGCTCGGGATGATCCCCTTCAAGACCGCTGTGGCCAACTCGTGCAACACCGTGATGATCCGCGGCGCCGACCGGGCGTCGCAGAGTTCCCTTGCGGTGGCTGCAGATTCGCTCGGCCTGACGCAGAACCCGTCCGACGGTCCGTTCTTCGGCAGCGTGCCGCCCGGGGACACCGGAGCCGACCATCAGGTGTCGATGATCGGGCAGGGCAAGGTGCTCGCGTCACCCCTCGGGATGGCGACCGTCGCAGCCTCGGTCGCGCACGGCGCTCGCGTCACGCCGTTCCTGCTGCCCGACCACAAGCCCACCGTGTCCAAGCAGCCGGCCACTCCGCTCACGGCTGCGGAGACGACGTCCTTACGCGCGCTGATGCGCGCCGTGGTGACCGAAGGTGGCGCGACGGGCCTGCAGTCGGTGCCCGGTGGGCCGGTGATGGCCAAGACCGGCACCGCCGAGTACGGCAGCGGCAACCCGCCGCAGACGCACTCGTGGATGATCGCGATCCAGGGCGACCTCGCGATCGCTGCCTTCGTCGAGACCGGCGGCTACGGCGGCGTGACCTGTCTGCCGATCGTGAAGGGCTTCCTCACCGCGGCTGGGAGGGTCTGACCGTCGACCATTAGGGTTTGCGCGTGCTCCATAACCTTCGCTTACCTGCCGGCCGATGGCTGGGAGCGCTGATCGTCCTCCTCTTCGGCGCCGTGGTGGCTCTTCCCGCGGCCGAAGCCGCCACATCCGGCGGTCCTCCTCAGAGCATCGGGCGGGCCTCGACGGCATCGGTCCCCAAGGTGCTGCGGGTCGGCACCGAGGGCACCTACCCGCCGTTCGACTTCAACCAGAGCGGAAAGCTCACCGGCTACGACGTCGAGGTGGTGCAGCAGATCGCCCAGCGCCTCGGCGTGAAGGTGCAGTTCGTGCAGGTCCCCTTCGATTCCCTCTTCGCGGCTCTCAAGGCCGGGCGCATCGACATGATCGCCGACCAGATCACGATCAACCCCGAGCGGCAGTCCCTCTACGACCTGTCCTCGCCGTACGTCGACACCACCGGGGTCATCGTCACCCGCAAGAGCGAGAACGACATCCACTCCCTCGCGGACATCAAGGGCCGGAAGGCCGCCGAGAGCAGCACCAGCAACTGGGGCGACATCGCCCGCAAGGCAGGCGCCCGCGTCCAGACGGTGGAGGAGCTCGACCAGTCGTTGAAGTTGTTGCAGGAGGGCCGCATCGACGTGCTCGTCAACGACCAGCTGGCCGTGAAGTACGCCATCCGGGTCACCGGTGCCAGCGATCTGAAGATCGCTGGGACGACATCGGATGCGAGCCAGTCGGCGTTCGCGGCCCGCAAGGGCAGCGGGTTCATGACCCAGATCGACACCCAGATCGCGGCCATGAAGTCCGACGGCAGCCTGAAGAAGATCTACGACAAGTACTTCACGGTGAAGCCGAAGGTGCCGAGCACCTGGGACACCGTGCGCAGCAACCTGGTGCCGATGTTGAAGGGTCTGCTGACCGGCACGCTTCCGCTGACGGCGATCAGCTTCGTGGTCGGGCTGATCATCGCGCTCGGTGTCGCGATGGCCCGGATGTCCAACCGGCTGCTGCTCTCCGGGGCGGCCCGCGTCTACATCGCGATTATCCGCGGCACACCGCTGCTGGTGCAGCTGTTCATCATCTTCTACGGGCTGCCCGAACTCGGCGTGAAGTTCAACCCCTTCCCGGCGGCGGTGCTCGCCTTCAGCTTGAACGTCGGTGGGTATGCCGCCGAGACGATCAGAGCCGCGATCCAGAGCATCCCGCGCGGGCAGTGGGAGGCAGCGTCGACCGTGGGGATGAACTATCCGACCGCGTTGCGGCGGGTGATCATCCCGCAAGCCGCGCGCACCGCCGTACCACCGTTGTCCAACGAGCTCATCTCGCTGGTCAAGGACACCTCGCTGGCTTCGACGATCATCGTCACTGAGCTGCTGCGAAAGGCGCAGGACGCAGCTGCGCCGAGCGGGAAGTATCTGGAGCTCTACTCCACGGCGGCGCTCTATTACCTGGTGATCTGCTTGATCCTGGCGTTCATCCAGGACCGACTCGAAGAACGACTGGGCAGGTTCGTGGCGCGATGAGTGATCTGGTGCAGGTCAGCGGTCTGGCGAAGTCGTTCGGCGACCACATGGTGCTCAAGGACATCGCCCTCAGGGTGCCTGCGGGATCTGTGACGGTGGTGCTGGGACCGTCAGGTTCCGGCAAGACCACCCTGCTGCGTGCGCTGAACGCGCTGGAGATCCCCGACTCCGGCACGGTCCGGATCGCCGACGTCGAGGTGGACTTCTCCAAGATCACCCCCGGTCGCGGGGGGCGGGTGCCGAAGCAGCAGGCGCGACTGCTGGCCCGGTACCGCGCACAGAGCGGGATGGTCTTCCAGAGTCACAACCTCTTCCCCCACCGCACGGTGCTGCAGAACCTCACCGAGGGTCCGGTCGTGGTGCAGAAGCGGCCGACGGCCGAGGCGACGGCGGCGGCCCGGGAGCTGCTGGCGAAGGTGGGTCTCGCCGATCAGGCCGACAAGCACCCCTTCCAGCTGTCCGGCGGGCAACAGCAGCGGGTCGGCATCGCCCGGGCGCTCGCGCTCCGTCCGGAGCTGCTGCTCTTCGACGAGCCCACCTCGGCCCTCGACCCCGAGCTGGTGGGTGACGTGCTCGGCGTGATGCGCGACCTCGCGCAGGAGGGCCGCACGATGATCGTGGTGACCCACGAGGTGCGCTTCGCCCAGCAGGTCGCCGACCAGGTGCTCTTCATCGACGGCGGCAGCGTCGTGGAGTCCGGACCGCCGAGTCAGGTCATCGCCGATCCTCAGCAGGAGCGCACCCGCACCTTCCTGCGCCGCATCCTCGACCCGCTCTGACCCCTCCCATCGGGGGGAGACAGCATCGAGGGGTGGCGATATATCGCCACCCCTCGATGCGTTTGCTACCCCTGACGGAGCGTGAGGATCAGCGGAAGGCGCCCTCGCCGGTCAGCGCCTGGCCCACGATCAGCTGGTGCACCTCGGAGGTGCCCTCGTAGGTCATCACCGACTCCAGGTTGTTGGCGTGCCGCATCACCGGGTAGTCCAGGGTGATGCCGTTGGCCGCGAGGATGGTGCGGCACTCGCGGGCGATCTTGATCGCCTCGCGGCAGCTGTTGAGCTTGCCGACGCTGACCTGCGCGGGCTGCAGGGTGCCGGCGTCCTTGAGGCGGCCGATGTGCAGGGCCAGCAACTGGCCCTTCATCAGCTCCAGCGTCATGTCGGCCAGCTTGGCCTGGGTGAGCTGGTAACCGGCGAGCGGCTTGTCGTAGATGACGCGCGAGTCGGCGTACTCCAACGCGGTCTCCAGACAGTCACGCGCGGCGCCCATGGCGCCGAAGATGATGCCGAAGCGGGCCTCGGACAGGCAGGTCAGCGGCCCGCGCAGCCCGGCGACCTCGGGGAGGACGGCGTCGCCCGGCAGTCGCATGTCCTCGAAGGACAGTCCGGCGGTCTTGGACGCCCGCAGCGACAGCTTGTGCTTGACCTCGGTGGCGGTGAAGCCCTTGGTTTCGGTCGGCACGACGAAACCGCGGATCTTGTCGTCGGTCTGCGCCCAGACGACGGCGACGTCGGCGACGGTGCCGTTGGTGATCCACATCTTGCTGCCGTTGATGACCCAGTCGTCGCCATCGCGCTTGGCGCGGGTGCGCATGCCGGCCGGGTCGGAGCCGAAGTCCGGCTCGGTGAGCCCGAAGCAGCCGAGCGCCTCACCGGCGGCCATCCGGGGCAGCCACTCCTGCTTCTGCTCCTCGCTGCCGAAGTGGTGGATCGCCGTCATCGCGAGCGAGCCCTGCACCGACATCAGGCTGCGCAGCCCGGAGTCGGCGGCCTCCAGCTCCTGGCACGCCAGGCCGTACATCGTGGCGGAGGCGCCGGCGCACTCGTAGCCGTCCAGGTGCATGCCGAGTACGCCGAGCGCCCCCAGCTGCTGGGCGATCTCGCGCGCCGGGATCTCGCCGGCCTCGAACCAGTCGGCCAGGTAGGGGCGCAGCTTGTCATCCGCGAAGGACCGGACCGTCGTGGCGAGGTCGCGTTCCTCCTCGGAGAGGAGCGAGTCGAAGGCGGTCAGCTTGTCCAGGGCGGGGTGTGCGATCACCCCTCCATCATGCCGCCCGCACGCCGCGGGGTCAGCCCTGCGGGCCCTGTTCGCGCCCCTCGATGCCCTTCGTGTCGGGGTTGGAGTCCTTCGACCGGGCGTTCTTGTCGTGGTCGGAGCCGACATCGCCCTTGAGTGCGTTGAAGATCGCCACACCCTGCCCGGCCAGACCGGTGACCAGGTCGGACAGCCCGTCCGAACCGTTGACGACCGTCATGTTCGCACCCGCCAGACCGGCGGCAGCCTTCTCGACGATCTGCGGCAACTGGGCGATGAGCGCCTGGTCCAGCGCGACCCGGTTGCTGGAGGCTGCTGCGGCCGCCTGGATCTGCACCTTCTCGGCGTCCGCGCGGGCCAGGATCCGCACGCGCTCGGCGTCCGCCTCGGCCGGCTTGACCACTTCGGCGACGAGCTGCTGCTGGCGCAGCTCGGCGTTGCGCTGAGCCAGCTCGGTCTGCGCGGCGATGACCTCGCGCTGTGCCTGCGCCTGCGCGAGTGGCCCGGCCTGGCTCGATTTCGCCTGTGCCGCCTGGGTCTCCGCGGTGTATCCGGCCTGGGTGACGGCGGTGTCGCGCTGGAACTGGGACTGCGCGCGCAGCGACTGCTGCTCGGCCTCGGCGGCGGCCTGGTTGGCGTTCGCCTGGGCGATCTGCGCCTGCTGCTGGATGCGCGCGTTGTGCGGCGCGGCCATGGCCTTGATGTAGCCGAGTCCGCCGTCATCGATGTTCTGGATCTGCAGCGCGTCGACGAGCAGACCCATCCGTGCCATCTCCTCCTTGGAGCCCTCGAGCACCTCACCGGCGAGCTTCTGCCGCTCGGTGATGATCTCCTCGACGGTCATCGAGCCGATGATGCTGCGCAGGTGCCCGGCGAAGATCCGCCCGGTGAGCGTGGCCATCTGGGTCTGGTCGGACAGGAAGCGCTGGCCGGCGTTCACGATCGAGTCGTTGTCGGAGCCGATCTTGGCGGCGATGACCGCCTTCACGGTGAGCGCGATGCCCTGCTTGGTGACGCAGGGCTCCTCGACCTCGGCCTCGAAGAGCGAGAGCGTGAGGAACTGCACCTTCCGGAAGACAGGGAGCACGAACGCGCCGTGGCCGGTGACGACGCGGAACGGGGACACGCCTGAGCCCTTGCCGCCCGAGATGAGCATGGCCTCGTCAGCGCGAGGGACCCGGTAACCGAACATTTCTCTCCTTGATGAGTGGGTGGTGCGCGCCGAACGTCGGCGAAGGATCAGGGGTGAGGGACGATCTAGAGACGCAGCAGGGAGTCCAGGCGTTCCCCCCAAGGGGCGACCTCGACGGTGCGCGGCCCGATCTCGCCGGTGCAGACGACCTGCTGCCCGCGGCGCAGGGGTTCGGGGGAGCGCGCGATGAACGCCTCGGTGCCACCCCTGATGCGGAACACCGCTTCCCCCGGTCCGTCGTCACCCTGCGTCGCCACCGTGAGGTGGCCGATCAGGCCGACCGGCGACAGATCAGACGTGCTCATCCGGACTTCCCGATCGGGCGGCTCCCTCGGCCGCCGTACTCCGTGAAAACTACACCTGCGCACCGAAGTAGGACGGCGTACCGGTCGATCGGGAGCACGACTGCTGCGTTCAGGGGTTGCGCTGCGACCACGCGGCCCGGACGACGTCGGCGAGCGGAGTGACGGGCCGCCCGATCAGCTCGGCCAGCGCGTCGCTGTGTGTCTCCAGGTCGCCGTGGGCGATGGAGCTGTCGATGCTCGCGACGAACTCCGCAGTGCCTTCATCGAGGCCGTTGCTGCGCAGCACCGCGACGTACTCGGCTGCGGGGACGTCCCGGTAGGCGACCGTCTTGCCGGACACCTCGCTGACCACGGCGGCCAACTCGGACATGTCGAACGACGGCCCGCCCAACTCGTAGGTGCGGTCGCCGGACTCGTCCTGCAGCAACGTGGCCACGGCCGCGACGGCGTAGTCCTGGCGGGCTGCCGCGGAGATCCGGCCGTCGCCCGCGGCGCCGACGATCTCGCCGTGCTCGAGGTACTGGTCCAACTGCCCGGTGTAGTTCTCGTCGTACCACCCGTTGCGCAGCAGCACGACCGGCACGCCGGACGCGCGCAGCAGGCGCTCGGTCTCCTGGTGCTCGCCGGCCAGCGGGTTGGTGGTGTCGTCGGCGTTGAGGATGCTCGTGTAGAAGATGCGCGTCGCGCCACCGGCCTTCGCCGCCTCGATGACGTTGGTGTGCTGGGGGATCCGCTGACCGGCGGTCGGGCCCGAGATCATCAGCACACGGTCGGCGTCGTGCAGAGCGGCGGTCATGGTCTCCGACCGGTCGTAGTCGCCCTCGCGGACCTGGACCCCGCGGTCGGCGAGATCGGCTGCCTTGCTCGGTGTCCGGACGACGGCCACGACGTCCTGGGCCGCCACGCCCCGGGCGAGCAACTCCTCGACGGCGAGGCGCCCTAACTGGCCGCTGGCGGCGGTGACGGTGTACGTGGGCATGGGGATCCTCCTGGTACGGAGCCTGGCCCGACGCGGGCGCGTCGTGTCTTCGGTGGCAACACCGCGGCGGGCTCGATCCATACCGCGCGACGTACGCCATTCGGGATGTCAGGCGAGCTCGGAGGAGACCAGTACCTGGGTGGCTACGGGCAGGGCGGCGGCCCGGTCGGCTGGGACCAGCCCGATCCGGGTGCGGCGGTCGATCAGGTCATCGACGTCGAGGGCACCCTCGTGGGTGACGCCGAAGGCCAGTTCCGCGCGGGTGACGAGTTGGCGCCCGTCGATCGGGGCGAGCAGGTCGGGGTCGTCGGTGAGCGACGTCGCCTCGGTGCCGTACTTGTGGACGAGCCGGGCGGGTGCGGCGAGCCGGTCGAGCACAGCGGGTGCGGCGGCCCCGACGAGCGGCAGGTCATGGGTGCAGCACGGGCCCGCGTCCAGTCGGCGCTCGCGGACCGCCGCGTCGACCGCGTCCTGGGCCATCCGGCGGTACGTCGTCAGCTTGCCGCCGATGACGGTCACCACCCCGTCCGGCGAGGTGAGCACCGCGTGCCGCCGGGAGATGTCGGCGGTCGAGCCGCCGGCGTCCAGCAGCGGGCGCAGACCGGCGTACGAGCCCACGACGTCGGCTCGGGTCAGCCGTCGCGCGAGCACCCGGCTGAAGGTCTCGAGCAGGAAGTCGATCTCACCATCGGTGGCGACCGGCACATCCGGCACGGGGCCGTCGGCGGCCTCGTCGGTGAGTCCGAGGTAGGTGCGGCCCTCCGGCTGCGGCAGCGAGAAGACGAAACGGCCCACGGAGCCGGGGACCGGCGCGTTGAGGATGACCCCGCTCCCGCCGAGCGTCTCCGAGCGCAGGACGAGGTGGGTGCCGCGCGACGGCCGGAGGCTGACCCCTGGCACGAGGCCGCCGGCCCAGACACCGGTGGCGTTCACCACCGCCCGTGCCGTGATGTCGTACGCGGTGCCGGTCAGTTCGTCGCGCACCCGGGCTCCGTCGCCGGCCACGTCCAGGGCGCGGACGCGGGTCAGCACGCGCGCTCCACGACCTGCTGCGGTGCGGGCCAGCGCGATGACGAGCCGGGCGTCGTCCTCGATGCGGGCGTCCCAGGCGGTGATCCCACCCCGCACGTCGTGTCGGAGCGCGGGTGCGAGTTCGCGGGCGCGAGCGGCACCGACGCGACTCGGCCGGGGCAGCAGGCCGCTCGGCGTACGGACGACCCGGCGCAGGACGTCACCCGCGACGAAACCGGCGCCGATGACCGCGGCGCTGCCGCGGGAGATGTCCGGGGTGAGCGGCACCAGCCACCGGGAGGGCCGCACGAGGTGGGGCGCCGTGCGGCGCAACAGGATCCCTCGCTCGGCCGCGCTCTCGTGGGCGATGCCGACCTGGCCGTGGGCGAGATAGCGCAGCCCACCGTGGGCGAGCTTCGAACTCCACCGCGACGTGCCGAACGCCAGGTCGTGTGCGTCGACGGCCACCACGCTCAGCCCCCTGGACGCCGCGTCGAGCGCCACACCGGCGCCGGTCGCGCCGAGTCCGATCACCAGGAGGTCGACCCGGCGCCCGTCGGTGGCCTCGGCGAGCTCACGCGCCCGACGGGGGTGGTTGAGGGCGGTGTCGCCGGACATGGATGCCTTCCGAGAGTGCCCTTCGCGGGCAGATGCTGTCGAGTGGCTGAGAGCATCGACGTTGCAATGTTACGGGTCAAAGCACTGTGTCACACTCTAGCCCATGAGTGATCGGATGCACTGGTCCCGCTGGGGAGACCCGGCTCGCACGACGACTCTTCCCGCGAACGCCCTGGCAATGCTCGAGCTCGCGTTCGGGCCGCCCGCGCCACGGCCCGCCGTGGATCAGCAGGCCGTGCAGCTTCCAGCCGTCGGACTGCCGGACGACGTCCTCGACGCCCTGCGGGACGCGATCGGTGTCGAGCACGTCGACACGGGCGTTGAGCCGCGGCTGCTGCATACGGGTGGCAAGTCCACCCCTGACCTGCTGGCCCTGCGCGGTGGCGACGCCGCAGCTGCCCCGGACGCGGTGCTGCGACCCGCCGACCACGACGAGGTGCAGGCGCTCGTGAGCCTCTGCTCCGAGCGTCGGATCGCCGTCGTGCCCTACGGCGGCGGCACCTCGGTCGTCGGCGGCCTCACCGCCTCGAGGGACGGGCTCGTCGCGGTGGTCGCGATCGATCTCGGCCGGCTCGACCGTCTGGTCGACGTGGATGAGGTGTCCAGCACGGCGGTGCTGCAGGCCGGGGTCTCCGGGCCGCGCGCGGAGGAGCTGCTGGGCGAGCACGGGATGACCCTCGGCCACTTCCCCCAGTCGTTCGAGTTCGCGACCGTCGGCGGCTTCGCAGCGACCCGCTCGAGCGGCCAGTCCTCCTCGGGATATGGCCGATTCGACACGATGGTCGTCGGGCTCAAGGTCGCGACGCCGCTCGGCACCTGGGAGCTCGGCGTCGCGCCGGCGAGCGCCGCCGGGCCCGATCTGCGTCAGCTCGTGCTCGGCTCCGAGGGCACGCTCGGGATCGTCACCGAGGTGCGACTCGCCGTGCGGACGAAACCCGTGACCGCGGTCTACGAGACCTGGCGCTTCCCGACGTTCGTCGGTGGGGCGACCGCGATGCGCACCCTGACCCAGGACGGCATCAACCCCACGGTGCTGCGATTGTCCGACGAGACCGAGACGTCGTTGAACCTCGCGAAGCCGGAGAGCATCGGCGCCGATTCGGGCGGCGGTGCGCTGATGGTCTGCGGATACGAGGGCACGGACGATCGGGTGGAGCGGATGCGCCGTGAGGTCGGCGAGGTGCTGCAGGGTCTGGGCGGCACCCCGCTCGGTGCCGAGGACGGCGAGGAGTGGGCCGAGGGCCGGTTCAACGCGCCCTACCTGCGCGACGCGCTGCTCGACCAGGGCGTCCTGGTCGAGACGCTGGAGACGGCGACGTTCTGGAGCAACCTGGATCACCTGTACGCGCAGGTGAAGGCGGCGCTCGAGGGCGCGCTGAGCGCTCAGGGGACGAACCCGATCGTGTTGTGCCACATCTCGCATGTCTACCGCACGGGGGCCTCGCTCTACTTCACGGTGGCGTGCCGGGAGACCGACGACCCGCGCGCCCAGTGGTACACCGCCAAGCAGGCCGCGTCCGACGCGATCGTCGCGGCCGGCGGGACGATCACCCACCACCACGCGGTCGGCCGGGACCATAAGCCCTGGTACGCCGAGGAGATCGGCCCCATCGGCACGGACGTGCTGCGCGCGGTCAAGCGGAGCGTCGACCCTGCAGGGGTCCTGAACCCGGGTGTACTGATCCCATGACGCGGGCCTTCCATCTCCTCGTGAATCCGAACTCCGGAGCAGGACGCGGCGCCCGCATGGCTGCCGAGGTCGGTGCAGCCCTTCGGGCGCGGGGTGCCGAGGTGCGGTCCACAGTGAGTCCCGGCATCGAGGCGGCCGACGACCTGGTCGCCGACACCGGCGAGGGCGAGGTGTGCGTTGCGGTCGGTGGTGACGGGATGGTGAGCTCCGTGGCCGCCGCCGCGGTGCGTCATGGGGTCACGCTCGGGATCGCGCCCGCGGGCCGGGGGAACGACTTCGCCCGCCAACTGGGCATACCGAGGCACGGGGAGCTGCTTGCGTCGCTTCTGTGCGACGGCGACGTGCGTCCCGTCGACGCGATCGGTGTCGGCGACAGGGTCGTGGTCGGCAGCGTCTACGCCGGTGTCGACTCCCTCGCGTCGCAGCTCGTGAACGAGATGAAGCGGGTGCCGGGAGCTCTGCAGTACCCGCTGGGGGCGCTCCGTGCGATGGCGACGTTCCCGGTCACGACGTACCGCGTCACGGTCGACGGCGCCGAGCACACCTTCGAGGGGTTCACCGTCGTGGCCGCCAACTCCGGCTACTACGGCAAGGGCATGCACATCGCCCCGGACGCCGACCCGCGCGACGGGCTGCTCGACGTCCTGCTCCTCGGAGCGGGCAGCCGGGCGAGCTTCATCCGCAAGCTGCCGCAGGTCTACCGCGGCACCCACACCGCCAACGCGGAGATCGTCGTGCTGCGCGGGCGCGAGGTGCGTATAGAGGCCGATGGCGTCCAGGCGTACGCCGACGGCGACCCTCTCGCTCCGCTGCCGATCATGGCGACGGTGCTGCCGGGCGCGCTGCGGATCATCTCGCCCGACCCCTCGGCCGTCACGCGCTGAGCACGACGCACGAAGAACGGCCCTGATCCGCGTTTCCGCAGGTCAGGGCCGTTCTGTGAGCTGGTCGGGGTGACAGGATTTGAATTCTCTACGCGCCCGTCTCTTGCTCGGCGCAGATCCACCCTATATGCCTCTGACCTGCGACGTTGTAGCCTTCAACGTATGGGAGCCGTGGGCGTAAGAAGACCCAAAGTACCTCCAGTTATGCCCCAGTTATGCCCAAATGTGTCCGCAAACGGCGCGTCGTGACCCGGGCGAAGCGGGACTTCGGGACGATCCGGAGGCGTTCAAACCGCCGCTATCAGGCGTACTACATGGGCCCGGATGAGGGGATCCACCGTGCGCCGTCGACCTTCCAGACGAAGTCAGACGCCGAGGGTTGGCTCGCAGGCGAGCGTCGGCTCATTCAGAACGACGAGTGGTCGCCCGCCAAGTCGCGACGGGCACAGGTTCAGCGCGCGACGGAGGCATTCGGCCCGTACGCCGAGTCGTGGCTGCTGCAGCGCGAGGTCAAGCAGCTCACTCGTGCGCTTTATCGGAGGCAGCTGGATCGGTTCATCCTTCCGGTGTTCGCCGAGGTGTCACTGCGAGACATCACGCCGCCCGTCGTCCGAACTTGGTACGCGACCCTCGATCCGAACACCCCGACTCAACGAGCGCAGGTCTACTCGCTGTTGCGCGCCGTTCTGAACGAGGCAGTGCGGGACGACATCCTGACCAAGAACCCGTGCACCATCCGAAGCGCCGGCATCGCAAGACGGCAGCGCCCGATAGACCCGGCATCTCCCGAGGAGATCGTCACGCTGATGAACGAAATGCCGCAGCGTTACTGGGCTTTCATTCTCATCGCGGCATGGTGTGGACTGCGCTTCGGTGAGCTCGCCGAGCTACGTCGCGGAGATGTTGATGTCAGGGCGGGCCTCATCCACGTGCGACGAGCAGTTACGTGGGACCACAGCACCCCGGTCGTCGGTACACCCAAGAATGGTCAACAGCGGTCTGTGTCGATGCCACCCCACATCGTCGAGGCTGTCACGAACCATCTCCGCTTCGTTGAACGAGACACGGATGCACTGCTGTTCGCAGCCGTGGGGGACAGGACTCGCCAGGTCCATTCCAACACCGTCCGCCGCCACTGGATGAAGGCCAGGACGGCCGCCGGACGCCCGGACATGCGCCTCCACGACCTCCGCCACACCGGCGCGGTGCTCGCTGCACTAGCCGGCGCGACACCCAAGGAGACGATGGACCGGCTTGGGCACCTCACCGCGGAGGCGGCGATGCGATACCAGCATGTCGCACGGGGCCGCGATGCCGAGATCGCGGCGAAGCTTTCGGAGCTGGCAGGTTACTGAGAGCTGCAGGCTACTGAACTGCTTATCGGAACAGCCGTTCTACGTTCGATTCCTCCCGCAGGCGACAGATGCGGGCGACGCACCGCAACATGGCTAACAACCGCGTTGGCAAGAAGCCCCGTGCGCCGGTGCACGCTTGAGCTGGTGCCCGGCGCGTAAAAGCGATGTCGTCAAACGACACCCGCGCAGGAAGACCCACTGAGCCAGTGCTTTGAGCAAAGATGCGCGGATGACTCATAGCGGCGAGGGGACCGTGCCGGTGTGGCCGCTGGCCACGAAAGACGACACCCGTATGCCTGGGATCTTCGAGGGGACCAGGACGATGTCTCCGCAGCGTCTCGCCGAGCTGCGGTCGGCGTTGGCGGCGTTCGCGGATTCGCCGGTGGTCACGCTTGAGGCGCACCCGATGCCGAAAGAGTTTGACCGCAGCGTGGGCATACCGCTCGATGCAATGAGCCCCCTCGCCAAGCACCTCAGTGAGCTTGTGACGCGCACCGCTCTGTCCGCTTCCACGCCGGCCGACGTTGCAGGTTCTGGTGAGCTCCTCTACCGCATGGTGGTCCCGGCGAAGGTGGCTGCCCAAGTGGGTAAAGGCCTGGTTCGCCCTATGGTCGCGAAGGGAGTCGCGGGTGGGATCCGCGGTCCGCTGGTCGATGCGAGCGGGGTGGTAGCACAGGCATCGTTTGTTCCTGTTCCTGCCGAAGCTGCGACGGCTGGCGCGGTGAGTGGAGCCGCGGGCACGGCCGGGGCAGCAGCAGCAGGGGCAGGGGCTCTGACAGTGGCCGCTCCACTGGTGTTGATGGCGGTGGCAGTTGGGGTCAGCGCGTATGCCGATCATCAACGGCAACGTGCGATTGAGAACATTACGAGACTTCTGGAGAAGCTTCACTCGGACAACCTCGACCGCGAGCGCGCGGACCTCAACGGATGCCAGGACGCGATAGACAAGGCGACTTCCATCCTCTTGGATCGTGGCAAGATTGGGGCCTCCCTCGGTTTGGACTCCGCGGTCAACGTGATCGACACCGCCATTGCCCTCGCACGTGATCGACTTGCCCGGTGGCGTACAGCGGTAGACCGCCTACCCGAGGGGCCGGTGCCGCTGGACAGGGTGACTTCGGAGTTCCGCGGCATCGAGGGCCGTGGTGGAGAATTCCGTGCGCACCTTGAACTTGCGGCGCTAGCGATTGCGCTGAAGCGCAGAGTGGTGGTTTTGCAAGCGGTTGAGCACGGTCAGGGAGATGAGACCAATCCCTTCGAACAGTTCGTGAAGAGCCTTCAGCAGGACAACGCGCGCGTCGACAAGTTGGAGGGCGATATTGCAGCCGTCCTGACGCAAATCTCCGGTCTGCGACTTCGCGCTCCGGAGCGCCTGCGCGAAACCCTTCTTCCTCGAGGGAACGTCGACGCGCTCCTTCGTGCCTCCTACCGGCTGCGCGATCTCGCCGACGACGTTCGTTCAGGCGGCCATGTGACGGATGTCGTCATTGAGATTGTCAAGAACGGCGATGGTTCCATCCTCGTGTTGCCTGCCACCGCCATATAGCCTCGCCCTCGCGACCGGTCCGCCCTTTAGCGCTCTGCGATAGGGCGAGCACGGCACGGCCCCGATCCCTTTCTGGTCGCTGCGGACCGTCAGTGACGCCGTCAGTTCTCGGGCCAGTCGTCAGAGATGCGCAAGCCGACCTGCCGCATCGATGCACCACCCCCCTGGGCCGGGCACTTGAAACTACCGCACACGTATTCCGACAGAGCCGTAACCTGCCAGGGCTGATCCGGCCTAGGCTGGGGCCCATGCACACCGAAAACTTCGGGCAGTGGATCCAAGAGTGGTGGGCGCCTGGAACTACCGGAGATCTAATTTCATGGTCCATTACTGCGGTGATGGCCCTTTATGCATATTTTTCTCGGCGTGCTGGTAAGAGGCGGGAGCAGGCCCTCCAGGTTACGGCTTGGATCGATCACCGGTCTGACGGGCGAATTGTTGCTCGTGCCCGTAACTCGTCGAGGGACCGCATTGAAGCTGTAGGACTAATGGTGGCCCCAGTCCATGAGAATCTCGAGTTCTCAGATGAAGCGGGCTCTGAAGCCCAGTTTTTCACTGTGCCTGCGATTGGGCCTGAGCGAAGTGTGGAATTCTTGCTTGGCTTTGGGGTACAGCTCGCAGGAGACCTTCGAATTCGGCTCTACTTTTCCGATCACCAGACAAGGTCGTGGACCCTATTTGAGAGTGGACGCCTCAAACGTGGTCAACGACTCTCGAAAGCGTTCTTCTCGGGCCTCAACCTTGGTTCGCCAGCAAGAGTAACCAATCATGAGAATTCGCTAGACGAGGAGGATCGAAAGGAGACTCTGCCTGATCTTGACATAACGCGCCTAGATATCGACCCATCCGATGGGACGAATATAATAATGACATTTCTCCCGAAGGAAGGTGAATTCAAGGTGAGCACGTTCGCCGAGCTAAAGCGGGAAGACGGCAAAAAAGCCCGTATCTCCCTTGACGACGGAGACCATCTTCTTTCGTTGAAAATATGCCTTCTGCCCACTGATATTAAGAATTACTGCTTTCCACATTACGTGAAGACCGACAGTAAAGTCTTGGTTCTATTTGGAGCAGCTTCCGAACCTGAGGATGCCGTTTTTGCGCACATGGAAGAGATGTCTGATGCTTTCCAATTGGGCGGGATGAATACTCCCTGGCCTGAGCTGGGGGCGATCGCATACAACGATATTGGTCGACCCGTGTGCATCGCCATCGAGAGGACAGCCTTGCATCCTGCGTTCTTAACCGATTAGAAGTGACTATCCGACCGGCTTCATTCAAGATGAAGCCGGTCTTCCGGTCGGCCTCGACGAAGTCCGTCAATGTGCGCGAGTGGCTGATAGCAGCAGAGGAATGGCCTTAGTCCAGAGGGCAGGGACCCGCGTACGTGTCCGCTTCTTAAACTTCACGTAATTCTGAGCGGGCAGTATCGCTATAAGGCGGGCGAACTCGCGCGGTAGCGCGATGGCCGAACAATAGGTATGCAGCCGGAATGAGCACCGGCGGTTCGATCCAGGTCAGACGGATCGGCCCGCAGCACGCGAACCCGCGTAGCTACGCGGAGAGCGCTGACCGTTTCGAACGTGTAAGGGGTGTCTACGAGGCCGGGCACGCCCGTGTCGTGTGCGAACAAGGTCGCTGCCCGCGCGTCCTCATGCGGCTAGCGCCAAGAGCTACCAGCCTGTGCCGGAATGGATCCGGCGGAGAGCGTTGGCGCGGACCGTTAGCTGCGCAACTGCTCCTCCAACGATGCTGCCACTGCTTCGAACTCGGCGAGTGAAGCGGTGAGGTCTTCAACGATCTCGCGGGCGATCACGTCTGGCGACGGGAGGTTGTCGAGGTCCTCGAGCGAGTCGTCCTTGAGCCACGTGATGTCGAGGTTGGCCTTGTCGCGCGCGACGATCTCGTCGTACGTGAACGATTTCCAGCGTTCGGACTCGACGCGCTCTGTCGCGGTGCACGCCGCAACGAACTCGTCGAGGTCCGCACGCCGCAGCGGGTTTTGCTTGAGGGTGAAGTGCTTGTTGGTACGCAGGTCGTAGACCCAGAGCCGCTCGGTCCACGGCTGCCCGGGCCGGGCGAGCTTCTTGTCGAAGAACAGCACGTTCGCCTTGACGCCCTGGGCGTAGAAGAGTCCGGTCGGCAAACGGAGCATGGTGTGCAGGTCGAAATCGGCCAGCAGCTTGCGGCGGATGGTCTCGCCGGCGCCGCCTTCGAACAGCACGTTGTCCGGCAGGACGACAGCCGCGCGACCGTTGGTGTCGAGGATTGTGGCGATGTGCTGGACGAAGTTCAGCTGCTTATTGCTCGTGGTTGCAACGAAATCCTGGCGTTCGATCTCGCGGTCCTCCCGCGCCTCTCGACCATCCGCACCGATCATGGTCAACGACGACTTCCGACCGAACGGCGGGTTCGAGAGCACGACGGACCAGCGGCGACCGGGATCTGCGATCAAAGAGTCGCGCACCTCGATGAGGGAAGCGCCATTGGATGTCCCCATGCCATGCAGCAGCAGGTTCATCGCGGCGAATCTGGCTGTGCCGTCGACAAGTTCGTAACCGGCCACGAAGTCGTCGCGTAGGTGGTCGCGCTGCGTCGGCGTCATCGATTCGGCGCCGCGCGAGGCGTGGTCATGAGCAACCAAGAGGAACCCGCCGGTACCGCAGGCCGGATCGACGACCGTGTCATCGACCGTCGGTTGTACGACGTCGACGATCGCCTCGATCAATGCGCGGGGCGTGAAGTACTGCCCGGCACCGGAGCCCTTATCGGACGCACCCTTGGAGAGGAGGTCTTCGTACGCGTCGCCCTTGATGTCGGTGCCAGACTGCGACCAGTTCTCCTTGTCGATGAGATCGACGACGAGCCGTCGCAGCTTCGCCGGGTCCTGGATGCGGCTTTGTGCCTTTCGGAAGATCGTGCCGATAACACCACTCTCGCGGGCGAGGCCGTTGAGGATGCGGGTGTACTCGAACTCGAGCCGATCACCCTGCGCGTCGAGGAGATTCTGCCACGAGTACTCATCAGGCACGATCCGCTCGGGCACGAGCTTCCGGGTGGCCCGCTCTTGCGCCATCTTCAGGAACAGCAGGTATGTCAGCTGCTCGGTGTACTCGATGACACCGACCCCGTCGTCGCGGAGCACATCGCAATACGACCAGAGCTTGTCGACCAGGCGGCGCGAGTCAGTCATTTGATTCTCCTGGGACGAGGAAGTCGTGGCGCCGCGCCTCGGCGGAGAATCTAGGGACGTCGGATCGCCCGAGTATGCCGAGAAGTCTTGACATGGTCAGCGGCGGCCTGTTGGCGTCGAGCACTTGGCCGATTAGCGCGGCGCCAACGCGAGCGGGATGCAGGTCGAGTTGGTCCAGCAGGAAGTCGTCGGGATGCACAACCGTCACTGCATGAGGTGCGAGCGACGACGCGGGGAAGTCTTTGATATTGAACGTGATCAGGACCTCGGCATGCCCTCGTACGGCCGCGGCCAGCACGTGCCGATCCTTCGGCTCGCAGGTCATGGCGTGTGCGAGATCCTCATAATCTGCGACAGCGGCATCGGGAAACGCTGCGCGCATCGCTGAGACCCGTCGCCTTGCGCCCTCTGGTCCGACGCGGTCGGCGAGGTTGCGTTCGAGCTCGGTCAGCACTCCATCCGACCAGAGGATCTGGTAGGCACCGAGCTCAGCAAGACGAAGGAAGGTGTCGTTAAGCGTGCCGCCGAACAGCGCGCACGTGTCGAAGAAGACGGGGAACGTCACGGATCAGCGGGTGCGCGGTGCAGGGCCGTCTGTGGCGTCGTACAGGCCGTCCTCCTGGCCTTGCCGCTGCATCTCGGACAGAGCATTTCGTCGCTGAACACGTTGCCGCTCTTGGAACTCAACCAGGTCGCTCAGCTGGACGAAGCGATGCCGTCCCGGCTTCTCCATCGGTAGATCCCCGCGCTCAAGCATCCGGACCAAGGTCGGACGAGAGACTCCGAGGTAGTCCGCGGCCTCCTGGGTTGTCAGCATTGCGTTGAGCGGGGCGACCGTGACGCCCATGCCGCCAGCCAATGCCTCGGCGACCTGCTTGAGAACCTCGTACATGGCGGGAGGGAGTTCGTGGCGTGTGCCGTCGGCGGCGACGAGAGACGGCATTGCCTCTGGTGCGCGAACGCCAGCGGCTTCCAGCGCGCGGACGAAGTCGAGGATCTGGGCGTCTTCTTGATCATCCGTGATGTACGTGCGTGGCGCGGGTACTGCTGCAGCCCGGCGCATGATCTACCTCCTCGGTTCTACTGACTACCCTACATCAAACGAACAAAACGAACATTGCGAATATTGCGGCGTCACAGACCTTCGAAGAAGTCCTCGTCGAGCCGGTGCAACGTCACCGTCTGATCGGCCTGCACGCCCACGCCGTAGGCGACGAGCAGCTCGGCCAGCCGTCGACCGTCAATCAGCTCGATGCGTGCGTTGATCCGCTCGGCTTCCTGGATTGCGCCACTCGAGAACCGCGACGTCGTGATGAATACACCTCTGTCGCCCTGCTTTCCGAGGAGGGCGCCGGCGAACTCGTGGATCCTTGGACGATCGATGGTCCGATCCTCGGCGTACCGCTTCGCCTGGACGTAGATGCGATCGAGGCCGAGCGGATCCTGGCTGATGATGCCGTCGACACCCGCGTCGCCCGATGCACTGGTGCGCTCGACCGATCCAGCCGTGCCGTAACCCATGCTCGCCAGGAGCCGTATGACCAGTTCCTCGAACCCGGTGGGTAAGAGTGCCAGCGCTGCTTGCAGGACCTCACCCTCGACCGCCGCTCGGTTCGTCGAGAGAGCCTGCTCGATGAGGTCGCTGGGTGTCGCCTCACTCGGCTCTTCGTGGACGGCGGAGCTCATGGGGGAGGTCTTGTCGCGCGTCCGGTCACGGAATTCGAGGTAGGCCGGGTACGCCTCGAGGGTCTTCATGTCGATGCGCGACGGGTTTGCTTCGAGAGCCGCACGACCGTCGTCCGTGATCTTGACATGCCCGCGGCTCGGCCGCGTGACGAGGCCGGCCTGCGAGAGGTAGGTGAGCGACCACCCGACTCGGTTGTCGATCGTGCGTTGCCGTCCGCTCGGCAGAAGCTCAGCTCGCTCGGTTTCCGTGAGCCCGAACTCCTCGGCCATGACGTCCTTGACGTCGCGGGACCGGCGGACGGTGCCATCTGCCAGGAGGGCGAGGACAGGCCGCATCAGCGTTTGGAAGTCGGGGATCACTGGGCCATCTCCTCAATGACTTCGTTGTCGGTGCGGCGACCGGTGAGCTTTCCGCTGAACGCTGCCGCAAGGAGAGACCGACGCAGGGAAGCACATCGCTCGAGAGTGCCGTGGCAAGTTCGGTGTACGTCCTCGGCGACTTCCACAGCAGCGAAAAACTCGTTGATGTATGAGGCTTGTTCCGAGATCGGTGGGACAGGAAGCGGAAATGCCCTCAGCTTTGTGCCATTGACGTTGGCTTGGCCAACCTGCTGAGACATTACTGAGCTGATGTACCGACGACCATACGGACTATTGATGACGAGGCTTGCCCAGTCCGACAGCACTCGGTTGTCGAATCGCACTCGGATCAAGTAGGAGGCCAGGGTCGCGGGCCGCTCGCCGTGATAGACAGCGCTCTTGCCGACGAGTTCGGCGCTGTTCGTCCTATTGAACAGCAGATCGCCGAGTTCCAGCGATGTCCTGAGGACGTCTGGATGGGTCGACGGAATGTATTTCAACGAATCCCAGTCAAGCTGGCCATCCTGAATGTTCCCCATGCGCAGGACCGGCACATCTGCTTGCGATGCAGCCGCGTGAGCTTTGGCACTGGTTCCGTAGGTGACCGATGTGGCATAGGTACCGAGTGGTTGAGTTTCGGCCAGCCGGGACCGTTCGACCATCGCCGAGGCTGTGGATGTCACCAGTGCGCTTGCTCGTTGTCGGGCTAGACCGACAGATTTCGCTGCTGCGTCGAGGCGGGAGAGGTGGTTCTCGAGGATCTCGACAATCCGCCGCTGCTCGCCTAAGAGCGGCTTCGCTAGCGGTACGGACTCGAGGTCTTGCCGTCGGAGGCTCGGGGTGGCGGTTGAGCTGTCAAGCTGGCGAAGATCCCGCGCAACCAGCTGGTACTGAATGAATTTGGGGTCGAGGTCATCCCGCATCACCACGTAGTAAGTGGTGTCCGTCGGCCATGAGCCGCCCAGCATGAGGTGCGTCTGGCCGACGTTGCCCTTCCGGCCGATCACAAGGCATGCCTCCTCGACCAAAGGTGCGCCTGTACGTGCCATCTCGCCGGCCGATCCGACGACCGGTATGGCGCCTTCTGGCGAGCGGTCGGCTTTCGGGGAGGCCTTCCCGTACCGCACCTTGAACTGCGCGCCGAAGGTGGTCGTCTCCCAGTCTTGGGTAGTGCTCATGCCGTGAGCTCAGCGTTGAGGTTCTCCAATAGATCCTCCGCCTGGTCGCCGAGGTCGCGCAACGCACCGTCCACGCCCCCACGTTCGGTGAACGGCGCTTCGTCAAGATCCTTAGCGGTGATGCCTGCGGAGTTCGCGATCACTTGGACCATCCGGTCCAGCCACCACCTTTGCGTCTCAGTGAAATTCGTGCCGGCTTGCTCCTGCTGGGCCAGCCAGGCAACGTACTGCTCGCGCACGCGGTCGGCGTACGGAACGAGTTCGTCGTCGGCGCCGACGGTATAGCGCAGCAGCGACACCAGATCGGTGAGGGTGTGCCGGTCGCTGTGGCGCACGCGGTCGATGTACAACGTCTCGTAGGCGCTCCAGATGATGTCGGGCGTCCAATTGTGCGGCGGCCTGCTGATCCGGTCGGCGAGTTCTTGTATGTCGGCAAAGTTGATCCGTCTGACGCGGGCTTCACCGAGCAGCTGGATCGCGGTGATCTCATCGCGGTGCTGCTCGAGGTACGCCTCCCAGGACTCGACCACGGAGCGGGCCCGGCCGGTGTCGATGATGCCGCCGGCGGAGATCAGCGCGTCGGCGTTCACCTCATCGATCACACGGTCGTGGGTGGCGCGCAGCTCGAGGATGCGGCCGCGCAACTCCGGGTTCGCGGCGAGCGGCTTGGTTGCGCCGTCGAGGAGCCGTTGGATCGCCTCGGCAGGATCGGCCTGCCCCTGAGTCGCTGTGGCTTGGACGTCGGGGTCGACGGCGTCGACCAGACCCCGCACAATTCCGCGTACGGATCCGCCGGCGACGCCATCGAGCTCGTCACGTTCGGCGGGGGTGAGGTCGAGCTCGAGCTTGGCCAGGCGGGAAGCGAGGGTGGCGGTCTCGTCCTCGGTGAGGGACAGCGTGGCGGCCTTGTCGAGCAGCTTCTTGAGCGAGACACCCTTCTGCCGGTTCAGCGGTGGGTCGACGAAGTCGTGCTCAGTGACGCCGACCGTGTCGACGATGACGAACCGGTCCTTCCCGGACGCGTCCGGGGTGACGGACTGGAAGTCGGCGGGGGCGATGGTGCGGGCGCCGCGGCCCTTCATCTGCTCGAAGTACTGCGCCGAGCGCACGTCGCGCATGAAGAACACGCACTCCAGCGGCTTCACGTCGGTGCCCGTGGCGATCATGTCGACAGTGACGGCGACGCGCAGACTCGGCGACGTCCGGAACGCCTGCAGCTGGCCCTTGGGGTCGTGCGCGTTGTGGGTGATCTTCGCGGCGAAATCATTGCCCTTGCCGAACACCTCGCGCACGGTGGTGACGATCTCCTCAGCGTGCGCGTCGTCCTTGGCAAAGATCAGCGTCTTCGGAACGGTCGAGCGGCCAGGAAAGATCTCGGTAAACAGCCGGTCGCGGAACGTCTCGAGCACGAGCCGAATCTGCGACTTCGCGGTGACCGCACGGTCGAGCTGTTTGTGGGTGTACTCCAGGTCCTCATCCAAGGCCTCGAGGCGTTGCTTGCGGGTGCGCCGGTCGACCCTTGGCACGACTGTGGTCGCCTCGATCAATCCGCCGCGTTCGGAAATTTCGGTGCGGATGCGGTAGAGGTCGAAGTCGACGTTGACCCGGTCGGCGACCGACTGCGGGTAGGTGTACTCCGACACTAGGTTCTGCCGGAAGAACGCGAACGTCTGCTTGCCCGGGGTCGCAGTGAGGCCAACGACGTGGGCGTCGAAGTACTCCAGCACGTCGCGCCACACGCCGTAGATCGAGCGGTGCGCCTCGTCGACTACGACCAGGTCGAACGTCTCCGGCGGTAGCTGCGGACTGTAGGCGACAGTGACGGGGGAGTCGGGCACGAAGTCGTCCAGGCCCGGGTCGTCCTCGGCGCTCACATCCTCGCCCTGCAGTGCCCTGTACACGCGCTGGATGGTGGAGATGACCACGTTGCTGCTGGCGAGCATGCCGGCACGAGTGAGCTTGTCGACGTTGTAGATCTCGGTGAACCGGCGCCCGTCGCCTGGCGTGCGGTAGTTCTGGAACTCCGCGATCGTCTGGTCGGCGAGGTTATTGCGGTCGACCAAGAACAGGGTCCGCTTGAACCCGCCGAACTTCAGCAACCGGTAGGCCAGCGTGACCGCGGTGTACGTCTTACCCGCACCGGTCGCCATCTGCACCAGGGACCGGTCGAAGTGCTGCGCGGTCAGCGATTGCTCGACGCCGGTGATCGCGGTGATCTGCGCGGGGCGCAGCGCGGACGTGTCCAACTCCGGGAGATCCCGCACCTTCGCCCGCCACGTGGGTGCGTCCGGGGCGATGTCGGCGTCCCGGATGAGGCGCGCAAGCGTCGCCGGCTGCGGGAAACCGAGCAGCTGCCGTGCCCGCGGGTCGGGGTCGTAACCATTGGTGAAGTGCGTCTCGCTGCCGCTCGCCTCGAACACGAACGGCAGCCGGCCACCACGCGTCAGCGCCTTGAGTCGTATGTCGGCCGGCAGGCCCTCGGCATACGTCGCGGACTGCCACTCCACTCCGCTCAGCGTCGTGCCCTGCGGCTTGGCCTCGATCACGCCGACGACGCGTTGATCGACGTACAGCAGGTAGTCCGCGCGACCGTGGCCTGACTTCATCGAGACCTCGCGGCAGGCGACACCCTGAGCGGCGAAGAGGTTCAACGCCTTCTTGTCTTGAACGACCCATCCGGCGTTGGTCAGCTGGCGATCGATCAACACCCGCGCCCGTGCCTCGGCAGCAAGCCGAGCGTCATCCCCCTGATGCGCATTCATAGTGTTCGCAGGTTACTTGGAGTCCCGCCCGATTCACCCCGAACTCAAGCCGCCGATGGCGCCCGACTTGTCGAGATGCAGCAAGGAATGAACACGGAGCGCGGAGACGACTGCCTGGCTGGGGTGCGCTGAGGGGTGTCGCGCAATGCGGCCATACGAGCTCCCTGTTCCGGCGGAGAGGTCCTGACGGGTCCTACGGAACGGGCAGTCGCCGTACCGTGAAAAGAGTCCGTCTTGACGAGCGGGTTCACTGTTTGTGGAACCACGACGGGCGCCTGACGCCTGTCATGCAGCGGTACTGGGGGGGGGGGGGGGGCTCGAGGCGGGGTGACCGCGCCCGGGATGCTCTACGAGACACCCAGCCCGCGGCTACCCGGTAGCCGTTGGTCAAACGGGCTGTTCCAACCGTGCGTGGCGGGGGCGAAGGTGCTAACGAAGCCTTCCGCGGCGCACGGCCCCGCCTTGCTCGCTAGCAGGGACAACACACGTTGGACGGGTGAAGCAGGACAGTGAGCGCTCCTCATCGGGAGTGCGACGAACGATCATCTGCCAAAATGCCTACGCATGAGCCAAATCCCAGTGGTCGCTGTCGGGGACGTCTTTACCCCCGGTCGCGTGCCCGACGTTACATACAACCCCCGAGATGATAATGATGTTGAGGGGGTAATTCAGCGATACCTCGCACACCAGGGAGCGGCACTTACCGTTTCGGGCCCGACGAAGTCAGGGAAGACGGTGGTGGTCGAAAAGCTCCTTCCTCGTGATGAGGCCCTTTGGCTCACAGGCGGGGAGCTTCGTTCTCTTGACGATCTCTGGGAGCGGGTGATCGAGTTTCTCAATCTTTACGACCAAGTCCAGTGGACGACTGGCGCCGATCGTGTGAAATCGGGAGGGCTGTCGGCCACGGTTGGCGTTCCGGGAGTGGGCAGCGTCACAGGGAACTTGGGTGGCAGCGCAGGCTCGTCGTCGCAGGTCACCACGAGCGCGCGTCGGCCAATTGCTGCGGTGGCTCGAGAGGCGCTAGTGGCATTGAATGTTCCGGTCGTTGTCGACGACTTTCACTACGTTCCAGACACGCTGAAGTTGGATCTAGTGCGGGCGATCAAGGGTCTGATTACCGATGTTCCCGTGGTCATGATCGCCGTGCCGCACGATGCGTTTCGCGTAGTGCGAGAGGAGACCGACATGCTCGGGCGTCTTTGGCAGCAAGAGATCACCCCGTGGTCGCTGACGGAGCTTGTCTACATCGCGCGCTCTGGCTTCGCGGCTCTCAACATGATTGACCCGGGCGATCAGATAGCGAAAAAGTTCGCCGAGAACAGCCTGGGCGCTCCGTTCCTCATGCAACAACTGTGTCTGGATTACTGCCTGAGTAGCGGAATTCGGGAGACTGCTAACGCATCCGTCCAAATGAACTTGCCTGCCCATGTCGAAGGCTTCTTTCAGGACATTGCGACCCGTTACGTGCCTGGGGTTTTCGAGCTCTTGAGGCGAGGTCCACGAACGAAGGGACAGCCGCGTCTGGCACGTAAGTTGAAGACTGGACAATCGACTGACATCTATGGGGCCGTACTTTATGGCCTAGCTCGCATGGGCCCCGTTCGCGAAATCCCGACACAACGGTTGGCAAGAGTCATCGCCGAGCACTTCGAGGATCCTCCTACCACCCAAAACGTGGCCTTCGCCCTCGGCCGGATGAACGCGATCGCAGACAAGAACAAAGGAAACAGCGATCCTGCTTTGGCCTATGTCGACGACACTCTGTCCATGTCGGATCCGTTTCTTTCCTTCTACCTTCGATTCGGTAAATGGGACCTACCAAACCCGCCGACGGATGCTGTCTGAGGTGACCGTACAACGCGCCTCGATATACTTTCGCTACCTGTTGTAAGGGGGCTGCCTCATTCTTTCGTTAGGGCACGCAGAAAAAGCCAAGGGTGTCGCAACGGCGTTGCTGACTCTTGTTCTGTTGGCGTGCATTTCGGCGGTGGTGGTGTCGTGCTGGTGGGATTTCGGGCTCGGCGTTGATCGTGCTGGGTCGTTGACGACGGTGGCTACCGTGGCCAGTTTCGTGTTAGTTGCGGCAACGCTACTAATCGGACTGGTGACACTCCGCGCGACCACAGGATCACCGGACCTCGAGGTGAGGGCTGTGTTCCCGTTCAATGACGCC